>NZ_JAOWIB010000106.1:0-170631 GCF_030332325.1 Citrobacter sp. Cs237 | reverse complement strand
TACCACCAGGACAACCGCTCGCCGGGCAGTCTGCCGGGCACGAAGACACAGATGACCATCCGCTCGAAAACCTATAAAGGTAGCGGATTTAACGAACTGCGTTTTGAGGATGCGACGGACCAGGAGCAGGTGTATATCCATGCGCAGAAGAACATGGATACCGAGGTACTGAATGACCGTACCACGACGGTGAAGCATGACCATACGGAAACCGTAACCAATAACCAGAAGGTGACGGTGAGCGTGGGACAGACTGTCAACGTGGGGAGTAAAAAGGAAGGCGGTCATGACCAGACGGTGACGGTAGCGAATGATCAAAAAACAACGGTAGTTAATAATCAGATCACCGAAATTACTGAAGGAAATAAAACAACCGATATAGATAAAGGGGATCAGGAAATTATCCTGCATGAAGGTAAGCAAACAATAAAGGTAAAAAAAACCATCAGTGTTTCCTCAGAAGAGAAGATAGAGTTCATTTGTGGGGAGTCACGTATTACCTTGCTGGAAAATGGCGAAATTACAATTAGTGGAAAAATAATCAAGAATAACGCGAAGGATGAATATCATGTCAATACCAAAAAATTATCAGCGGATGGTAGTGAAGAACAAGTGCTGACCGGTGGCTTGCTGAAATTAAATCCATAAGTAAATCAGTTAATTACCTCACAAAGGAATACGATATGGGTAAGGAAGCAGCAAGGCAAACGGCAGATACAGCAGGACATGATGGTCCAATAACATCAGGTAGTAGTAATGTTACAACTGGAGGGTTCCCGGCAGCTCGAATGGGGGATGCTTTTATTTGTAAAGAGCATGGGCCCGGTGTAATCAGTGAAGGTTCTAAAACGGTTACAATAAATGGAATACCCGCTGCCAGAAAGGGGGACAAGGTTATTTGCGGTAAAAAATCATTACCTCCTACACAAGGACCAAAACCACCTGAATATCATTATGCGACAATAGCTAAAAATACAAATGAAGATGGCTCGGTAAAAAATCCAAATGGATCAAATGATTCTAAAACATATGTAGGATATGCAGTGTCAGCCTTATCGGATGAGGATGGTGACGGTCGATATGATACGAGTAACCTGCAAGCAGGAATTATTGATTTTCAGCTAAGTCATCCGATGGGAGATAGCGGTATAAATTTTAATCTTGGTAGTACTGTTGGCAAGGTTGGTATGACAGCAGGGACTACATCTGGAGCAAAAGGTAGCTCAGCCTCGTTCGATGTAAAGGCAACGGGAGTTTCAGGAAATATTGGCCTTAGCGCAGGGACTAAAGGCGGTGATTATGGAGAGCTAAAAGCAGAAGGGACACTTGGTACTGCGGAGGCTAAAGGCGAAAGTGTTATAATTCATGATGCTGCTGAACATCAATATGGGTTCAAAACCGAGCTGGGTGCAGAAGCTGCGGTAGCGAAAGGAGATATAACCTTTGATGCCGAATCTCCTTTCTGGGGCCTAAAAGTGAAAGGGGGTATCTCTGGTACCGCTGGTTCAATTGGGTTAGCTGGCGGAACTGGACTTTTATTTGATAAGGATGATGTTATGCTTAAGATAAATTTGTCTGGTGATATAGCGTTAGGGTTAGGATTTGGCGGAGATATAGAAATCCAATTTGGTCCATTTTTTAATCATTCAACAGGTGGTTCTGGTGTTATTCTTTCAGGTGTGGCAACTGTTATCATTGGAGGTTAAATGAACCGATACAATATAATGTTTAGAATGTTATTTGGGGTTATAGCTTTTTTACTACTTTCCTGTATTAGTGTTATGTTAAATGATGATTTACAATACACTCGATCGTCAACTATATGCTTTCTTACCGGCTGTTATCTGTTTTTGTATTTTTTTGTATTTTCTCTTATTGATGCTGGCGTCAATAATATAGCGTCATTTCATCAGAAATATAACCAAGAAAATACCAAAAAATCATTTCTTAAAAATTTCATTGAAGGAGAAAACCTGGTATCTAAAGGATATAAATTAGCTTTTAATTTGGGTTTTTTAGTTGTGATGTATTTTATGTTAAAAAATGAAATGTAAATAATCCAGAGAGAATTATTATAATGAGAGAAAGCAATAACAAACCATCCTTTCCAGGGTCAGTGACATATAGTTTTGAATACCAGAAAGAACACTTTTGGCGATGCCGCTATACATCCTCAGAAGTAACAAGCTTACATTACAAAATATTACTCCCCTTGGATGTGAAACCGGTTAGCATTAAACCTGAGCTAATTGCAGGAACCAATAACCTCTATGCTATTGGTTGCTATCAGACCATTTCTGGAGCAAAATCTCCCTTTACAGAAGTTGATGTAGTCTATGAGCATATAAATAATGACATCGATGCCAGTGACTGGGGAGAAAATATATTAAACCTTTTAGGTGAAGAAATTCTTTACTGTAAATATTATTATAGCGTTAGTGGTCGATATGCTGACTTTTTGACAAAAAAAGATATCGATAACGAAACCATCACATCAAGAATTAGAGTGTTTAAAAATTATGATTTTGAAAACAACAGGGCCAATGTGATAATGGTAAAAGCCTGTTGTAACTGGAAGGATTATGAATCGCTGGCTGAAGATCTCTTTCATTGCGTGAAGTTTTTCACTTTAATTAATGACTCAAAGTGGCATTTAGCGGAAGAATTAAAGAGTATAAATCTGGATATGCCTGCAAATTATTCTTTTTATTACCCGGCCTCATGGCTGTATTCAGAACGATATAAAAATGAAAAAATGAGCTACTATTCGTTATCTTTAAAAGAAGAAAGTAACGTTCATGGCATTATTGATGGTTATTTTTTATACCATGATGCAGCAATCAATAAAGAACAGATTTGTAAACTAATTGTCAGTCAACTAAAAGAGAATAATTACCCTGAAATTGATGAAATTTCACTACGAGAACGCAAAGATACTTTCAATAAAAACATTACGGAACTATGGGCGGGTGAGTTAAAAGTAAATAACGCAAGAAATGGGGAAGGCATGCTAGTTGCTTTTGCCGGAAAAATTCAGGAAAGTTGGTTCTATGTAATTGGGTCATTTGCTCTACAAAAACAAAATTTCGGTTCCTGGGCTGCGGGAAAACGAGCAATAGATATTATTTTAAATTCACTTAATAACTACGATTTAGAGTATGAAGATCAGTTTTATCTTGAGCATTGATATAACGTTCAATAGATCCAATAAGTTAACTAAATAAATTCATGCTTTCGCCCTTGTAGCGTGCCTGAACGCAAGCGTAACACTGTACTGTCATAGCCACTGAACCGCTGGCAGTCTTTTTTCCTGTCATCATCAGGGATGGTTATATGTCATCAAAAGGATTGCGCTTTACGCTGGAAGTGGACGGGCTGATGGACAGGGAAAGATCACGAAAAGTACGTTTTTCGTACTAATAAAGCCGCATTTTTTGTTTAAAAATCAAGTCAATCCTTATCCTATGCAGGTGTCCTTCTGGTATTACATATGATCAAATATCCCCTGAAAAATAAGGAGAACAGATTATGGAACTTGGAAAGCTAGTGGCACATATTTCAATTATTCCTGATTACAGACAACCCTGGAAAGTAGAGCATAAATTATCAGACATTCTGCTTTTGACAATCTGCACTGTCATTTCTGGTGCCGAAGGATGGGAAGATATCCAGGATTTTGGCGAGGCTCATATTGATTTTTTAAAGGAATAGGGTGATTTTGAAAATGGTATTCCTGTTCATAACACTATTGCCAGAGTGGTATTGTATAAGCCCTAAAAAATTCCATGAATGTTTTATCAACCGGATGCGGGATTGTCATTTATCAGAAGAAGGCGATGTTATTACGATTGACGGGAAGACTCTGCGTCGATCTTATGATAAAAGCCGTCGTCGGGGAGCAATTCATGTAATCAGCGCATTCTCTACCATGAACAGTGTCGTTCTTGGGCAGATAAAGACAGCTGAGAAATCAAATGAGATCACTGCAATACCAAAACTTCTTAACCTTCTGGATATCAAGAAAAAATTGATTACAACTGACGCAATGGGATGTCAGAAAGATATCGCTGAGAAGATTAATAATCAGGGGAGTGATTATTTATTCGCAGTGAAAGGAAATCAGGGACGATTACAATAAGCATTTGAAGATAAGTTTCCATTAAAAGAAATCAACAATCCGAAGTATGACAGCGCAGCAGGTGTTCTTTTAGGTCCCATTACAGTTTCTGGTATACTGTACAATGTGTATTATGGAATTTTTAAATGATTACCCCACAGCGAGCTATTGATATCGCAAAAGATTATTGCGTTCGAAAAAGACTTGGTTGGAGTGAAAGTAGCCTTTATGTTGAAACCAAAATGATAAAAGGCGATCCTTGCTATGTTATTTATACATGTAATGTTGATTTATCAAAACTGGACTGGTTAGAGATGGTTACAACAACTCCTTTTCATGTATATGTCAGTATGGTTACCGGAAAGTGCATTGGTTGTGAGACTGGAAACAGAGGTATAGCATTTGAACGTTAATATATAAATAAAATAACATCTCACATTAGCCCCACATTCTAACTTAAGCCTAATACATAACAAAGAAAATCTCAACTTCGCATGAAATTATAAAATTTATGATGTATAATTATCATAAAATATTTCTCTATTGAGATTGATTAATAAAGTGATATTTTATTATAACCAGTTACAATTTATGATATAGACTATAATGTATATTATGGAGTTACTAAATGATCACACAACAGGCTGCCATTGATATGTAAGTATCCCGCATAATCGTGCCATTCACATTTAGAGATCTTCCGGCATACTCACTCTGCCAACGAAGGAGATCGCTATGCGTAAAGCCCGTTTTACTGAGCACCAGATCATCGCCGTGATTAAGTCGGTTGAATCTGGACGTACCGTCAAGGATGTCTGCCGGGCGGCTGGTATCTCTGAAGCCACTTACTACATCTATGGACTACCTCCGTTTTGCAAGTACAAAATCTGGTTTTGGGTTGTTGCTTACATCTATCCGGCATCAGGAAAACCTGTGCCCAAATGGGTAATCCGCACACAATCGCCTCAACAACTGGACGGCCTCTGAGGCCAATATAATAGTCAGGTTCCGATTGTGCAGGTGCAACCTGTCACCATTTTTCAGTACACTGCAACTCGTCTGGCTGGGTACTAACGTCCAACTGCCTGATATTCGGTATCATTTCTAAGCATCGACCAGATTATTCTCGCGTTCTTGTTAGCCACTGTCACGGTCGTTTTATTAAACCCGCGCCGTTCCTTTAACTGGTTAACCCACTGATGCAGGCCGCCATCATTGTTATTCGTGGCAACTCTGACGACAGCGCGGGCACCATGAATAAAAAGTGTCCGCAAATGCTTGTCGCCTTTTTTCGTCATATTCATTTGTACCTGCCTGTCGCCACTCGAGTGCTGTCGTGGAACCAGACCAGGCCATGCGGCAAAGTGACGACCATTTTTTAATTCAGTTCCTTTGCCAGTCGCGGCAACAACAGCTGTTGCTGTTTTAGGGCCAATGCCTTTAACTTTGGCAATGCGCTGGCAGGCTTCTGATTGCCTGAACACAGCATCAATTTCTTTATCAAAAAAGTTTATACGACGACCAAGATCGTTAAAGAGATCATATAGCTCTGCAATCGTCCTGCGCATTCCAGCGCTAAGACCATTTTCAGCATTTTCAAGGATAAGCGGAACAGCACGACGAACTCCTGAGACTGCCGCGCCGATTGTTATTCCCCGATCAAGCAGCAGTCCCCGGATTTGACAGACTGTCGCAGTACGATGATTGACAATACGCTGTCTTGCACGGTGCAGAGCCTGAATATCCTGCTGTTCAGGGCTTTTCGGTGGAACAAACTGCATCGTAGGTTGCATCAGAGCCACAGCTATCGCCTGCGCATCGTTCCCGTCATTTTTTTTGCCCACGGACAAAAGGTTTTACATACCGGGGGCTGATGACTTTTACGTTATGACCCAGTTTCTCAAACTCACGTTGCCAGTAAAATGCGCCTGTAGATGCTTCTATACCGATCAGACACGCCGGAATATTCACCACCGTCTGGAGTAATTCATTTCGGCCGGTACGTTTTGAATAAACTGGCTTACCGGCCTGGTTTAACCCACAAAGCTGAAAGACATTTTTAGCCAGATCAATACCCAGAAATATGATATTCATGGTGATTCTCCTGCTGAACGCATTTTGTACAGTTAACCGCAGAGGGAGGAGGTAGTCCATCCCATTAACTGGAAGTCTAAATACGGCGGCATGGAAGCTTCTGATATTAAAAAGATAAAGGCTCTGGAGGACGAGAACCGACGCCTCAAACAGATGTTTGCCGATCTCAGTCCTGAGAACCGGGCACTGAAAGACGTCATCGAAAAAAAGCTTTAAAACCAGCCTTTAAGCGTGAGCTGGTAACGCATTTGATAACGACATTCGGACTCAGTATTCGTCAGGCCTGCCGGAGTCTGAATCTGAGCAGAACGGTTTACCATTATCGCCCGGATACCACTCGTGATGAACCTGTTATTTTCGCATTACAGGCTGCTGCCGAACGGTATCCACAATATGGTTTTCCAAAGTTATTTCAGATCCTGCGGCGTCAGGGATATCAGTGGAATCATAAAAGGATCCACCGCATTTACTGTCTGCTTAAGCTGAATTTTCGCCGCAAAGGTAAACAGCGTCTGCATGTGCGTAATCCATCACCGCTGGCTACGCCCGAAGCGTTAAACCAGAGTTGGTCCGTTGATTTCATGCATGACGCTCTGATTTGCGGTCGTCGCTTTCGCACGTTCAATGTCGTTGATGACTTTAGCCGGGAGGTATTGTCGATTGAAATCGATCTGAATCTGCCAGCCCCGCGAGTGGTCCGGGTGCCCGACAGGATCGCGGCAAACCGCGGCTATCCAGCCATGCTTCGCATGGATAATGGTCCGGAGTTTATCTCTCTGGCGCTGGCTGATTGGGCAGATAAACATGGAGTAAAACTGGAATTTATCCAGCCGGGCAGGCCGGCGCAGAACGCTTTCATTGAGCGCTCTAACCGGACATACCGTACAGAAATACTCGATTTTTATCTGTTCAGAACGCTGAATGAAGTGCGGGAAATCACGGAAAAATGGTTGTCAGAATATAACTGTGAACGCCCGCATGAATCACTGAGCAATATGACACCAGAGGAAAACCGACAACAACATTATTTGGCCGGGATCTCAAAAAATGCATGGAACTAAAACGGGTCTATTTACACTCTGAGCGCAGTAACAAAATTAAATATCAACAGACTTGTTATTTAATGTTAAATTTGTTAAACACCCATAGTAACATGACGAAATAAATTTAGATGTGATAATCACTGAATGCTGGACGTTATGGCTAAAACCAGGGCAATTAGACAATCACGCGAGAACAATCATTTTTTATTGGGAATATTCCGAATGCCTCGCGAGATGTTATTAATGCCTGACGGGCAATTAAAGGCTAACTTGTTGATTTAACCTTCTTTGTTGCAAACGATATCCCCCCTTGCTAGAATCTTCGATAACTTCTGTAGATTCTTTTGATAAAAACCATTGATGGTGCTTTTGCATTTTATCTCGTATAACTTGACCATATTTTTCCAGCGGAAGAAGTAAGTGTCTAACTTTATAAATTGAAATGCCGCAAAGATCGGCAATTTCCCGTGTAGACAGACCTTCAGCACTATGATCTTTTAATAGTTCAAGAATAAAAACTTGCTCGGGAACCCTGACCGTAGCAAAGCTGCTTATTCCCATTTCCGCCGCTATCATCTGCAGAGTGTTACACGGTGCGCTATACCGTACGGGTAACGCACCTGAAGGGTAAGAACTCAGCGAGAGTTTCATGGCACAGCCTCCTGGGTTACAAAGGAGTGCCCAGTATGCATTCACACCCGTTTAACTAGCAACATTAGCTGCAAATGATCATGAAAAAAGGTTTTTTATCTAACATTCACGTTGTTTTATTTTAAAAAACCTGCATGTTAGAGAAAAGCAGGGCTTAGCGCGGAGAGGAACATGAGGTTCGACATAGAGGGATTTATCACTTTTGATACCGAGGATGCGTCTCTCGTTAACCTGTTGACCGGTGATTGTATTGAATTATCTCAAACATCGACACGGCTTCTGGCGGAGTTGCTTAATCATCGCGGCGATATCCTCTCGCGCAATGAAATTTTCCAGTCTGTTTTCGATAAATATGGCGCCCGAGCGTCCAACAGCAATCTGAATCAGTATATTTCAACACTGCGCAGAAACCTGAACGATTTAGGCGTTGAAAAGGAAATCATCGTCACGGTGCCGCGTATAGGTTTTAAAATAGCGGAAGATGCAATCATCAATAACGATCGCGAGTATCGAACGCCCTTTCTTGAAGAAAAAGAACCTGAACCAGAACTGACTGAAGTACACCACTCGTTCCATCAGATGATTACCCGCGTTATCGCGCTGGCGATGGCCCTTTTGCTGCTGATCATAAAACCTGGCGCATACAAATCTGAACCCGACTTACATAAAATGGTTAAAGGTCAGTGTGTTATTTTTACGTCTACGTCCTTGTCGTTGATGGATGTTAAAAACAGCTTTGACTTAACGCCGCAAGTCCTCGATTGTTCGAAGGCTAAAGAATTGTACGTTTACAAACAGCAGGTAACAGGCACCCTGGGTAATATTATGCAACTACTCCTCATTAAGTGTGACAGCCGTGGTTGCGTAAGTTTTTATTACAGAGAAAAAAATAATGCCTAAGCGAATTATTTTACTTTTTATCAGTATCGTTGTGTTGTTTATCGGCGCAGTTTACGGTTTCACCCGCCTCCCGGCCTTTTCATGCAAGTCACAATTTTCGATTGTACAAAACATCAACAATGATACCATCCGTAGTGAAGGATTGATTTTTGCCAATCTCACAGATGACACGTTTCTGGTCAGCATTGACGGTTTGTTGGTCCATAATAAACAAAAGTATTTAATCTCGCGCACGCTCAAAATGAAATACCAGCCGTACAACGCCAGTGCGCATTTGTACAAAATAACCCGTGTGCAAATAGTTCGCGACAACACTGACAATGTTGATGATGAGATAGCTAATAGTTTACTGTTTGGCAAAGGGCCGGACGAAAAAATTATTTTTCTTAAAAAGCTCAATAACAATGTAATATTATTTGGTAACCACGCATTTCCGCAGTATGGTTGCAAACGAGATTAATTTGTGTGGTTTTCTTTCACGAAGCACAGCATATGTTAACTTTCTCATATCATGAATATAAACTTAATCGAATCTCTGGCTTGTATTTCAAAAATAATAGACATGATCAATCCCAGACTCAACCTGCATCATGTCAGAACGGCCTACATCGCCTGGCATTTAGCCAGGGAGTCGCAGTTTACCCCCGCGCAGTGTCGCAAGACCCTGCTGGCGGCGCTACTGCACGATATTGGCGGTCTGAATGAAGAGTCGCGCCTTCAACCGCTTAGCTACTATGACAATGAGCTCAATAACCATGCCGCGGTGGGCGCCGAACTGCTGGCCAGCGTGCCGTTATTGAACCCGTTAAGCCCTATTGTGCGCTACCATCACACCCGCTGGGATAATGGCCAGGGAGCAATGGTCAACGGGTCTAAAGTCCCAAAGGAAAGCCATGTGATCTACCTGGCGGATCGGATAGATGTTTTAATCGCGCGCTACCGCGCTAACGATATAATATCGGTCAAAGACGAAATTATTAATATTATTGCGGGCGGCGACAATCTTTTATATAAACCTGAATATATCTGCGCCTTCAGAAAAATAGCAAATTGTGAGCATTTTTGGTTAAAAATCAAATCGACAGACTTTGACGATTATATTAAAGATATTCCCCGGATTCATAACGACTCCGTCTCCTTGCATAATTTTCGTGACATCGCTGGCATGCTGGCTTTTATTATTGATGGGTTTAGCCAGCATGGCGTTCAGCATTCGCTGGTCGTGGGACGCATATCGGGTTATCTCGCCAAAGAGATGGGGATTACGCCAGTACAATGCCTGAAGATTGAAATTGGCGGTTTGCTGCACAATCTGACGTCCCTGACGTGCGGCTCAGCGCCAGCGCATACCGGTGATGAAAATGTGGTCTGGGATGAGCTCTACCCCATTGAAGCGATCAGGGATATCGCGGGCTGGTGCCACACGCATAAGACGGTAACGGCAAGATCCGCCGCGCCGCCAGAAGCCATGATTCTGCGGGCCAGCATCTGGCTGGCGTCATTGCTTCAGGGCGTAACCCTGTCGAGTGAATTCAAAGCACGCGTAGGAGAAACGGCGGAAATCGCCCCGGAACTGGCAGGGATCGTGCAACAGCACAGTACGGTGTTGTTGCAAATCTTTCAGGAGTCGGTCAAAGAAAGGCGAGCATTAGTGCAAAGAATCAACCAGTTAAGTCTAACGTAAACCGCGAGAAGCCTCACTTCTCGCGGTTTTCGATCATCAGGCAGACAAACCGCCGTCCAGTATCAGCGTCTGCCCGGTGAGATAACTGCTTCCCTCCCCCGCCAGAAACGCCACTGCACGCGCAACGTCCTGCGTACGCCCGAGACGGCGCAGCGGAATATTCTGCTGCATCGTTTTCAGATGCGCCGCAGGAATAGCCTGTACCATCTCACCTTCAATCAAGCCCGGCGCCAGACAGTTAACCCGAATACCAAAGCGCCCCACTTCCCGCGCCAGCGAATGCGTCAACCCGATCATCGCCGCTTTACTGGCCGCGTAAGCCGTCTGCCCGCTATTGCCCTTTACCGCCGATACCGACGACATAAACACAATCGCACCGCTGCCCTGGGTCATCATGGCGGGCAACAGGATCCGGTTCCAGTTCACGACGGAAACAAGATTGTTATTCAGCACCTCCTGCCAGTCCTGCGCGTTCTGATGAATGTGCAGACCATCACGGGTCATTCCGGCGTTATGGATGATAGCGGCTGGCGCGCCGAATTTTTCCAGCAGCGACGTTGCCAGTTGCGAAACACGTTCTTCATCGCTGCCGTCGCAGCAGTGCCCCTGCACCCAGGTTGCGGTGCGCAGACGCTGCGCGGCCTCCAGCGTCTGCGCGATCCTGGCCTCGTTGCGTCCGGTAAAGACAATATTCCAGTCCGGCAGCAGGTGGCTCACCAGCGCCTGACCAATCCCCCGGCTACCGCCGGTGATCAGCATCCATTTTTCCGCCATGTCAGTCCGCCATCGCCTTTTCAATACGCTGGCTCAGCTCGCGCAGCGTCATAAAGGGGTTCTTCATGAACATTTCCGGATTCACCGTCACATTAAATTCACGTTTCGCCAGCACCATCAGCTCAACGTAGTCCAGGCTGTCCAGCTCCAGTTCCGGCAGCGTCGTCTCCGGGGTCAACGCGTCCGGCGTCATATCTTTTGCGTCGCAGATCATTTCGCTGATTTTTTTATAGATCGTTTCTTGTTGGCTCATTTTATTTTCCTTTTGTCAGCGCGCCGACCTTCAGGGTAACGGCGCTGCAAATGAAACGTTGTTGATAACAGGTTCGCGCCGCGATCCGCACCACCGCGCCCGTAGCGAGGTCGCCGACGACCAGCGCAGGGAGCGTGTCGATCACCAGCCGCGGCGGTAACGTATTCGCCCGCCACGGCTCAAGAAGCAGACTGTCGAAAATGACCTCCTGATGGGTCTGCATGACCGGGAAACGGTTAAAAAGCGCCTCCAGAGAAGGGCAGTCCGGCAACATCGCGGCGACAGAGGGTTGATGTAGCAGCGCATCGTCCTGTAGCAGATGGCGGAACAGCAGCGCGTCCAGGAAATGCCACTGCTGGGCGTCGGGCAGCAGCGGCTGAAATGACTGATGCAGCCCGGCAAGCGTGGCGGAGTCCAGCACTCGCTGGCTCAGGCCGTCGTCGCGCGGAAAGCCCTGTTCCGGCGTAAGCTGACAGGACAGACAGGTTTCTCCCCCCGCGCGCTCTTTCACCGACACCACGACGCGCTCGCTCGCTTCACGCATCAGAGAGTACGCCGTATCCCGCCACATTGGTCTGCGCAGACGTACGGTGCATTTCAGAAACGGCGCGCTGTCGGCGGGTGGGCTGATAAAACGCTTCACGTCGAGTAACGCGCGCATCCCGTGAACACTAAGCGCGTGTCCCCCGCGTGCTTTCACCCACGCTTCGTCAAAATGCACCGGGTTGTAATCACCGGAAAACGCCGCCCAGCGGCTGGCGTCCTGATGACCATAATGCAGGGGCATCATGCGTGTTTCTCCAGGATCAGCGCCGCATTCGCTCCGCCAAAGCCAAAGCTCAGATTCAGCGTGCGGCGAATGTCGCCCGCGCGGTGACCCTCTATCACATAATCCAGATCGCAGCGTTCATCAGCCTGTTGGAAGTTGGCCGTCGCGGGCATCACGCCGTGGGCGATAGCCTGTAAGCAGACGATACTTTCGAATGTCCCTGCCGCGGAGATTAAGTGTCCGGAATAGGATTTGGTGCTGGAGACCGGGATAGCGTAAGCCGCGTCGCCCAACGCCATTTTGAGCGACTGGGTTTCGTTAATGTCGTTCAGCGGCGTTGAGGTCCCATGCGCATTAATGTAGTCCAGTTGTTCAGGCTCCAGCCCGGCCTGCTGCAGGGCATGGGTGATGGTTTGCACGCGGGCCAGACAGTCTTCCGCCGGCGAGGTGAAATCCCAGGCGTCCGAGAAGTTGGCGTAGCCGGTGATTTCGCCGAGGATCGTCGCCCCACGCGCCAGCGCCCCTTCGCGTTCCTCCAGACACAGCACCGCCGCCCCTTCAGAAAGCACAAACCCGCTGCGATGGGCGCTGAAAGGACAGCTTGCCCGCTGCGGGTCCGACGGCTCCTTGCTGAGCGCCCCCAGCACGTCAATGTTCCACACCGCACAGTGACTGGTGAGCGACTCGCCCGCGCCAGCCAGCATCATCTGCGCCCTGCCGCTGCGAATCACCTCATACGCGTCGCCAATAGCAATCGTGCCCGTCGCGCAGGCGGCAATCACTGTATTCTGATAGCCGTTCAGCCCCCAGAACTGACTGCATGCGGCAGTCGTCACGCTTGGCATGGCGTAAAAACAGTTGAACGGCGAGGCGACGCCCGTCGCGGCAAATTCGCTCTGCGCCTCGTAACTTTCATCCAGCCCTGCCCAGCCGGTGCCCATAATCACGCCGCAGTCCAGCGGGTTATAGAATTCCTGGGGCGGTTTATCGCCGAAGGCCATGCCCATCGCCTGACGCGCCGCGCCAACGGTCAGGCGGGCAAACCGCGGCAGCCGACGCCGGATGGCGGCAGGCACCCCCATCAGACTCGGCTCGTTATCCACCAGCCCGAGAAAATGGGTGTTGATATTCAAGGCAGTTTTGTCGACGTAGCGATAGCCATGTCGTTTGTCCATGATTGCCTGCCAGCTTTCCTCTGCCGTTGCGCCAAGCGGGGTCACGGCGCCATACCCGGTAACGACAACCCGCTTAAAGTCATTATTCAGCTTCATGTTCCATCATCCTGTATTGCGTTTCGCCACCCCCTTGCGCCAGCCAGAGCTGCAGCGTGGCGTAGAGGTAGTCGTATTGGGTTTGTGCAAGGGCGTTCTCTAACGTCAAGATGTCGTCCTGCGCATTGAGCAGCGTCTGAAAGTCCACGGCCCCTGCGCGATAACGGCTTTCCGTCAGCGTTAAGCGCTGCTGGCTCAGCGCCAGCGACTGATGCAGCCTTGCGCGCTGCTCGCTCGCGCTCAGCCGGTTTTCCATTGCCTCATCCACCTCGGCGAGCGCGGCATAGGCGGTGGAGCGAAAGGTAATCGCCGCCTGTTTAACCGCTAAATCCGCCTGCCGCACGGTAAGGCGCTGGGTGTTCCACTGGATAAACGGCAGGGCCAACGCGCCGCCCACGGTGCGAATCGGATCGCTGAACCACTGGTTAAATACCTGACTGCCGGCATTCAACGAGGCGTCAAGGGAGAGCGAAGGGTAAAAACGCAGCCGCGAGGCGTCGTATCCGGCAAGCGCCGCACGCAGACGGGACTCCGCCGCCTGAATATCCGGACGCTGAGCGATAACATACAGCGGCGTTTTTTGCGCAACCGGCACCTGTTGATTGACATCCAACGCAGGCGACTCGTCAGCGTGCTGTTCCGCCGGTCTGTTAAGCAGCAGCGCCAGCGCATTACGCGCGCTGCTGCGCTGTTGCTCCAGCGTACGCAGTTGGTTTCGCCGCTCCAGCAGCGCCTGCTTCGCTTGCAGGACGTCAAGCTGTCCCACTTTCCCGGCCAGAAACCACGACCTCACCTGCTGTAAGGTCTGCTGAGAAATGGTCAATGCTGCGCGCTGGTTGCGGATCTGCTGGTTATACAGCGCGATACGCCAGTAAAGCTGGGCGGCCGTCCCTTGGGTGGAAAGCATCGTCGCGTGATAATCCTGTTCGCTTGCCACCGCCTCCCATTCGCTCTGTTCACGGATACGGGCCAGCTTTCCCCATAAATCCACCTCATAGCCAATAGTGATCCCGCTGCTGTAACTCTCCTGCGACGCGCTACCGCGCCGCACATTTTTGCTGTTGCTGGCTGAACCGCTCACCGTGACGTCAGGGGTGAGGTTGGTATTAGTCAACCCTGCAGCCACGCGCGCCTGCTGGAGGGCGATCGCGGCAGCCGCAAGATCGTTATTGCTGATGAGTACCTGCCCGATAACCCGCGTCAGGCGCGGGTCGCCAAAACGCTGCCAGCCAAAAACCGCTACTGTATCCGGCGCCACTTGCCATTGCCGGGGCATTGAGAGCAGCGGACGCTGGTAGTCGCTGCGGGTCAGTTGCCCACAGCCGGAAAGCAGTAGCGCTGTCAGAAAAACCGCGCCCCAGCGCAATTTTTTGCCGGATGGCGACGTACTACGTGGTGGTAATAGCTTCATCGTCATTCGCGTGCCAGCGCCTCTGTCGGGTTAAGGCGAGCCGCTCTGCGCGCCGGGAAATAGCCAAACGTCAGGCCTATAAGCGCGGAAAACCCACACGCCATCAGCACCGGAAAGGCGGTAAAGACCATCGTGAAGGCGTCGGTGGCGACAGCGAAGATATGTCCTGCCACCCACGAGCCCATAACCCCGAGCAGGCCGCCGAGAGCGCAGATCATCACCGCCTCGATCAGAAACTGATTCATAATGTCTGACGGCCTTGCGCCCACGGACAGGCGAATACCGATCTCATGGGTACGCTCGGTCACCGAAACCAACATGATGTTCATCACCCCCACGCCGCCCACCAACAGCGAAATAGCGGCGATTGCGGTGATCAACAGCGACATAGAGTCGGAGGTTTTTTGCAGGGCGTTTGCCAACTGATCGTCGGTCTGGATAAAGAAGTCTTTTCTGCCATGCTCACGCAGCAGATGCCGTTCCGCGCGCTGCGCCGCGTCATGCGGTTCCAGCGTCGGCTGAAAACGCGCGATCAACGACTCCAGCGGTTTCTCGCCGGTTAGTCGCTGTTGTAAGGCCGTATGCGGCGCCCAGGCCGCCATAAAGCCGCCAACCACTTTCGGACCAGGGCGCGTGGCAACACCAATGACCCGCCACGGCGCACCGGCAATTTGCACGATCTCGCCGAGGGCGTTTTCACCGCCGGGAAACAGCGTATCGCGTCCGGTTTCATCAAGGATGAGCACCGGTTCGCCTTCGGCGACGTCACGCGCGGTAAAGCCATTTCCCTCGACGAAGCGCAATCCCTGCAGCGAGAAGAAGTCCTGTGACACGCCGGAAAGCATCAGCGAAGAATCCAGCCCCTTGCGGACCGCGAGCGTGGTGCTGCTCACCACTGGCGAGACGCCCATAATCCACGGCAGCGCTTGTAAACTCCGCACATCGTCCAGCGACAGCGCGCGTTCCATATCCGGGCGTTTACTGCCCCATCCCGTTCCAGGACGGATCTCCAGCGTGGTGCTTCCCAGCTTGCCGATTTCGCTCATGATCGCCTGACGCGCCCCTTCGCCAACGGCCATCGACGACACGACTGACGCAATACCGATGATAATCCCGAGCATTGAGAGAAAGGCCCGCATCCGGTGCCCAAGCAACGATCGCCACGCCATGCGTACCGACTCATGCAGGCTGCGCCCTAACGACGCGCGTCCGTTGTCCTGATCCGGTAACGCCGAAGCCTGCCTGACAGCGACATGCTGTTCATCGCTGATGATCCGCCCGTCGCTGATTTCAATAATGCGCTGCGCCTGACGGGCCACGTCGCGGTCATGGGTCACGATAATCACCGTGTGCCCGGCGGTATGCAGCTGATGCAGTACATCCATCAACGCCTTACCGCTCACGCTGTCGAGGGCGCCAGTCGGCTCATCGGCCAGAATGATATGGGCGCCGTTAATCAGCGCCCTGCAGACGCTCACACGCTGCTGCTGACCGCCGGAAAGCTGAGCAGGCCGATGTTGCAGGCGGTTCTCCAGACCGAGCTGGCGCGCCAGTCGCTGTATACGGGCTTTACGCTCTGGCTCCGGCATGGCGGTATAAAGCGCAGGAATCGCGATGTTTTCTTCTGCGGTCAGATACGGCATCAGGTGGTAGCGTTGAAAAATAAAGCCCAGATAGCGGCTGCGAAGGTCTGCCAGGCGCAGTTCGTCGGCCTCATGCACCGGCGTGCCGTTAATCAGCACTTCACCGGACGTGGGTTTGTCGAGGCAGCCAATAATGTTCATTAGCGTGGATTTCCCCGACCCGGACGCCCCGACAATCGCCACCATCTCGCCGGCGTGAAGGGTCAGTGAAATATCGCTGAGAACCGGAAGCACCTGCGTTCCGGCGTTAAACGCGCGGCAAACCTGACGTAAAACGATAATCGGCTCCATCCGCTATCCCCGCCCTGCATCCTGCGCCAGCACCACCTGTTCACCCGCCGTTAACCCCTCCAGCACTTCAGCATACTGCCTGTCATTAATGCCGATACGGATGATGCGGGTGCGCGTTTTGCCATTCTCATAAGTGGTAATGGCGTAACGCTCGGTGTCCTGTGCCTGTCCCAGCGCGGCAACCGGTACGCGCAGAACGTTTTTGGCTTTCGCAATCTGGATAAACACCTGCGCCGTCATTGACGTTTTGAGCTCGCGCTCCGCGTTAGGCACTTCAAACGTTCCGGTGTAGTAGACCGCCATCGCCTGCTGATTGCCGCCCATTCTGTTTTCCCCGGACGCCTCCAGCGCCTCCTGCGGCGCGGGCTGAACAAAGCCCATCGTGCTGCTATAGCGTTTTTCCGGGTTGGCAATGACGTAGAAACGCAGCGGCTGACCGGGGCGGATCTTCTGCACGTCCGCCTCTGAAATCCGCGTTTGCACCTGCATGGTGTCGAGATTCGCCAGCACCAGGATGGTCGGCGCGGTTTGCGAGGAGACGATGGTCTGCCCTTCCCGGGTCACAATCCCCAGTACTTCGCCGTCGATCGGGGCGACGATGCGGGTATAGCTCAGGTTAGCCTGCGCGGATTTCACCGCCATCTCCGCCTGTACAATCTGCGCATCGCTCACAGCGATCTGCTGCACCTGCGCGTCGTACTGCGCCTGCGCCTGCTCAAATTCACTGCGCACGCCAGAGCCGTCGCGCATCATCATCCGCTGACGGTTAAGCTCCTGGCGATAACGTAACAGGGTCGCCTGCGCCGACAGCTTTTGCGCTTTGGCGCTGGCAAGCTGCGCGTGGGCGTTGTTAAGATCAGACTCCTGAATGGTCGGGTCGATCTCCGCCAGCAGTTGCCCTTTTTTTACCTTGTCGCCCTGACGCACGTACAGCTTGCGAAGCTGTCCGTTGACCTGCGCCCCAACGTTGACCTGCACCGCCGGTTTCAGGACGCCGGTGACCAGCACGACTTTTTCGATATCCCCTGTACCAATGGTTTCCAGCGCCAGGTGTTCATCGGGAGAGTCAGAGGCCAGCGTCGTCCACGCCACGCTGCTGGCGACGACAAACGCCAGTCCGAAAGCAGCCAACATCCAGCGGGTTTTACGCGTCATACATCGGCCTCCAGAGGGCGCAACTGGCCTGCAATAAGCTGATAAACGCGCGGAAAATGCGACAGTACCTGTTCGCTGTGGGTTACAACAATCAATGATTTACCGGTTTCGTGACAGTGACGGCGGAGCGTCTCCATCACGGTCGCCGCCGTGTCGTCGTCAAGATTCGCGGTCGGTTCGTCGAGCAGCAACACCGGACGCGTACTGTACAGCGCCCGCGCCAGCAACAAGCGCTGACGTTGCCCAAGAGAAAGCGCCGCGTGGCTTTCCCGAATCAGGGCGTCAACACCGCCTGGCAGCCCGCGCACCACGTCACCCAGCGCGAGGGAATCAAGCAGCGCCTCAATGCGTCCGCGGTCGCGTTCACGGTACTGTGCGTCAAACAAAGTGATGTTTTCCCGCACCGAGGCGTTAAACAGGATGTCCTCCTGGCTTTGCAGACAGACAAGCCGCGTGAGCAATTCCGGCGACAAGCGCGTTTCGCCGGCATAACAGCCGCCCGCCTGAGGTGCCAGCAGTCCGGCGATCAGCCGCAACAGGGTACTCTTTCCGGCCCCGGACTCGCCGACGATCGCCATCTGCTCTCCGGCGTTCAGGGTGAACGATACTCCGTTCAGAATCGGCCTCGCCGGATCGTAATCGTAGCGCAGGGCATCAAAGTGAAGCGTGGGCACCGCGCCTGACGGCAGCGCCGGGGTCAACGGCACGGGCTCGGCTTCGTCTCTGCGGGCAAACAGGCTATGGGCGCGGGTATCAATAACGTTGAGCTGTGTTTTTTGAATAATGCCGTAGAAAATCCGCGTCACGTAAGAGGTAAAGATCTGGCGCAGAAAGCTGTAGGCAAAAAAGTCGCCCAGCGAGATGAGTTTGCTGTGTACCATCGGCAGCACCACCAGCATAAACACCACCATTTCCAGACTGCCGGTCAGCTGATACAACCCCTCTTTAACCTGCTGATAGACTTTCTGGCGCTGCAGGCAGGAAAAAAGATCGCGGCTGAACGCTGCAAACTGCCCTTGCCGCTGGCCTTCCAGCCCGGCGGTTTTGACGGTCAAAATGCCCTGGATAGTCTCCATAAAGAAGTCGTTCAGGGTGGCGCTTTTAAGCTGCAACTGCTGCGTGAACCAGCGGTCGCGGATCACCGCCCAGACGCTGATGATCCCCATCACCGTCACCCCCACCGCCGAGATCGCCGCCAGTACCGGGGCGATCCAGAACATCACCGCCAGCGCAATAACGCAAATCACCCAGTCGGAACGCAGACCGTTATCCAGTTCAATCTTTTGCAGCAGACCCACCTGCCAGGCGGTGAAGCGGCTGAAGATCTCCCCCGGCGCGCGTTTTTCAAAGAAGCGCAGCGGATTGCTGAGCAGACGGGAAAATCCGACCCCGCTGTGGATCAACACAAAGCGTTTAATGAAACGCTCGCTAATCACCCGTACGCCCAGCGCCATCAGCGAGGAAACCATAAACGCCAGGATAAACCAGCCGTAGGGAAAATCGCTGTTCCCGACGCTGGAAAACGCCTGATTAATGGCGTTGCTGACCATTGTCGGCATCAGGAACAGCGTGAGGGAGACCAGGAAGGTCAATAACATCAGCCGGTAAATCCCCGGCACCGCCGCGGTTTCCTGCATACTCATGGCGCGTGGCGCAGTCTGCGTCTCATCCGGTAACGACAGGTCAGGATCGGCCTCCAGCGGTCGATCCGGTTCGACAATCAACGCATAGCCGCTGATCTCCTGCTTCAGCGCGGAAAACGGCAACCACTGCTCGCCAATCGCCGGGTTCATCACGCACACCTGATTCCCCTTACGCCAGGCCAGCAGAACGTAATGGCTGGCGCCGTAGTGCAGAATAGCCGGCAGCGGCAGGTCATTCAGTTCGTGATGCTCAAACAGGACCGGCGTGGTGGCAATGCCCAGCCGCGCCAGAATTGTCATCAGCGTATCCAGCGACGTGCCGTGATCGGACGCCGGAAAAATATCGCGCAACGTCTCCAGCGAAACGGTTTTCCCCTGCGTCTGCGCCAGCATCGCCACGCACGCCAGGCCGCATTCGTTGGTTTCTTCCTGAAAGATCTGATTCGGGATGGTGGTTTTCATTTTTATAATTAGTGATTAATAAAATAGAGGGAATGGCTGTGCCAGAGCAGCCACTCCTGCGGATAGTCGCGCAGGGTGGACTCAATAATTCCCGGCAGCGTCTGCGCGACGTCGCGGCTGGCGACCGGAGGATGAATGTGGATACGCAGGCCGTTGTCGTAACTCAGGTGGTAAAACACCACCTGGGCCTTGATCACCGCGGAAAGACGAACCACGCCGTTGTGCAGCTTCGCGCTGCGGTCAAATAAACGGCACGGCAATTTCGCCGCCAGCGCACCTTCGGCCTGCAAGGTATAGTCGGGCGAGATATCGGGAAATATGATCATGTTTTGCCGACCGCAGGCGACATCCGTAATGAGCGTCATCAGATCGCCTGCCAGTGCTTTGTTTTCCTGGTGAATTGAGCAGTACGAAAGCGCGACGCCCCCCAGCGCGCGGGTCTGGGCGTTATAGAGTTCCGCGCTTGCAGAGACCACCACACTGGCGCTTCCCGGCGTGACGCAGGCGCCAACCATCGCCGCCAGCACGTCCGAGACCGTATGCAGCGGCGCCAGAATATAAGGTGTGTTTTGTTGATGCAGCGGCGCGACCACGGCGTCGAGCTGCGCCGCGCAGGCGCGAATCTGTCGCAGCAGCGCCGGACTCTGCCCCCAGGTAGCGGCTTCTTCCAGCAAACGACGGCGGACGGCTATCCATACGGCGTCCACGCGCCCCGAATACCCTGTCAGACAGCGTGCGTTTTCATTGGCCACCGCGTGTTGACAGCGAAACGAGCGTCCCGCCAGACGCAGGGCGCAAAGCCCCCTCGCCACTGCCAGCACCGCGGGGAGGTATCCGTAGCGCAGAATTTTCCGCAGCGCAAACATCGCCGCCCGGGACAGTTCCCGGCGCAGGCGGCGCACTTGTCCCAGACGGTTGCGGATGCTAAAGACGCTCCAGATAATAAAAAACCTGACCACGGAGACTATTTATCCTCTTTAAGCAACTGCTGCATCCGCTGGGCAAATTGCGGAAACTCCCGATCCTGCGCCACCACATAACGTTTATTGATAATAAATATTGGCGTGGCGTTAATCGCATAATGTTCGGTAATTGCCGCCATTTCGCTGAGGCGTTTTTTTACAGCCTCGCTCTGACGGACTGTATTGAATTTCGTCGTATCGATATTATTTTTTACCAGCCAGCCTTGCAGCGCATTGTTATCCGTCAGATCAACACCACGCGTTATCACCGCATTATAAGCGCTGTCGCGCACCTGCTTTTCAATGCCCATAACTTCCAGCGTGGCAAATAACGGAGCGTACGCCGCCAGACCGTTATTATCACCGGCGATGTGAATAGAGGTAAATGTGCTGCCGGGCGGTAACGACCGGCTAAATTCAGCGAGGTTATCTTCGTTTGCCGCACAGTAATGGCAACCGTAGGACATAACTTCAATAATACTGCGCTCTTCTTTTATCGGGCTGTTCGCCACCTGCTCAACGCTGACTTCACGAAACGCCTGCGTTTGAGAATCATCCGCTGAAAATGTTTTGAAAACAAAAATATGATAACAAAGCACCGTCATCAGCGAAGAGATCACGATGAGAAACAGTGAATAACCAATAAGGGTAATACGTTTAAAATGCGTCGCCATAACATTCTCGCCACGGAAAAGAAAAGCCTGGGGGCATGTCCTCCCCCAGGCTGAGCCCGATTAGAAACGGTTCGGGATACCGCCACATTTGCTGGAGTCAGCATCTTTCATGGTCGTGGTGCTGCCGTGTTTGTCGGTGCAGGTCGTCAGTTCCTTACAGGAGGTTACGCCACCGATAGTCACGTTCTGATAGGTTGTTTCGCAGGTTTTGCAGGTTCCGCCCACAACCATTGCAGCTTCGATCGCAGTTAATGTTTTCATTTCTGTTTTCCTTCATTAAGGTTTAATAAGGTGCATTCATTTGCACCGGGAATTCGGCGAAAGCGTTCGCCAAAAATTTTCCACACGCTCAGGGCATAATTCCCTTAAACGCCGCGAACAGGGCAATATTGTTGCGGATATTCAACCGCTTCATTAAATGGCGCTTGATATAACTCAGGCGACGCACGTCCACGTTCACTTCATCGGAAATCTGCGACAACGATTTCCCTTTGAATATTTCTTCCATCAGCCACCACTCATTACCGGAAATGGTGTAATCTTCTTCCCTGTTGTGCAGTTTTTGCCGTGTGTAGTTCACCAGCGAGTGGCTAAAGCAGCATCCCCGATGGCCTTTATCAAACAGATCCTGAAAAAAGGGACCGATATTGTCGATATTTTCACTTTTCAATAACCAGTGCGCACTCGGCAATATGGTATAGAGCGCAAAAAACAGCGGCAAATTATGCTCGCTCAATAAAATCACCAGACTTTTATCTTCCTGCTGATAAAAATCTTTCATCAGTTGCAGCGCGCGAAAACGCTCTTGCGGCAAACTGTCAAGATCGCAAAGAATCAGCAGTCGATGATGATCATCGACTTTTGTCTGGAGCACAGAAATCAGCTGGGCGTAATCATCGGTTAAGGAATATTGCGTCTCAGCCTGCTCGCCGACTAAACGGGCAATTACCGTTTTTAAGCCTTGCGAATAAAAGAAATTCTTATCATAAAGAAAACACTGATACACCATGCCTCAAATCCCTGTTGACGCGCTACTGATAGCTCAATGTGTAATTCGCCGTCGCGGTAAATGGCCCGGTGGTAAGGGTTCCGTTTGCTAAGGCATCTGGCTCCGCTTCAACGAACGCCTGAAAGTTCAGCCGTAAAATCGTGTCGTTAATGGCCACTGGAGTCGTGGCGGCGTTCAGCTGTACCGGGGTGTCGTCGGCCTCCAGCAGACCAATACCCACGCCGCTTGCGTTACCTGGCGCGGTGGCGCTGATCGCCAACCGATCCGCGAGATTAGGGTTAGCCGTCCCGCTGAACGTCACCGTTACGCTGTTAAAAACGCTCGGGGTACAGCCCTGAAGCTTGATGGTGAAGGGCACGGGGACCGTTTTGCCGTTAATGTACAAAGACTTGGTTGATATGTTGCCAAAGTCGACCGGCACCCGCTCTGACTCAGGCGCGATGCTGCACGGATAGGCCATCACCACACCCTTAAAGCTCAAATCGCCGCCGATCAGCTGCCCCAGCGCCCATGCGGAGGGGGTGATAAGCGTCGTCACGAAACAGGCGAGGATCATCATAATGCGCTGCATATTCCCTCCTTACTGGAATTCAGCCACGACCGTGGCCGACGCGTGAAATTCGCCTTCCGGAACTGTCGACGTCGCGCTTTGGGCGATCGGTGCGGCAACCAGATTCCAGTCGCCCTCGTTATTCGCAAATCCGGGCACGTTATAAAAGGTGTTCGGCTTAATGAGATTGCGCTGAGCGTCGCGCAGCGCAATACCCAGCATCGAACGATCGACGCCGCCGGTGCCCTGCGTGCTCAGGTACGAGCCGTCCGTAAAGGCCGGGTTAGGCTGCTGGATACCAAGCTTGATATTCAGCGCCCCCTGGGAAAAGCTGCCGCCTTCGCACTTCACGTGAATCGGCACGTGCTGGCTGAAATTATTGCCGTCCAGCGCGCTGCCGGTGCCCGGAATAGTGCCGAAATCAACGACAATCGGCGTCCCCTGGTTCACCACGCACTTATCCGGTACGGTGATCACCCCGGAGGCGATGGTAATGCGCGATAACGGCGTGCCGCCGATGGCCCCTGGCCCGAGACGCCCAAACAGCTTAGCGATTTCGGACCCCTGTAAGTTCACGCCGTTGATAATGGGTTTGGTGATCATAAAGGTCACCCTTCCCTTAGCCCCGGAAGCAAACTCGTTATCCAGAATCGTACTCGGCACGTTGCAATAGTTTTGCTCAATCCCGTTGGACAGACCTGTAAACGGAACCACTTTATAGTCCCGCACCGTTCCGCCGATATAGATCTCAATTTTGACGTCCATATAGTCATTGAGCTTCAGATAATCCGGGTTGCTCCCCTGCTGGGTTAACGTCGCCTGCGCCGTGTAGTACACCGCCTGATTCGTCATCGGCACAGAACAGTAAGCGCGGCCCTGGAACATCCCGGCCAGGTCAAACGTATCCGTATAGGTTGACCCTGGCTGATTATTGGTAATGTTCGTATTGTTAATGTTGACCATATAGTCATAAGTGCCGCCGACCGGTTCAATTTCGCCATCCACCGCCGACCATGCGGCTCCCGGCATCCCGAGTGCGCAAGCCACCAGTACAGCCGACGCTTTGCGGCGCAACAGGCCTGATACATTCATTACAGATACTCCATCTTCAGGCGCACCAGGCTACTAAACTCACCGGCGCTGACGTGGGTGCCGGTAGACTCCAGCGCCGCCATAAAGCTCAGCTCGCTGTCGCCGTTTTTAATCAGCCAGGGGGCATGGGTCTGCCCGACGTCCAGCGCATTGCCGCTTTTATCCAGCAGCCGAACACCCGCGCCGCGGGTGGTACCGGTCGTGCGCAGCAGTTGCGTATTGTTGATATCCGCCTCGCCGACAAACGTCATTTGCACGGCCTGCTCGCCAGTGCTATACGCGCGCCAGTCTTCGCCGGTGGTACGGGAAGCCAGGCTTCCCCGCGCCTGCGACGCCCCTTTCAGGCAATCTTTCAGATACAGCTTGAAGCGCACCGGCTGGCTGCGATCGCCCGCCTGATGAAAACGCTGGGCGCTAATGTCACCCAGTTCGACGTCCTGGATACGTCCCTGTGTCATAAACACGCAGGGAGAGGCATACACCGAGCCGTGAAACCGGACAATGCCGCTATCTTCGCCGACCTGCTCCAGCGCATTGTGCTGCGGCTGTACCGGTACGTCCGCCGAACTGGAAAACGTCACGCCCATCGCCAGGAGGGCAATACATGGAAAAGGATTTTGCATTGTCAGGTTCCTTCTTGATTAACCCTGTTGAGCAGGCGGCAACGCTTTACAGGTGTTGCCATCGCAACGGAATTTCAGTTCCGGGTGACCGCCATAGTCATTCACAAACATCATTGAGAACTGATTGACGCTTGCATCTGTCACATCAAACTGCTTGCTGGACTTCGGCGCGACCATGATCCCCGGGAATTTGGTGATCTTCTGTCCGGCGCCTTTCGACAAGCCAAGGATGGTGATGTAGTAAGGCGTCGGGTTCTCTGCCGTCATCTTGCTGCCGTTCTTATGGAACACCACCTGATCCTGCCAGACTTCACTTTTTGACTTCGGGATCACCGCCGCCGGGCGGTAAAACAGCTTGATGCGCGACTGCATCGCCAGCTGTAGCGTGTTCGGTTTGTCCGGCTTCGGCGGGATCTCCCGGACGTTGAGATAAAACAGGCTCTCTCTGTCCTTCGGCAGCTTTTCGATACCGTCGGTTTTGGTCACGCGCGCGATCCCCTTCTGCCCGCCGTTGATCCGCTGTAGCGGAGGTAACACCAGCAGCGGCGACGTGATCTTGTTCCCCTTCTCATCTTCAACCCATGACTGGGCGAGGAACGGAACATCCGGGCTGGTGTTGCTCAGATTGGCGCTCGACGACACATCTTTCTCCGTAATAATCACGCGGGTCCGATCCAGCGAGACGCCTGCCTGCGCATAGCCACCCACCGCGCTCAGCGCTAACGCCGCCAGCAGGTATCCGTTATGTCTTTTTTTGCTCATTTTTGGCCTTTTATTACAATGAGATAACTCGTTCTGCCCGGGATTAACGACACGGCAGCAGCGTATCCGCGCGTCCATTTGTCGCGCCTGGTGGGATGGTGATCTTGCACTGCTGTTTTCCGCCCCACATCACGTTCAGCGTTTCGTCAGGGTTGACGCCCGCAAGCCAGGCTTTACCGTCTTCCAGCACCATCGCGACGCTGATACCGTCGGCGTTGTAGACTTCCGCGCCGAACGGCGGAACGCTGTTATCAGCGAGGCGCAGCGTGCCCATCATCTTCATCCCTTTCGCCATGCCGAAGGCCTGATAACCAATCGCCCCTTCGGTAAGCGTTGTGGTGCTGATGGCTTTAGACGGTTCGATGTCGCCGTCCATCGCGTCTACATCCACGCGGGTGTCAAAGCTGTTGTAGCTCACGACATCCGGCACCACGGCAATGCCGAAGCGGTTGGTCCGCGACTTCTCGCCGTTGAGCGGTACGCCGCCAATACCGTTGGTATCCACCATGACGCGAGCGGTGTTCAGCGTCGCGCCGCTGTTGTGAATGGCTGCGCCGTGTCGGGTCGCCGTAAAGCCGCCACGTAACGTGGTGCTCAGCGCCATGTATTCATTCTGGCGATAGCTGGCGTTGGTATTAATTTCCGCCACCTGCGAGCGATGGTTGTAATAACCGTCAACGCTGACGTTGCCTTGCTGGCTGGCGCCTGCGCGAACGCGCCACAGGTTGTTGTAATCGCTGTTGTCGGTATAGGACGCCATCGGGCTGGTTTTGCCGTTGTTGGTCTGGACATCCAGCCCCGCCCATCTGTTGTCGCCCACCGGCACTGACAGGGAGAAGGAAATCGAGTCGTCTTTACTTCCTTTATAGTCAGTACGATAAGCAGAGAGGTTGGCGGTAATACCGTTAATGTCTCCGATACGGAAAGAGCGTCCTACCGACATGCCGTAGCGGTCCTGGCTGCGCTTATCCCAGTAGTTCTGATGCGTCCAGGTCAGGAAGACCGTGGTCGCTTTGCCCGGTTCATCGGCCCAGAACGTTTTATTCCCGGTAATGGTATAAAGTTCTTTTTCGCGGCCCAGGTGGTCATAGCCTTCGTAGCGCTCATCGAGGTATTGCGCCATTGAGCGGAAATCTTCCTGCGAGAAACGGTAGCCCGCGAAGGTGATGGAGCTGTGGTACTCATCAAACGTTTTCGCGTAGCTCAATTTGTAAGAGGTGCCTTTCTTGCGATCGCCTTCCCGCGTGCGGCTCCACGACTCGGTGGCGTCAACCGATATGGCGCCCAGCAGGTTAAGATCGCGGCCAATACCCAGCGAGGCGGCGGTGTATTCTTCACCGGAGGATTGCAGGCCGCCGTACAGCGACCACGCGTTGCTGACCCCCCAGGAGAAATCGCCGGAGAGGAAGGTTGGCCCCTGAAGCTTATGGTTGTAGCGCGACGGCGTACCGCCCGAAATGTTGTAGCGCACATAGCCCGGACGCGTCAGGTACGGAATATTGGCGGTGTTCACCTGGAAGGTAGAAACCGATCCGTCCTGTTCTTCCACGCGCACATCGAGCGTACCGCGCACCGAACTGCGCAGATCCTGAATATTAAACGGACCGGCGGGTACGGTGGTTTCATAGATAACGCGCCCGCTCTGGCTGACGGTGACTTTGGCGTTCGTACGGGCGATACCGTGAATTTCGGGGGCATAGCCCTGTAGCGCTGGCGGCAACATCCGCTCATCGCTGGCGAGGTTGATCCCGGTGAAACGCACCGTGTCAAATACCTGCGAATTCAGGTAGATCTCACCGAGCGTCAGCTTTGCCGCCATCATCGGTAACGGACGGTATGCGTAAATCTGATTCCAGTCGAAATCGAACTGATGGTTCTGGCTGTAGTAGCTGGTCTGATACTCGCCGCGCAGACGCCAGCCGCCAATATTGGCGCCCGCCTGGCCGTAGCCGGAAAGCGAACTGTAGTTTTCATGATCGTTGAACTGGCGGGTAATCTGCCCGTTGAGGCTGTAGTCGAAAATCAGCCCGGCGATGCCCTGATCCCAGCGTTCGGGAGGCGTCCAGTCAGGATCGTTATATTTCATCCACGCCTGCGGCACTGTGATCTCCAGTACGCCGGCATAGTTGCTTAATTTCGCCCCCGGCAGGCTTTGCAGTGAATAGCAGTTTTCATACACCTGAGTAACCTGCATACGCGCGTCTTCTTTCAGCGCCAGTTTGTCCAGCAGGTCGCCATTAATGCACGGCAGCGTGCGTTTGCCTTCGGGAGCATCAATATAACGAATCTTCTCCTGCCCCACCGGCTGGCCATTGATACGAATATCTAACAGGTAGTCGCCAGGGGTAACGTAGTTGTCCGTCGCAAAGCGCGACAGATCGATACGCGTACGATCTGCAGCATCCAGGACATCGGTATTAAATTCAACGCTTTCTTCCGCCCACACCGGTGCCGCATAGCAGCAGCTCATCACATGAAGGGCTATTATCGTTATCTTTGTTTTTAATTTTACCGACATGATTTTCATCCCGAATAAATCCGTAAAAAACGTCCTGCTTCCCGCTACGTTATTGTTATTTTGTTAGTTGTAATCCATAAAAAATTGCGCAACGGCTGTAAATTCACCCGCCTTTATATATTTCTCTACCGGCACCAGTGATGCGGTAAATTTTAAATCGTTATCACTGTCGCTCAGTTCATATCCCCGGGAAGGCTGCCCAAGCGTTAATATTTCACCGTGGCTGTCACGCAGCTGAATGCCAAAACCGTCCGCCTTGCCGCTAATTAATAATGTAGTCGGATCGGATGCCGCCGCGCTGCCAATAAAAGTGACTGAGGCATAAGGATACAGCGAACCGTCATTGCCTCTTTTTACAATCGAGCAACCGGTAAGGCGTACCCGAAATGGCCGCGTAATATTGCCTTCATCATTGCGGTTAATCTGGCTGGCAGACACATTGCCAAATTCGACTTCCACATCGCGGCTTGTCGGGTCCAGACTGCAAGCGGCTTCAATGAGCTCACCGCTCATGGCTAATTTTCCCGGCGTCACGGTTGCACCTGAAGCAGAAGCCGATGCCACCAGAGCACACAAATACAGCGAAATAACGCCTGCGTTGCCTGATTTCATGTTGTCCCTCCCTGGTACGAATAACGCGCTGAAATAAGTGCGGGAATCGCTCCCGCACTCAGACCTGCAAATGGATTACTGGTAAGCAATCTCGAAGTTAACCGTTGACTGGAAGGAACCAGCCGCCACGGTCGCGCTCGCGCTTTCTGCTTTCACATAAGCCACAAACGGAATGGTATTGGTGCCGTTAACCAGCTGAACCGGGGTAGTCGCCTGGCCCCAGACCACGTCCTGGCTGGCGCTGTCGCGCAGGCCGATACCTGCGCCAGACGCGGTGCCGGAAGTGAAGGCTGCGAGAGTGGCATCAGTCGGGTTCACGCTGGTCGGGTTGTAAGACACTTCAGCGGTAGAAGCGACGGTGGTGTCGCAGTGCTGCAGTTCGATGTTCTGATGCACGTTACCGGCGCGCGCACCGTTTGCCAGTGCAGAAACAGGGATCTGACCAAAATCAACAACAACCGGGCTGGAACCTGGCGCCAGACCGCAGGCGGTATTCACCAGTTCACCCTGAAATTCGATCTGGCCATTCGTCGTGTCAGCTAATACCGACATAGAGCCCAGAGCAGCAGTGAAAGCAACAGCCATAGCAACTTTATTCAGTTTCATAACAATATCCTGTTTGTACCAATATCCTGAGAAATAA
This sequence comes from Citrobacter sp. Cs237, assembly GCF_030332325.1. Taxonomy (NCBI): domain Bacteria; kingdom Pseudomonadati; phylum Pseudomonadota; class Gammaproteobacteria; order Enterobacterales; family Enterobacteriaceae; genus Citrobacter; species Citrobacter sp. Cs237. The sequence continues at coordinate 141,025 of NZ_JAOWIB010000106.1, read as the reverse complement.
AGAGTCATCACGTCGCGATCGATATTTCGCTCTGTAGAAAACAACTCTTGGTTTTGTTCCGGAAATGTTCTGGTAATAATTAAAGTTGAAATTATTCAATCTTAATTACCGCCATTCCTTCGAACTGTGCAAAATGCTATCAAATCAAAAATTCACCACAAAGCACTACATTTGCTATGGAAAAGATACGCATTGATAACTCGCAAAAACAAAAAACAGGATGTTATATCTCGCGAAGCTGTGTGATTAATCCTAAACACATGAGGAATTGAGGCGGGAATATTCCTAAGACATAAAAAAAAGACTTAGGATAATTCATATAAACGGCAGAAATAATTTTTCTAACAACACTCGTGAATAAGCGGAAACGCGATGAATAACGTTTAATTCAGGAACATCCTCGCTTATTTCAACCCCTACCGCTCCAGCCTAACGGCATCGTAACCGCACTGCACACGGCATTCTCCGCAGCCGTTACAGCGTTCGGCATCCACCGTGGGGACACCGCTGGCGCTGATAGCGCAGGCCTGTTCCGGGCACGCCTCCACACACTGATTACAGGCGCGCGCCGGGTTTACGCAGGCGTCGTGAAACACGAGACGCAAACCAGTGTCCGGACGCATTTGTGGACGCAGCGCGCCGGAGGCGCAGGCGGCGATGCACAACCCGCAGCCGTCGCAGCTGGCGTAGTCAATTGCCAGCTGTGGGAAGCCATCGTCGTGCGGCGACAGAATGCCCATCGGGCAGGCATCAATACAGTGATGACAGCGGGTACATTGCACGCTAAAAAGCGCGTCTGGCAACGCGCCCGGCGGCAGAGGGTGGGAAAGGTGAAAAGAGGCATCTTCGGGCGCGGTATGTTTTGCCGCGCTGACGAAGGCGCGAAACAGTCCCCGGCGGCTCACGTGCCGGTGAGTCATCAGTTCCTGATAATATTTCTCCGATTTATTCATCCGAAATAAAGCCGTTTCGCAGGCGGTTGCAACGCCTGCTGCTGTTCAACGTCCCGCAGATAACATTCCGCCACCGCAGCAAGACGGGAATAGAACGGACTGATCGTGTTGGCATGCAGCAGCGCGAGATAGCGATACCCCCACGGCAGTAAATGTGTTTCCAGCAGCGTATTCGCGGCGGCGTCATTCCCTTGCTCAAGCAGCGCGCTGTAGGCCAGCAGCATCAGTCCGAACTGATCTTCCGGTTCGGTATGGCGGGCGTCAAAGGCCATACCGTGAGACTGTAAAAACGCACGGTATTCTGCGGTTGTGTCGCCCATCAGCAGGTTATCCCGCTCCAGCCAGACCGATCCCCAGGGCGGTACAGGCATGTCGCCCTGCCCTTCAAACAGGACCGAAAACTGCCAGGCCAGCGCGTCCGCGTCGGGCTGCGGCCAGTCGGCGCATAAACGTGAGATCGGCGTCAGATCGCGCCACGGATACAGCTCCGGCAGCGTCGGCAGACAGTCGATAAGCGCCTTGACGTCTGGCTTTTCCGGCGACCAGTAAAACAGTGCGCCGAGGATACGCGGTAATACGGCACGGGTTGGCATAGTAAAGCTCCTGAAAAATGCCTGAGTATTGCCTGTTGGCGCTACGCTTGTCAGGCCCACAGGTTAGCGCCGCAGGCCTGACAGGTAGGGTTACATCGGCAGCGTCCAGAGATTGTAGAACGCGATACGGCCAACTAACTCCGCGGCGATCACCACCAGCGCCGTCGCCGCGAGAACCGCTACGTTCGTTTTCAGTCGCGACCAGACAACCACGCCCACGATACCCGCCGCCAGCAGCACCGCCTGCGCGGTGAACCAACTGGCTTGCGCCGCGGTCAGGGCGCCGTCAGCGCTCATAAGCGTCGTCATATAGCCAGGACGCAGACAGAAGCTGACGAGGATCGCCAGCACGCTGATCAACAGTCCCAGGCGCAAACCAAACAGCCCGGCGAGAATACCGCCGCCAATGAGCGGCGTCAGCACCATCATCACGGTGGTATAAGAGGAACGCCACGTCACTACCGTTGGCAACTGGTAGATCTGCGGAATCGCCAGAATAAAGACCACGCCGACGATCGCCGCCAGCCACACCAGCCCCTTACACAGCGTGGCGCCACGGTTGAGCAGCAGCCCGAGGGACCCCAACCCGCCCAGCGTAGCAAACACCGCCGACAGCACGATTTCATTGCTCATAGGCGAATGCCCGACGCGCAACAGCATATTCAGCGCGCGCAGCGGCTGGCCGACATGGAAGATCCCCAGCAGGACGCCAACACCAAACAGACACATGACGGAAAACAGCCCCACCGCCATTCGTCGGGCGTCAATCTGCCCGAGCGTGCCGCCGATCAGCAGCAGAATAAACGCCCCAACCGCGCTTTGGGTAAAGACGGTAAAAAAGACCAGCGGTAACTCATGCATGGCGCACCTCCCCCATGTTCACAATTGCCCCTTCCTTGTCCCCCGACGCGCGCGCCTTCGGGTGCGGCTTAATAATCAGGTTCGGATGGGTAAACGACGCGGACGGCAGCGGCGCGATTTCGTTTTCACTGCCATATTTCGCGCGCAGCTCGTCGATCGGACCAAAATCCAGCGCGCGCTGCGGGCAGGACTCCACACAGATCGGGCGCAGATTACGCTCCAGGCGGTCGAGACAGCCGTCGCACTTGCGCATGACTTTCGCCTGCGCATCGAACTGCGGCGCGCCGTACGGGCAACGCATTTCGCAATATCGGCAGCCCACGCAGACGCTATCATCCACCAGCACCAGACCGTCCTCTTCACGCTTGTGCATCGCCCCGGTCGGACAACCAGAGACGCACACCGGCTCGTCGCAATGGTTGCAGGCAATAGAGAGATAATAGGTAAAGGTGTCGTTGTGCCAGCTTTCGCCCTCTTTCACCCAACTGCCGCCGCCGTATTCATACACGCGACGGAATTTCGGGCCGACGTCCAGATCTTTGTTATCCTTGCAGCTGACCTGGCAGGTTTTACAGCCGGAGCAGCGCGAGGAGTCAACGTAAAAGCCATACTGTTTCATTGTGGTTCACTCCTTAAGCGCGTTTGATGTCGACCAGGTTGGTATGCTGTGGATTCCCTTTCGCCAGCGGCGACGGCAAATGGCTGGTCAGGGTGTTGATGCACCCGCCAACGTCCACGCCATTGCTGTCCAGCCGGGTCCACGCGCCCTGCGGCATCGCCACTACGCCCGGCAGAATGCGCTGCGTTACCTTGCAAGGGATCGCCACGGTCCCGCGATCGTTAAACACATGTACCAGGTCGCCGGACTTAAGCTGACGCGCGTTAGCGTCGATCGGGTTGATCCACACTTCGTCCGGAACCGCTTCATGCAGCATCAGCACGTTGGTATAGGTAGAGTGGGTATGGCCTTTGGTATGGAAGCCGCTCAACTGGAGCGGGTATTTTGCCGTCAACGCCTTGTTCAGGTGCGACTCTTTTACCACGCAGAACTCCGGAATCGCCGGAATACGATCGCCTTCCGGTAGTGTCCAGGCTTTCTCCAGATCCGCCAGCGCCTGAGAATAAATCTCGATCTTCCCGGATGGCGTGGTCAGCGGGTTCGCCTCGGCATCGGCGCGGAAGTCGGCAAACGCCAGGCTTTGTTTTTCTGTCGCGACGCGCTGATCGATCACGCCCATCTCTTTCGCCACCGACCACTCCGGCAGATACGGACGCTTTTCGCGGATCTGCTGATAATGCATTTCCGCCCACTGCGCCTGGGTTCGCCCTTCGGTATATTCCTCGCGCAGCCCCAGGTGTCCGGCAATATCGGCGCAGATGTCATAGGTGCTGCGCACTTCCCACATCGGGGTCACCGTTTTTTGGAGGGCGATCATATAGTTGTGCGACCCTGCCGCGTAAGAACTGTCAACCAGATCTTCCGCTTCCAGATAGCTGGTTTCCGGGAGCAGGATATCGGCGTACTTCGCGCTCGGCGTCATATGGTTTTCAATGACGATAATGGTTTCGCACAGCGTTTCGTCAGCGAGGATTTTACGCGTACGGTTGGTTTCACCGTGCTGATTCAGCAGGGTATTACCGGCCTGATTAAAGAATAATTTGATACCGGTTTTTAGCCGCTCGGCGTTTTTCACCCCCATCGTGGTGGCGGTCATTTTCTCCGGGCTTTGAATGGCGTCGGTCCACAGATAACAAGGAATGGAGGTTTTTACCGGGTTGGTCAGAATCGGCAACAGCGGTACGCCGTACGGTGTACCGTATGGCCAGTTACCATTATTGGTGCCTGGCAGGCCGAAATGGCCGGTTAACGCGGGCAGCGTCTGGATCGCACGCACGGTCTGTTCGCCATTGGCGTGACGCTGCGGTCCCCAACCCTGACAAATGTAGCAGGCGCGCGCCGAGGCGATATCCCGCGCCAGTTGGCGGATGCGCGCCGCCGGAATACCGGTGATATCCGCCGCCCACTCTGGCGTTTTCGCTATCCCGTCATCGCCAGTGCCCAGCACGTAATCTTTATAGCTGGCATTCGGCGCCGCGCCTTCCGGTAGCGTACTGCTGTCATAGCCGACGCAGTATTTATTGACCTGTGCTTCGTCAATAAGCTGCTCGCTAATCAGTGTATGGGCGATACCGGCCACCAGCGCGGCATCGGTGGTCGGGCGAATCGGCAGCCATTCCGCATGTTCCGTCACCACTGAGTCGGTATAGCGAGGATCGATAATGACTACTCGCGCTTTAGAGGTCTCCAGCGCGCGACGCAGTTCTTCCACCTGCCCGCCGCCGGACATACGCGTTTCAGACAGGTTAAGGCCAAACAGCACCACCAGATCGGAATGGGCTATTTGGGTGAAGTGGCTGCCCACGTAGGTGCCGTGGGTGTAAGGCGTCGCAGTGGCGATTTGCGCGGTGGAGTAGGTGTTGTGATAGTTCAGATAGCCGCCGGTAAGGTTAAGCAGACGCTTCCAGGCTGGCGATCCCTGGGTGTGATAGTACGCGCCGGACTGATAGTTATAGTAAATCGCTTCGCGGCCATATTTCTCCGTCACGCGCTTCATTTCCGCAGCGATAAAGGCGGTCGCTTCGTCCCAGGAAATACGTTTGAATTTTCCTTCGCCACGTTTACCCACGCGCTTCATCGGATACTTAATGCGATCCGGGCTGTAGACGCGCCAGCGGCTGGAACGGCCGCGCAGGCAGGGACGTATCTGGTGCTCACCAAAGACCGCGTCGTCTTTCGCATCTTCCGGTTCGATACGTACGATACGATCGTCTTTAACGATCACCTTTAGCGGGCAGCGGCTGCCGCAGTTAACGAGGCAAGCGCTATGGCGGACGGTTTCGCCATTCGCGGCGGGTGTCGCATCGGAAGGGGTGTCGGCGTGGGCAGAGGTCGAAAAGGGAAGGGTTATCGCGTTACTCAGGGCAACAGCGGCCCCCACTTTCGCCGTGCCGGTGACGGCGTCTCGTCGGGACAATTTGGCGTTGAGCCACTCTTTTATTTCCATGTTTTATTTCCCACATTGCATCCATAGTTATTATTAATAAGTAATCAATTCTCATCATAAAGGAGTATGCTTGTCAGACGATTGACTATGATCAAGCGAAAAATCCCAGACGAAATAATCTTCCCCTCAGATTCCGCGCGGCTTAGCGAGAAATTTCCCTTTAGCGAATAGCAGCAGTTATACTTTTTACGTATTCATCACCGGGTTTAATTATGTCCCTGTTACAACGCACCCCCTCGCGACGTCTGACGCTGGCCTGGCTCCTGACCCTGACGCTGTTGATCATGGGCTATACCCTGCATCTACACTGGGGGGCGTTTATTCAGTGGTGTCTGGCAGCGCAAATCACGCTGCACCGTTATCTGGTGATGTACCTGCTCCAGTTAAATAATCATCAGTACAGCGGCGGGTTCTGGCTGCTGATCGGCGCGTTTATCTATGGCGTGCTGCATGCGGTGGGCCCGGGGCATGGGAAATTCATCGTCACCACGTATCTGAGCGCCAATAAAGAGAGTTTGCTGGCCGCGCGGGTTGTGCCGTTTATAGGCAGCCTGATGCAGGGGGTGAGCGCGATTCTGTTCGTGTTTATTCTGGCGATAGGCTTTAACTTCGCCTCAGGCGATCTCAGTACCAGCCGCTGGTATGTCGAAAAAATCAGCGCCGTGTTAATCGCCGGTTTTGGCGGATTTCTGATTTATCAGGCATTTCTGTCCCTGCGTCCCGTCACCTTTACAGGTTTTACGCGCGTAACGCCCCAGCATCTCCATAATGAGAAGTGCGGATGTGGTCATCACGGAGTGGGACGCGACCTGACGGACAGCAACTGGAAAACCCGTCTGGGCGTAATTCTCGCCATCGGCGCCCGCCCCTGCAGCGGCGCCATCATGATCCTGCTTTTTTCCAATGCCCTTGGCATTATCAGTTGGGGGATCGCCGCGGTCATGACCATGTCCTTTGGCACCGCGCTGTCGATCATGGGATTGTCGCTGGCGGTACGCTATGCGCGTAGTCAGACATTGGCCTGGTTTGGTACAGGCCATCCCGTGGCGAAATGGCTCGCGCCCGCGGTAAAAATCATCGGCGGCGTGCTGCTGATCCTCTTTGCCGCCGTGTTGTTTTTAACGGTGATCCCGATTAGCGCGAACGGTGACTATATCGCCGCCGGTTGTTAACCTGCAGGGCGCAGAAAATATCTGATAGTGACTCCAGACCCTGCGCTTTTTCCCCACCACCTTTTAATTACGCGTCTCAATAGGGATAATAACCCCACGAATTGTGAATCCGGGACCACCATGAGATACCCCCTGCCCTACCGCAAGCTGCGTAAACGGCCGATGAAACTCGGTACGACGGTGATTTTGATGGTCAGCGCCGTCCTGTTTTCCGTGCTGCTGGTGGTACACCTGATTTACTTCTCGCAAATCAGCCACATGACGCGGGAAGCATTGGCTGATAAAGCGCTGGCGGTGGCGCGAACGCTGGCCGATTCTCCGGAAATTCGTCAGGGGTTGATGAAAAAACCCGAGGAGAGCGGAATTCAGGCCATCGCCGAAGCGGTGCGCAAGCGAAACGACATGCTGTTTATTGTCGTGACCGACATGCAAAGCCTGCGCTATTCCCATCCCGAAGCCCAGCGTATAGGGCAGCCGTTTAAGGGCGACGATATTTTGCTGGCGCTGGATGGCAAAGAGAATGTCGCCATCAATCGTGGCTTTCTCGCCAAAGCGCTGCGCGTTTTTACCCCCATTTATGACGAGCAACACCGGCAGATTGGCGTGGTGGCGATAGGCCTTGAACTGAGCCGGGTGACTGAGCAAATCAATGACAGTCGCGGCAGCATTATCTGGTCGATACTCTTTGGCGTGCTGGTTGGCCTGCTGGGGACGTGGGTGCTGGTGAAGGTGCTTAAGCGCATCCTTTTTGGCCTTGAGCCGTATGAAATCTCTACCCTCTTCGAGCAGCGCCAGGCGATGTTGCAATCCATAAAAGAAGGGGTAATTGCTGTAGACGCCAGCGGCGAAGTCACACTGATCAACGCGGCCGCGCAGGAACTGCTCAGCTACCGCAAATCACAAGATGACGCGCAGTTGTCCACGCTCAGCCATGCCTGGTCGCAGGTGGTGGATTTAACGGAAGTGCTGCGCGACGGCACGCCCCATCGCGACGAGGAAATCAACATTAAAGATCGGCTGCTGCTGATCAACACCGTACCGGTGCGCAGCAACGGGAAAATTATCGGCGCGATCTCCACCTTCAGGGACAAAACCGAGGTCCGCCAGCTTATGCAGCGGCTCGACGGTATGGTTAACTATGCCGACTCACTCCGTGAACGCTCCCACGAATTTATGAATAAATTGCATGTGATTCTGGGTTTGTTACATCTGAAGCGTTATAAGCAACTTGAAGACTATATTATAAAGACTGCGAATAACTATCAGGAAGAAATCGGCTCGCTACTGGGTAAAATAAAATCACCGGTGATCGCCGGATTTTTACTCAGTAAGATTAATCGCACCTCCGATGCGGGGCACAAACTGCTGATTAGCCACGACAGCCAATTGCCGGACAGTGGTAATGAAAATCAGGTTGCGGTATTGATCACCGTGCTCGGAAATTTAATTGAAAACGCGCTCGACGCGTTAGCGGAACAGCCAGGAGGCGAAATCAGCGTCTCCTTATACTATCGCAATGGCTGGCTACATTGTGAGGTCAACGACGACGGTCCGGGCATTACGCCGGAGCGTATTGACTCGATTTTCGAAAAAGGCGTCTCGTCTAAAGGAAGTGGACGCGGCGTAGGTTTAGCGCTTGTTAAACAACAGGTTGAAAGTCTTGGCGGCAATATTTTCGTGGAATCCGAACCCGGCGTTTTCACACAATTTTTCGTACAAATACCCTGGGATGGGGAGAGGGCCAGCACATGATCAATGTCTTTATTATCGATGACGATGCGATGGTTGCGGAGTTAAACCGCCGTTATGTCGCGCAGATCCCCGGCTTTCAGTGCTGTGGCACCGCCCCGACGCTGGCGAAAGCCAAAGAGGTTATTTTTGACAGTGACACCCACATCGATCTGATTTTGCTGGATATCTACCTGCAAAAAGAGAACGGGCTGGATCTGCTCCCTCTCCTGCATGCCGCCGGTTGTAAAAGCGACGTCATCGTCATCTCCTCCGCCGCCGATGCCGCCACCATTAAGGATTCGCTGCACTATGGGGTGGTGGATTATCTGATCAAACCCTTCCAGGCATCGCGCTTTGAAGAAGCGCTGACTGGCTGGCTGCAAAAGAAACGGGACATGGATAAGCACCAGTACTTCGAGCAGTCGGAACTGGACCAGTTGATCCACGGCAGCGCGTCAAACGAGCAGGACACCCGCCGCCTGCCGAAAGGGCTGACGCCGCAAACCCTGCGCACGCTCTGCCAGTGGATAGACGCCCATCAGGATTATGAGTTTTCCACCGACGAACTGGCCAACGCGGTGAATATTTCGCGTGTCTCCTGCCGTAAATACCTTATCTGGCTGGTTAATTGTCATATTCTGTTCACCAGCATCCATTACGGCGTGACCGGTCGTCCGGTATACCGTTACCGTATTCAGGCAGAACATTATTCTTTACTTAAGCAATATTGCCAGTAGAAGATAAATTCACCGTCGGCCATTATTACGTTATCTATTGGTAACAATTATTGCAATAATGAAAAATCGGGAACGTAAAAGTAAAAAGAAGAAAGAGAATACATTGTGCCAGATCAAAATGAATTTGCTGGCCGTATTTCTTTCGAGCCGAAATTATTGCCAGAGGTCACATTGTTTTTAATTTCAAAAACGCTAACAAAAGTTAATAAAGTATTAACTAACCAGTGGAGTGTGTATTTTTAACCACAAAGGAGTAGTCTGGAAATATAACCGGACGAATAAAAAAAGATAAACAGTGGCAATGGAATCGATGCTGCAGCTTAAGGATAAGCGCATTTCGTGAGCAGAGTAGATGTTCATAAATTTCATAACGATACAACAAGAAGCACACGCCTTGCCTCTGCTCTCCTTTTCAAACCTGCCCATCGCCGGGAAGCGCTGCTTCCTGAGTATCATAAAAGCCGATTCGCATCGTCCGCATAAACATGACGAATGCTTATCGAATGTTTAGAAATTAATCACGTTTCAGACGCAACGCATATTCGCCAGGCTCTGCGCCCAATTCACAAAAAACAGAACATGGCTGTGATCGATTTATCAAAATTGATGAGTTTTATCGCGAGGGTAAAGAAATGCTATTTAGTATACAACTTCTAATAATATTAATATGTTTGTTTTATGGCGCCAGAAAGGGCGGTATCGCGCTGGGTTTGTTAGGCGGTATTGGCCTGGTCATTCTGGTGTTCGTTTTCCATCTCCAGCCGGGTAAACCGCCTGTCGATGTCATGCTGGTTATCATCGCCGTGGTCGCCGCCTCGGCAACGCTACAGGCTTCCGGCGGCCTGGACGTCATGTTGCAGATTGCTGAAAAGCTGCTGCGCCGCAACCCAAAATATGTCTCTATTGTCGCGCCGTTTGTGACCTGTACGCTGACCATTCTTTGCGGTACCGGCCACGTGGTGTACACCATTTTGCCGATCATCTACGACGTGGCGATCAAGAATAACATCCGCCCGGAACGCCCTATGGCCGCCAGCTCCATCGGCGCGCAGATGGGTATCATCGCCAGCCCGGTATCCGTAGCGGTGGTTTCGCTGGTCGCTATGCTGGGTAACTTCACCTTTAACGGTAAGCACCTGGAGTTCCTCGACCTGCTCTCCATCACCATTCCGTCCACCCTGCTGGGCATTCTGGCGATCGGGATTTTCAGCTGGTTCCGCGGTAAAGATCTGGACAAAGACGAAGATTTCCAGAAGTTCATCTCCGTACCCGAAAACCATCATTATGTGTATGGCGACACTGCCACGCTGCTGGACAAAAAACTGCCGAAAAGCAACTGGCTGGCGATGTGGATCTTCCTGGCGGCTATTGCTGTCGTCGCGCTGTTGGGCGCCTTCTCTGAGCTGCGTCCGGCGTTTAACGGAAAACCGCTGTCAATGGTGCTGGTCATTCAGATGTTCATGCTGCTGACCGGCGCGCTGATTATTATCCTGACGAAAACCAATCCCGCTTCAATCTCTAAAAACGAAGTCTTCCGCTCGGGTATGATCGCCATTGTGGCGGTGTACGGGATCGCGTGGATGGCGGAAACCATGTTCGGCGCGCACATGACCGAAATCGAAAGCGTGCTCGGTGAAATGGTGAAAGAGTATCCGTGGGCCTACGCCATTGTCCTGCTGCTGGTTTCCAAGTTTGTTAACTCGCAGGCGGCGGCGCTGGCGGCTATCGTTCCTCTGGCGCTGGCTATCGGCGTTGACCCGGCGTATATCGTAGCGTCTGCGCCGGCGTGCTACGGTTACTACATTCTGCCGACCTATCCAAGCGATCTGGCGGCGATTCAGTTCGACCGTTCCGGTACGACGCGCATTGGTCGCTTCGTCATTAACCACAGCTTTATTTTGCCAGGTTTGATTGGCGTCAGCGTTTCCTGCGTGTTTGGCTGGATCTTCGCCGCCATGTACGGATTCCTGTAAAGGTTCCCCCGTGCCGCTCCTTTTCGGGCGGCACGGGATTAATAATATTCAGAAAAATCAACAGGCTGGAAGCACATGTCAAACAAAGAATTCTTTTATCAGGCGCCTTTCCCGATGGGGGAAGACAAAACAGAGTACTATCTGCTCACTTCCGACTACGTCAGCGTGAGCGAATTTGAAGGAGAATCTATCCTGAAGGTGGAACCGCAAGCCCTGACGCTGCTGGCGCAACAAGCCTTCCACGACGCCTCTTTCCTGCTCCGCCCTGAACACCAGCAACAAGTCGCCTCCATTCTTCACGACCCCGACGCCAGCGAAAACGATAAATACGTGGCGCTGCAATTCCTGAGAAACTCCGAAATCGCCGCTAAAGGCGTTCTGCCGACCTGCCAGGACACCGGCACCGCGATTATCGTCGGTAAAAAAGGCCAGCGCGTCTGGACCGGCGGCGGTGATGAAGCGGCGCTTTCCAAAGGCGTTTACAACACCTACATCGAAGACAACCTGCGCTATTCCCAGAACGCGGCGCTGGATATGTACAAAGAGGTGAACACCGGCACCAACCTGCCTGCACAGATCGACCTGTATACCGTCGACGGCGACGAGTACAAATTCCTTTGCGTGGCTAAAGGCGGCGGTTCGGCCAACAAGACCTATCTTTACCAGGAAACCAAAGCGCTACTCACTCCGGGCAAGCTGAAAAACTTCCTTGTTGAGAAAATGCGCACGCTCGGCACTGCGGCCTGCCCGCCGTACCATATCGCTTTCGTCATTGGCGGTACCTCCGCTGAGAGCACGCTGAAAACCGTGAAGCTCGCCAGCACGCATTATTACGACGGTCTGCCGACCGAAGGCAATGAGCACGGCCAGGCGTTCCGCGACACGCAGCTGGAGCAGGAACTGCTGGAAGAAGCGCAAAAACTCGGCCTCGGCGCGCAGTTTGGCGGGAAGTATTTCGCGCATGACATTCGCGTGATCCGCCTGCCGCGTCACGGCGCTTCCTGCCCGGTGGGAATGGGCGTCTCCTGTTCCGCTGACCGTAACATCAAAGCGAAAATCAACCGCGAAGGGATCTGGATTGAGAAACTGGAGCACAATCCGGGCCAGTACATTCCCGATGCCCTGCGCCAGGCGGGTGAAGGCGACGTGGTGAAAGTTGACCTTAACCGCCCAATGAAAGAGATCCTCGCCCAGCTTTCGCAGTACCCGGTCTCCACACGCCTGTCGCTGACCGGCACGATTATCGTGGGACGCGACATTGCCCACGCGAAGCTGAAAGAGCGCATTGAGTCCGGCGAAGGGCTGCCGCAATACATTAAAGATCATCCGATCTACTACGCGGGTCCGGCGAAAACCCCAACGGGCTACCCGTCCGGTTCATTAGGCCCAACCACCGCAGGCCGTATGGACTCCTATGTCGATCTGCTGCAGTCACACGGCGGTAGCATGATCATGCTGGCGAAAGGCAACCGCAGCCAGCAGGTGACGGACGCGTGCCATAAACACGGCGGCTTCTATCTGGGCAGCATCGGCGGCCCGGCGGCAGTGCTGGCGCAGCAGAGCATCAAACATCTGGAGTGCGTTGAATATCCGGAACTGGGTATGGAAGCAATCTGGAAGATCGACGTGGAAGACTTCCCGGCGTTTATCCTGGTGGATGACAAAGGCAACGATTTCTTCCAGCAGATCGTCAGCAAACAGTGCGCTAACTGCGCGAAGTAATCACAGCATCACGCCGGATGGCGGCTGCGTCTTATCCCTCCTGGACTCCCCTCCCCAGGCTGGATAAGCGCAGCGTCATCCGGCTTTCACTTTCCCATGCCGGCTGCGACAACGCATCCGGCAACATTACGTGCAGAACTCCCCATTATCCCCGGCGAAACGTCATAACCAGAATCGGCAGCGCGAATACCAGCGTCAGGAGATTCGCCATGCTGACGGCCATGTCGTCTATTAACAATCCGTAAATCAGCCACATCACTAACCCACAGACAAACATCACGTACATTACGCCAGAAATGCCCTGCGTGTTGCGGGTAGCGATCACTTTTATCGACTGGGGTAAAAAAGAGAGCGTCGTCAGGCTTGCCGCCAGATAACCCACCCACGAAATCCATTCCATGATTACGCCTTCGCTTCGCCTGTCACGCTAACCGGAATTGCCGGTAGCTCGGGCTGCTCAACGGTGGTCGGCGTCCGCCGATATTTATCCAGCAGATGGATCTGGATCTTGCGCAGCATATCGCCGTTCAGATGATAAAAACGGAAGTAGAGAATCAGCGTCAGGACGAAAAACAGGGTTGGCAGCGCGATCATAATAAACTGCATTCCTTGTAGCGTTTCGGCAGACTGCGCGACATTTGGCGCGTAGCCAATCAGCCCTAACACAATAGCGATAAAGAACGCTGCGAACGCGGAACCGCCTTTTACCACCATGGTCTGTACCGAATAGGCAATGCTTTCGCAGCGAACGTGCAGCTTGTACTCGCCGTAATCTACGGTATCCGCCACCATGATGACCTGGAGCACCCAAAAAAGCGCGGTGCCGATATTCATCAATACCCCAGCGAATACAATCAGCGCGGCATTATGATATCCCGCCAGCGCCATTACCAGCAGCGCCGCGCAGCTCAGCACCGGTAAAACGGAAGCGCTTGCCCACAAAATTCGCCGTGACAGCAGTTTCACCAGTCGCGGGAAAAAGACCAACGTCAACAGGTTGGCGGCTCCGGCATAGGACATGTAATACGGAAACAGATCGGCATCGCCAATCACATAAGTGAAGTAATAAATCGCAAAACCGTTGATGATGTTGGAGGCCACGTTATAAGCCAGCGCCATCCCCAGCAGGCAGGAGAGCTGATCGTTTTTATAAATCAGCGCGACGATGGCTTTTAAGGTCAGACGGCTGCCGTCGGCGTTCGCCGAGCTGTCGGAAGAATAAACCTCGTGTACGTTGCGCAGCGTAACGATCGTTGAAGCAATAAAAAACACAATCAGCACCAGCGTGAACATTTGAAAGCCAAATCCACGATCGGCGCCCCCCACATAATTGACAAACGGCAGCGTCACCCCGGCGGTGACAAACCCGGCGAGGCTGGCGAAAAAACGAGGGAATGGCACCAGTTGTTCGCGTTCGCGCTTGTCCAGAGTGATGGTTGGCACCAGCGACCAGAAGGGAATATCCATAATGGTATAGGTCATGCCCCACAAGATGTAGGTCACGCAAACAAACACTATCTGCGTTATGCCTTCGAACAGGTGGGCGCTAAAAACCAGAAACAGCACCAGCGAGTTCGCCAGCGTGCCAATGAGGATCCACGGCTTAAACTTCCCCCAGCGCGTACGGGTGGCGTTGACGATCCACCCCATAATCGGGTCGTTGACCGCATCCCAGATTCGGGCGACCAAAAACAGCGTACCGATAAGCCCTACCGACAGTCCGACCACATCGGTGTAGTAATACATGAGGTACATGTAGACTATGCCAATCGCGAAATCCTTACCAAACGCCCCGAATCCATAACTGAGTTTTGTTGTCATTGATATGCTCATAGGGTACCGGGTCGCTGTTGCCAGCGCCCGCCTTCTGTAATGGGAAACGTCAGAGATAAAATGCCGGGGCTTCCCCGGCGTCATGAACATTAACGATGTAGCCAGGCCGGTAACCAGTCGCCGTGTGCGGCGATCAGGTCATCCACCAGCGCATAGATTTCCTCAATGCCCAACACGGCGGCGGTATGCGGATCCATCATCGCCGCGTGGTAAACGCGATCGCGGTTTTCCGTCAGTATCGCTTCAGTAAGCAGTGTCTGAACGTTGATATTGGTCTGCATCATCGCCGCCAGATGCGACGGGAGCATTCCGGCCTTCGTCGGCTGGATACCGTTGGCATCGACCAGACAGGCCACTTCGACACAACACCCCTGCGGCAGATTGTCGATAAGCCCGTCATTGCGTACGTTGCCGTAAATCACGCTCGGTTCGCCGGTCCACAGGGCGTTCATGATTGTGCTGGCATATTCACGCGACGGCTTAATCTCAATGCGATCCGCCGTTTTGTACTCCTCCAGCTCTTTACGCCAGTTCGCCAACTGCTCGACGCAGCGTTTCGGGTATTCATCCAGCGGCACGCTGTACCGCGCGATCAGATCTTCACGGCCTGGCTTGATAAACCACGGGGTATACTCGGCAAAATGCTCCGAGGATTCCGTTACGAAGTAGCCCAACTTTTTGAACATTTCGTAGCGCACGATGTTCTGACAGCGCGTATTACCGTGAATGTTTGGCTTCGGCGCCTGTCCGGCGTCATACGCCGCCAGCAATTCCGGATAAAGATTGACGTAGCGCCCCTCGGCGGTCTTTCGCTCCAGTTCCAGGTAAAACGCCATATGGTTAATGCCCGCGCAGCGATAGCGCAGCGAGGCCGGGTCGATATCCAGATCGCGCGCCAGCTCTTCCGCCGTACCCTGCACCGAATGACACAGCCCCACCTGCTTAATGTGCGGATAGCGAGCGTACATCGCCCAGGTATTCATCGCCATCGGGTTAACGTAGTTCAGCATGGTAGCGTCCGGGCATACCTCGGTCATATCCTCACAAATCCGCCAGAGATGCGGAATGGTACGCAGCGCCCGCATGATGCCGCCGGGGCCAAGTGTATCCGCGATCGTCTGCTCCAGCCCGTGGCGTTTACAGACTTCAAAATCGGTGACGGTACAGGGTTCATAACCGCCAATCTGGAACGCCACCACCACAAAGTCGGCATCCTGAAGCGCCGTTTTCTGATCGGTATGGCAGGTGATTTTTCCGGTTGCGCCCGCGGAATCCATCAGCTTGCGCACCACAATGTGGGACTCCTCAAGCCGTGTCGGATCGATATCCATCAGCGCGATATGGGCCGACTTCAGTGCCTGGCGATGAAAGACGTCGCCGAGGATATTTTTCACGAAAATCGTCGAACCGGCGCCGATAAAGGTAATTTTTGGTGCAGACATCATGACTCTCCAGATCGGTGTTGTACTGCACTCATCGTGGCATGCGATCCGCGGGAAAACCTCCGTCTTCTCCAATGAGCATTCCCGAAAACTCAGATCGCCCGCCGCCGGGCATCAGATCTGAGCTTTTGGGAGTAAATAGCCAGTAAAGCAGAGTATCCGGCCTGTTTCGCCGACTATTATTGTTGTTAGCGGACCGACTTGTGCGCCTGTTCGCGGTATCTTTGCGCAGCCGCAGGCATGATTCTGATGATTCAGGAAAGGGAGAAAGTATGAGTACCCAACCGATAGCGTTTCTTCCGCCCGATCCGCATATGTGCAATGGCGATGAAAAGCAAACCCGTAGCCCGCTGTCGCTCTATTCTGAATACCAGCGAATGGACATTGAGCTACGGCGGCCTCACGCTATGGCAGCCAGTCACTGGCACGGTCAGGTGGAAGTCAACGTGCCGTTCGACGGCGACGTGGAGTATTTAATTAACAACGAAGTGGTGCGGATAGAACAAGGCCACATTACCCTGTTCTGGGCCTGTACGCCCCATCAGCTTACCCGTCCCGGTGAATGCAAACAGATGGCGATTTTTAGTCTACCCATGCACCTGTTTCTTTCCTGGCCGCTGGACCGCGAACTGATCAACCACGTCACCCACGGAATGGTGGTGAAATCGCTGGTCAGCCAGCAGCTCAGCACATTCGAAGTGGTGCGTTGGCAACAGGAGGCCAACAGCCCTAATGAACAGGTTCGCCAGTTGGCGATCGATGAAATCGGTCTGATGCTAAAGCGCTTCTGCCTTTCCGGCTGGCAGCCCGTCCTGCTGAATAAAACCTCGCGCACGCATGAAAATAGCGTCTCGCGCCATGCGCAGTTTTACGTCAGCCAGATGCTCAGCTTTATTGCCGATAACTACGATCAGGCGTTGACCATCAACGACGTGGCGGATCACGTGAAGCTCAACGCTAATTACGCGATGGGGATATTCCAGCGCGTCATGCAACTCACCCTGAAGCAATACATTACGGCGATGCGCATCAATCACGTGCGCGCGTTATTAAGTGACACCGACAAAACGATCCTTGACGTCGCGCTGACCGCCGGGTTCCGCTCAAGCAGCCGTTTTTACAGCACCTTCAATAAATACGTCGGCATGTCGCCGCAGCAGTATCGCAAACTGAGCCAACAGCGCCGCCAGACAGCAACCGGGTGAGGGGGCGCAAAAGACCGCCCGGTAATATCACTATCAGCCCCAAAAATAATCGACCTGTCGATAAAAACGCGCCAATAAACAGGATATTTTCCGCCTAACCTATTGATTAGTAATTTTTTTATCGTAACACCCCTGCCCTTGACGCCCTCTTTACTCTCTGTTTTGCCGGGACAATACTTGCCCGCGTCACACATTCCTTCACTACCGGGTAAAGATGATGAAAGTATTAATTGTTGAAAGTGAATTTCTGCATCAGGACACCTGGGTGGGCAGCGCCGTAGAACGTCTGGCTGACGCCTTAAGTCGGCAAAATGTTACCGTCATTAAGTCCACGTCTTTCGACGACGGCTACGCCATCCTTTCTGCCAACGAAGCCATTGATTGCCTGATGTTCAGCTATCAGATGGAACACGCGGATGAACATCTCAACGTCAGGCAACTGATCGGTAAGCTTCATGAGCGCCAGCAAAACGTGCCCGTCTTTCTGTTGGGCGACAGAGAGAAAGCCACCGCATCGCTGGACCGCGACCTGCTGGAGCTTGTCGATGAGTTCGCCTGGATCCTTGAAGATACCGCCGACTTTATTGCCGGGCGCGCCGTGGCGGCGATGACCCGCTATCGTCAGCAACTGTTGCCGCCGCTGTTCAGCGCGCTGATGAAGTACAGCGACATTCATGAATACTCGTGGGCCGCCCCGGGCCACCAGGGCGGCGTGGGCTTTACCAAAACGCCTGCCGGTCGTTTCTATCATGACTTCTACGGCGAAAACCTGTTCCGCAGCGATATGGGCATTGAGCGTACCACGCTCGGTTCGCTGCTCGACCACACTGGCGCATTTGGCGAAAGCGAAAAATATGCCGCCCGCGTCTTTGGCGCAGACCGGTCATGGTCAGTGGTGGTCGGGACGTCCGGCTCCAATCGCACAATCATGCAGGCCTGTATGACCGACAATGATGTAGTGGTGATTGACCGTAACTGCCATAAATCCATCGAACAGGGGCTGATCCTGACCGGGGCGAAACCGGTTTATATGGTGCCAAGCCGCAACCGCTATGGCATTATCGGGCCAATTTATCCGCAGGAGATGCAGCCGGAAACGTTGCGGAAAAAAATCGACGCCAGTCCGCTGACCCGCGAAAAAACCGGGCGACAGCCCACCTACAGCGTAGTGACCAACTGTACCTATGACGGCGTTTGCTATAACGCGAAAGCGGCGCAGGATCTGCTGGCGCAAACCACCGACCGCATCCATTTCGACGAAGCCTGGTACGGCTATGCCCGCTTTAACCCAATTTACGCCGATCATTTCGCCATGCGCGGCGAGCCGGGCGATCACCGCGGTCCTACCGTTTTCGCCACCCACTCTACTCACAAACTGCTGAACGCGCTTTCGCAGGCGTCGTATATACATGTGCGTGAAGGGCGCGGCGCGGTAAATTTCTCCCGCTTTAACCAGGCGTACATGATGCATGCCACCACCTCGCCGCTGTACGCGATTTGCGCATCCAACGACGTGGCGGTTTCAATGATGGATGGCAACAGCGGCCTGTCGCTGACGCAGGAAGTGATCGATGAAGCGATAGATTTCCGTCAGGCGATGGCACGCCTGTACAAAGAGTACCGTGCCGACGGCGACTGGTTCTTCAAACCGTGGAATAAAGAGCAGGTTACCGATCCGCAAAGCGGGGAAACGTATGATTTTGCTGACGCGCCGGCGTCTTTACTGGCCACCGACCAGAACTGCTGGATAATGCGTCCGGGTGAAAGCTGGCATGGATTTACGGATTTACCGGATAACTGGAGCATGCTCGACCCGATCAAAGTCAGTATTCTCGCACCGGGTATGGGTGACGATGGCGAACTGGAAGAGACCGGGGTGCCTGCCGCGCTGGTTACCGCATGGCTGGGACGTCACGGCATCGTGCCGACCCGCACCACCGACTTCCAGATTATGTTTCTGTTCTCGATGGGGATCACCCGCGGGAAATGGGGCACGCTAATCAACACGCTGTGCTCGTTTAAACAGCATTATGACGCCAACACACCGCTGGCGCAGGTAATGCCGGAACAGGTGGAAGCGCATCCTGACGCTTATGCGAATATCGGGCTGCACGATCTGGGCGATCGGATGTTCGCCTGGCTGAAAGAGAATAACCCTGGTGCGCGCCTGAACGCGGCCTATTCCAGCCTGCCTGTTGCAGAAATGACGCCGCGTGACGCCTATAACGCCATTGTTAATGATGCAGTCGAAAGGGTGGCAATTGAGAATTTACCGGGGCGTATTGCCGCTAACTCGGTTATCCCTTACCCGCCAGGCATTCCCATGCTGCTTTCCGGGGAAAACTTTGGCGATGACAACAGTCCGCAGGTGGGGTATCTGCGCGCGCTACAGTCGTGGGATCGTCACTTCCCGGGCTTTGAACATGAAACGGAGGGGACGGAAATTATTGACGGCGTGTATCACGTCATGTGCGTGAAAGCCTGACGTCAGTTCCGACGACTGCGTCATGGCCCGGCCAGCGTGACGCAGCCAGATTTTGGCCAGAGGATGTGACAGCCTTTTCCTGAGTATTGTTGCAACATGAGCATTGTCATACCTTTTTGCGCGGGTCCCCCCGCGCTTTTTTTATCTCTCATTCCGGTTTCCACCCTCGTAAAAAATTCTGTACATAAGAATCATCTGCTGACGCTTGAAATAGAAAATAAAAAGATTATTTTAATGCAGGATTGGATTCATCATACAAATTTTACGGCTTCCGTTATCTCTCTCCATTGGCGGGATCGGGTATTTTATGTTCATATTTCAGGAGTTGGGGTATGAGACTTTGCAGCACAGAACCCTGCATCGTGGTGTTAACAGAAAAAGATGTTTGGCTGAGGGTAAATGGCAAAGAGGCGATAAATTTAAAAGCACATCATATGGCGCTTATCGCCTGCGAAAATAACATCATTGATATCTCATCGCTTAATAATGCACTTGTCGCGCATATAAGTCGCGATATCATTAAAGAATATCTGCGTTTTTTGAATAAAGATTTATCTCACGTCCCCCTCTGGCAGCGAAGCTCATCGCCAGTGTTAACCGCATTATGCGTAACGCCAGACGTTTTTCGGGTCGCGGCGGAACACAGCGTCCAGCATACCAACAGTCCCGGCGAAAACGAGCGCACCCGCTCCCTGCTGTTCACCGTACTGTCGCGCTTTCTCGACAGCAAAAAGTTTATGTCGCTGTTAATGTTTATGCTGCGTGACCGAATCAGCGACAGCGTTTACCATATTATTGAAAGTGATATACATAAAGCGTGGAACCTCAGCCAGGTTGCCAGCTGTTTATGCCTGAGCCCCAGCCTGCTGAAGAAAAAATTAAAAAGCGAAAATACCAGCTACAGCCAAATCATCACTACCTGCCGTATGCGCTATGCCGTTAATCAATTATTAATGGACGGTAAAAATATCTCTCAGGTTTCTGAACTGTGCGGATATAACAGCACATCCTATTTTATCTCGGTATTTAAAGAGTATTACGGCATGACGCCGTTGCATTATGTCAGCCAGTTTAAGAATCGCCCTGCGCCCTGACGCATTCCTGTTTTGTAATAAGCCACGATAATATCAGCATTAGCGATAAGCCTGTTCCGACATCATTCAGCGGCGCACTCCGGGCGTATTATACGACCTGATTTCACAGTCCTTTTCAGGAGTTGAATAATGTCTTCAGATGCTGATGCCCACAAAGTGGGCTTAATCCCCGTCACCCTTATGGTGTCGGGGAATATTATGGGATCAGGGGTTTTCCTGCTGCCAGCTAACCTCGCCGCCACCGGCGGGATTGCCATCTACGGATGGTTAGTGACCATTATCGGCGCGCTGGCGCTGTCGATGGTTTACGCCAAAATGTCGGCATTAGACCCCAGTCCTGGCGGCTCTTACGCTTACGCACGACGCTGCTTCGGCCCTTTCCTCGGGTATCAGACCAACGTGCTGTACTGGCTGGCCTGCTGGATCGGCAATATCGCCATGGTAGTCATTGGCGTTGGTTATCTCAGCTACTTCTTCCCGATCCTGAAAGATCCGTTGGTGCTCACCCTGACCTGCGTGGCGGTGCTGTGGATTTTCGTTCTGCTGAATATCGTCGGGCCGAAAATGATCACCCGCGTACAGGCCGTCGCCACCGTGCTGGCGCTGGTGCCGATTGTTGGCATCGCCGTGTTCGGTTGGTTCTGGTTTCGCGGTGAAACCTATATGGCGGCGTGGAACGTTAGCGGCATGAACACCTTTGGCGCGATTCAAAGTACCCTGAACGTCACGCTGTGGTCGTTTATTGGGGTAGAAAGCGCCTCGGTAGCGGCGGGGGTAGTTAAAAACCCGCAACGCAACGTGCCGATCGCCACCATTGGCGGAGTGCTGATAGCCGCCGTCTGCTACGTGCTCTCAACCACCGCGATCATGGGGATGATCCCGAACGCCGCGCTGCGCGTTTCCGCCTCGCCGTTTGGCGACGCCGCCCGCATGGCGCTGGGGAATACCGCAGGCGCGATCGTTTCCTTCTGCGCCGCGGCAGGCTGTTTAGGTTCGCTCGGCGGCTGGACGCTGCTGGCCGGTCAGACGGCGAAAGCCGCCGCCGACGACGGCCTGTTCCCGCCCATTTTCGCCCGCGTCAACAAAGCCGGTACCCCGGTCGCCGGGCTGATCATCGTCGGGATCTTAATGACCCTGTTTCAGTTCAGTAGCATGTCGCCAAACGCCGCCAAAGAGTTTGGTCTGGTGTCCTCTGTCTCGGTGATCTTTACCCTGGTGCCGTATCTGTATACCTGCGCCGCACTGCTGCTGCTCGGTCACGGACACTTCGGCAAAGCGCGGCCAATCTACCTGCTCGTCACCTTCGTGGCATTTGTTTACTGCATCTGGGCGGTGGTTGGCTCCGGCGCAAAAGAGGTGATGTGGTCGTTTGTCACCTTAATGATCATTACTGCACTGTATGCCCTGAACTACAACCGCATCCATAAAAACCCGTATCCGCTGGATGCGCCAGTGAGCAAAAATTAGTTCGCCTGCCGGGAAACGCCCAAGGGCGCGGCTTTTCAAAACAGCCAACCTTAATTTCTTAAGGTTGGCTTAATTTTACTCTGCGAAGATTGGCGCCACTTCGTTGATGGACCTCACCCCATGTTAAAGCGCATATTCAAAAGACCGTCTATCAGCCTGCTCACCTGGCTGCTGCTGGTTTCGTTTTATCTTTCCGTTTGCCTGAATCTCGCCTTTTATAAGCAGGTCATACAGGCTCTGCCGCTGGACTCCGTGCGTAACGTGCTGGTCTTTCTGTCGATGCCGGTGGTGGCGTTCAGCGTGATCAACATCGTCCTGACGCTGGCCTCGTTTCTCTGGCTGAACCGCCCGCTGGCCTGCCTGTTTATTTTGATGGGCGCGGCGGCGCAATATTTCATCCTCACCTACGGCATCATCATCGACCGTTCGATGATCGCCAACATGATGGATACCACGCCCGCCGAAACATTCGCCCTGATGACGCCGCAGATGGTGCTTACCCTCGGTCTGAGCGGCATTGTAGCGGCCCTGATCGCCTGCGGGATCAGAATCAGACCCACTACGCCGCGTTTGCGCAGCGTACTGGCGCGTGGGATCAGCATTATTATCTCCGTCCTGCTGATCGTCCTGGTCGCCAGCTTTTTTTATAAAGATTACGCCTCGCTGTTTCGCAACAATAAGCAGTTGGTGAAAGCGCTCAGTCCCTCGAACAGTCTGGTGGCCTCCTGGTCCTGGTACGCGCACGAACGGCTGGCTAACCTGCCGCTGGTACGCATTGGCGAAGATGCCCATCGCACTCCGCAGAGCGTGGACGGCGAACGTAAAAACCTGACCATTTTGATCGTCGGGGAAACCTCGCGGGCGGCAAACTTTTCGCTGGGCGGCTATCCGCGTGAAACCAATCCGCTGCTGACAAAAGATAACGTGGTCTACTTCCCGCGCACCACTTCATGCGGGACTTCTACCGCAGTCTCCGTGCCGTGTATGTTCTCCGGGATGCCGCGCAAGCACTATGACGCAGAGCTGGCGCACCATCAGGAAGGGTTGCTGGATATCATTCAACGCGCGGGTATCAGCGTGCTGTGGAACGATAATGACGGCGGCTGCAAAGGCGCCTGCGACCGCGTACCGCATCAGAATGTCACTACCCTCAACCTGAAAGGCCAGTGCATTGACGGCGAATGTTATGACGACGTGCTGTTTAACGGCCTGGAGTCGTACATCAACCAGTTACAAGGCGATGGGGTCATTGTGTTGCATACCATTGGCAGTCACGGCCCGACGTATTACCACCGCTACCCGCCGCAGTTCAGGAAATTTACCCCAACCTGCGACACCAATGAAATTCAAACCTGCTCACAGCAGCAGCTCATCAATACCTACGATAATACCGTTCTGTATGTCGACTATATAGTTGATAAAACGATTAATATCCTGAAGACGCATCAGGATAAATTTACCACCAGCCTGGTGTATCTTTCCGACCACGGCGAATCGCTGGGGGAAGATGGCGTGTATTTGCACGGTCTGCCTTACGCCATTGCGCCAGAAACGCAAAAGCATGTGCCGATGCTGCTGTGGCTGTCGCCGGATTATCAGCAACGCTACGGCGTAGACAATGATTGCCTGCAAAAACAGGCGCGGGAACAGGATTACTCGCAGGACAACCTTTTTTCGACCATGCTGGGACTGACCGGCGTGCAGACAACGCAATACCGGCCCGCGGATGACATTCTGCGGACCTGCAGGAGAACCGCTGAATGAAAATACTGATTGTGGAAGACGATACGTTGCTCTTACAGGGGTTGATCCTGGCGGCGCAAACCGAGGGATACGCCTGCGACGGCGTCTCCACCGCACGCGCGGCGGAGCAGTGTCTGGAAAGTGGTCATTACAGCCTGTTGGTGCTGGATCTCGGCCTACCGGACGAGGACGGCCTGCATTTTCTGGCGCGTATCCGGCAGAAAAAATACACCCTGCCCGTGTTGATCCTGACCGCCCGCGATACGCTCAGCGACAAGATCGCCGGGCTGGACGTGGGCGCCGACGACTATCTGGTGAAACCCTTTGCGCTGGAAGAACTTCATGCCCGCATCCGCGCGCTGCTACGCCGCCACAATAACCAGGGCGAAAGCGAACTGGTGGTCGGCGGCCTGACTCTCAATATGGGGCGTCGCCAGGTCTGGAAAGCTGGCGAGGAGCTGGTGCTGACGCCAAAAGAGTACGCCCTGCTTTCCAGGCTAATGCTGAAAGCCGGCAGCCCGGTGCACCGGGAAATTCTTTATAACGACATTTATAACTGGGACAACGAGCCTTCGACCAACACGCTGGAAGTCCATATCCACAACCTGCGCGACAAGGTCGGTAAGTCGCGCATTCGCACCGTGCGTGGCTTTGGCTACATGCTGGTGGCGACCGCGACCGAGGAAGGCTAAGTGAACCTGACGCGTTTTCTGCGCCGGCCCATGACCCTGCGCCAGCGCCTGATGTTGACCATCGGCGTTATCCTGCTGGTTTTCCAGTTGATCAGCGCCTTCTGGCTCTGGCATGAAAGCACTGAGCAGATTGAGCTGTTTGAGCAGGCGCTACGGGATAACCGCAATAATGACCGCCATATCATGCATGAAATTCGCGAAGCGGTCGCCAGCCTGATCGTCCCCGGCGTGTTGATGGTCAGCCTGACGCTGCTGATCTGTTACCAGGCGGTGCGGCGTATCACCCGGCCGCTCGTCAGCCTGCAAAAAGAGCTGGAGAGCCGCACCGCGGATAACCTGACGCCGATCGACCTTCGCAGTTCAACGCTGGAAATTGAAGCGGTGGTTTCCGCGCTGAACCAACTGGTGAACCGGCTGACCGCGACGCTTGAGAACGAGCGCCTGTTTACCGCCGACGTGGCGCACGAACTGCGAACGCCGCTGGCCGGGGTACGTCTGCATCTCGAACTGCTGTCAAAAGCGCATAATATAGACGTCGCCCCGCTCGTTGCGCGGCTGGATCAGATGATGGACAGCGTCTCGCAGCTGTTGCAGTTAGCCCGCGTCGGACAGTCGTTCTCGTCGGGTAACTATCAGCAGGTCCGGCTGCTGGAAGACGTCATCCTGCCGTCCTGGGATGAGCTTAGCACCATGCTGGAACAGCGCGATCAGGCCCTGCTGCTGCCCGAGAGGCGCGACGACGTGACGGTAAAAGGCGACGCCACGCTGCTACGGATGCTGTTGCGTAACCTGGTGGAAAACGCCCATCGTTACAGTCCCAAGGGGACGACGATCGCGATCGCGCTGAACACGGATAAACAGGCCGTCATGGCGGTTGAAGATGAAGGGCCGGGGATCGATGAAAGTCAATGCGGCGAGCTAAGTAAAGCGTTCGTGCGTATGGACAGCCGTTTCGGCGGCCTCGGGCTGGGGCTGAGTATCGTCAGCCGCATCACGCAGTTGCATCGCGGCGAATTTTATTTGCAAAACCGGGTGGATGCGACGGGAACCCGCGCGTCGGTGAGGCTGGAGAAGATCTAATAAGTGGTGACCCAGACGTACAAAAAACTGCTGACAATCAGCACGCTAAAGACAGTGGCGACACGTTCATAAAGACGCTTTTTCATCATACTCTCCTCCAGATTATGAAGGAGAGTATGCCCGTCAGAGATTAAGCAAACCTTAAGACGCCTTTACTCGTCGATACGTGGATGCTGCTGAACCAGACGAGTCCGTTTCTCCTGGAGTTCAGCAATTTCCTGATCGATATCTTCGATTTTCTGCTCGATGTTATCGTAGTGCTCGCCGAGGATTTCTTTCGCTTCCTGAATGTCAGACGCGGCAGGCGTCGCCCCTTTCAGTGGACGGTTGGCGGTCTCTTTCATGGTCATACCGGTAATGAAACCAATCACCGCAATCACCATCAGGTAATAGGCCGGCATCATCAGGTCCCGGGAGCTTTCCACCAGCCAGGCGGCCAGCGTTGGCGTCAGACCGGCAATCAGCACCGAGATATTAAATGCCGCCGCCAGCGCGCTGTAGCGAATGTGCGTCGGGAACATCGCCGGGAGCGAGGAGGCCATCACGCCGGTGAAGCAGTTCAGGATCACCGCCAGCATCAGCAGACCCGCAAAAATCAGCCCGATCACGTTACTGTTAATCAGGATAAATGCCGGAATCGCCAGCGCAAACAGCGCGATACTGCCCAGAATCACAAACGGGCGGCGACCAAAACGGTCACTCAGCAGCCCCATCACCGGCTGCACAAACAGCATCCCGATCATAATGGCGATAATAATCAGCACGCCGTGATCTTCCGAATAGTGCAGGTTATGCGACAGGTAACTCGGCATATAGGTCAGCAGCATGTAATAGGTTACGTTGGTGGCAATCACCAGACCGATACACGCCAGCAGGCTGCGCCAGTGTTTGGTCGCAATCTCTTTAAACGAAACTTTTGGACCTTCCTGCAAGCCTTCGCGGTCGCCCTGCTCCAGTTTTTCGACGTGCTGCTGGAACGCCGGGGTCTCTTCCAGCGCATGGCGCAGGTAAAGCCCGATAATCCCCAGCGGCAGCGCGATAAAGAACGGAATACGCCAGCCCCAATCAAGGAAGTTTGCTTCCCCCACCACCGTGGAGATCAGCACCACGACACCTGCGCCCAGCACGAATCCGGCAATCGAGCCAAAGTCCAGCCAACTGCCCATAAAGCCGCGTTTACGGTCCGGGGAATATTCCGCGACAAAGATCGACGCGCCGGTGTATTCGCCGCCGACCGAGAAGCCCTGCGCCATCTTGCACAGCAGCAGCAGGATAGGCGCCCAGATACCAATAGAAGCGTAGGACGGTATCAGGCCGATACAGAACGTACTGATCGACATAATGACGATGGTGATAGCCAGGATCTTCTGACGCCCATATTTATCGCCGAGCATACCGAAGAACAAACCGCCAAGTGGACGAATCAGGAAGGGAACAGAGAAAGTCGCGAGCGCGGCAATCATTTGCACGCTGGGGTCAGCCCCCGGGAAGAATACTTTACCTAACGCGTAGGCAACGAAGCCATAAACACCAAAATCAAACCATTCCATCGCGTTGCCGAGCGAGGCCGCGGTGATCGCTTTACGCAGTTTACCGTCATCAATAATGGTTACGTCGCGAAGCGTTATCGGTTTTACTTTTTTCCTTTTCAGCATAGCTGTCCTCATAGACTAAGCCCTGTCTCGCTGCATACCGCTTCATTGGCGCAAGCTGCGCGAACGTCACCGTCGAGCGTTGGAATCACGCAGGCGCAATTCCTTTACCAAGCGTAGCAGGTTTACTTACACTGACCGGTTAAGGACTGTACAACCGAACCTGTTGACGCCTGAAGTGGGCGGTTAATGACCTCTTTACCCTACCAGTGTTTAAATTTGTGATCAACTTCACATATATGTTTGTGTTTCGTCAAAGAACGTAAATAAGGTGATCCTCACTCTCTTTTTTGACGTGGCAACGTTGCGATTCTTTTTTGCTTTCGTTGCGATGACATTCATCGTCACGACCAAACATTTCCCGGCGACACTATTAATCTGCTATGCAAATTCCCCTGGCTTTTTTACACCTTGTTTACGTTTATTTTAAATAATCCAAAAGCCGCCGAATGTTTACATTAATTATGTGACAAAGATAACTAAAACACTGTTTCGTTTTCATTGAATCAATATTCCAATGAATGCAAGATAAGAGACGAGGCAACACCACCGGGGAGCGAAAGAGGCCGCCAGCAGGCGCAATCGCTACGTACAACGTAAAGGGAACGCAGTATTTTCTGCGCTTCGCTTCGATATAACAAACTGAATTCAATACCTTTTGCCACCTTGTCCGTTTGTTTCGCGGGTAAGAAGTGAGGACGTTTATGAAAATTAAAGCCACCATAGAACGCATCCCTGGTGGGATGATGTTGATTCCATTACTGCTCGGCGCCGTTTTAAATACCCTGGCGCCAGACACGGGCGCGTATTTCGGTTCATTTACTAAAGGAATGATAAGCGGCACGGTGCCCATTCTGGCGGTATGGTTCTTTTGTATTGGCGCTTCTATCGATCTGCGCGCAACCGGTACGGTATTACGTAAATCCGGTACGTTGGTAATCACGAAAATTGCCGTTGCGTGGGTGGTGGCGATGATCGCCGCCTCGTTTATTCCGGACACCGGCATTCAAACCGGTTTCTTCGCGGGTCTGTCTGTTCTGGCGATTGTTTCCGCAATGGACATGACCAACGGCGGCCTGTACGCCAGCCTGATGAACCAGTACGGCACCAAAGAAGAGTCCGGCGCGTTCGTGCTGATGTCACTGGAGTCCGGTCCGTTGATGACCATGGTCATTCTTGGTTCCGCTGGCCTCGCTTCTTTCGAGCCGCATCACTTTATCGGCGCCGTATTACCGTTCCTGATCGGCTTTGCCCTCGGCAACCTCGACCACGATCTGCGTGCGTTCTTCAGCAAGGCAACGCCAGTCCTGATTCCGTTCTTCGGCTTTGCGCTGGGTAACACCATTAACCTGAGCGTGATTGTTGATACAGGTCTGCTGGGCATCATGCTGGGCGTGGCGGTCATCATTATCACCGGTATTCCGTTGATTATTGCCGACCGCGTGATCGGCGGCGGTAACGGTACAGCGGGCGTAGCGGCGTCTTCTGCGGCGGGCGCTGCGGTGGCGAACCCGGTCATTATCGCCCAGATCAACCCGGCGTTTGAGCCCGTCGCGGCTTCCGCGACGGCGCTGGTTGCCGCCAGCGTGATTGTCACCGCCATCCTGGTGCCGATCATCACTGCGCTGTACGCCAAACGCTTCGGCAACGTTCAGCCTCCGGTCAATGCGGAAGAAAAAACCGCTGAATCCATGAATCACTAACCTTCAGTCGCCCTCCCGCTCTGCGCGGGAGGGCGCGACGTCTAACGACTGCGCCCGCTTCTCTTCGCGCCTTTCACCTCGCTTTCTTCCAGCCCCCCTTTCTTAAAACGCGAGTAGTCCCGACAACGTTGGGGATTTTGTGTATAATTGCCGCCTTTTTCGGCAATCTGCCATGCTTTTGGGGCGCGTTTGCCCCTGCTGACTTTTGAGGAACTCACCATGTCATTACCTAACTGCCCACAATGCAACTCCGAATACACCTACGAAGACAACGGCATGTATATCTGCCCGGAATGCGCCCACGAATGGAACGATGCCGAACCGGCGCAGGACAGCGATGAGCTGATTGTGAAAGACGCTAACGGCAACCTGCTGGCCGACGGCGACAGCGTGACCGTGATTAAAGATCTGAAGGTGAAAGGCAGTTCTTCGATGCTGAAGATCGGCACCAAAGTGAAAAACATCCGTCTGGTGGAAGGCGATCACAACATTGACTGCAAAATCGACGGTTTCGGCCCGATGAAGCTGAAATCGGAGTTTGTGAAAAAGAACTGATTGTTATCCTGCCTGCCTGATATTGCCCGGTGGCGCTTCGCTTACCGGGCCGGGGGTAACTACACTTAATGGGCTTCCCTTATCAGAGGTCCAGATCATGTCGTTAAGTCCCTATCTCTCTTTTGCTGGCAACTGTGCCGACGCCATTGCGTTTTATCAGCAAACGCTCGGCGCAGAACTGCTCTATAAAATCAGCTTCGGCGAAATGCCCCCGTCGGCGCAGGACAGTCAGGACGGCTGCCCGTCCGCAATGACCTTCCCCGATACCGCCATCGCCCATGCCAATGTGCGCATTGCGGGGAGCGACATTATGATGAGTGACGCCCTACCGTCAGGCACGGCGCACTATTCCGGCTTTACGCTGGTTCTTGACACGCAGGATGTCGACGAAGGAAAACGCTGGTTCGACCGCCTCGCTGCCGAAGGAAAAATTGAAATGGACTGGCAGGAAACCTTTTGGGCGCACGGTTTTGGCAAGGTCAGCGATCGTTACGGCGTCCCGTGGATGATCAACGTCGTTAAGCAGCAGGCAAACGGTTAACCTCGCGGGAGGCCCTGCCTCCCGCCCTGTCATCTGATTCCACTCAATTCTTCATCATCAGGTCATCACAACTTAACCCAAACGTCACATTAATCCGCCACGATGGGGCCACTTTTTTCAGAGAGGCCGCATCATGCAAACGATTATTCGCGTCGAAAAACTCTCCAAAACGTTCAATCAGCAGCAGGCGCTGCACGCCGTCGATCTGAACATCGTTTCCGGTGAGATGGTGGCTCTGCTTGGGCCGTCGGGTTCCGGCAAATCCACCCTTTTACGTCACTTAAGCGGGCTGATCACCGGTGACAAAGCGCCGGGCAGTCACGTCGAGCTGCTTGGTCGCACCGTCCAGCGCGAAGGCCGTCTGGCGCGCGATATCCGCAAAAGCCGCGCCCATACCGGCTATATCTTCCAGCAGTTCAACCTGGTCAATCGCCTGACAGTGCTTGAGAACGTCCTGATTGGCGCGCTCGGCAGCACGCCGTTCTGGCGCACCTGCTTTAGCTGGTTCACCCAGGAACAGAAGCAGCGCGCGTTACAGGCGCTGACCCGCGTCGGCATGGCGCACTTCGCGCACCAGCGCGTTTCTACCCTTTCCGGCGGCCAGCAGCAGCGCGTGGCCATCGCCCGCGCCCTGATGCAGCGGGCGAAAGTGATTCTGGCCGACGAGCCGATTGCCTCGCTGGACCCGGAATCCGCGCGCATCGTGATGGATACCCTGCGCGACATCAACCAGACCGACGGCATCACCGTCGTCGTCACACTGCATCAGGTGGATTACGCCCTGCGCTACTGCGGACGCATTGTGGCGCTGCGTCAGGGGCATGTGTTCTACGACGGCAGCAGCCAACACTTCGATAACGATCGCTTTGACCATCTGTACCGCAGCATGAACCGCGTCGAACAGAACGCGCAGGCTGCTTAATTCAAAAAGACCAGGCAAGTGAAATAGCCTGGAACAATGCGAGGATAATATGAATTACAAAACGGTTGCCGCGTTGGCGTTTACCAGCATGTTCAGCGTCAGCACCCTGCTCACCCCGGCACATGCCGAAGAACAGGAAAAAGCGCTGAACTTTGGCATTATTTCGACCGAGTCACAGCAAAACCTGAAACCGCAGTGGGACCCGTTCCTGAAGGATATGGAAAAGAAACTGGGGGTCAAGGTCAATGCCTTCTTCGCCCCGGACTACGCCGGGATCATCCAGGGGATGCGCTTTAACAAAGTGGATCTCGCCTGGTACGGCAATCTTTCCGCGATGGAAGCGGTAGATCGCGCCAACGGCCAGGTCTTCGCCCAGACTGTCGCCGCTGACGGATCGCCCGGCTACTGGAGCGTACTGATCGTCAACAAGGACAGTCCGATCAACACTCTCGACGATCTGATCGCCCAGCGCAAAGATCTCACTTTCGGCAACGGCGATCCTAACTCCACCTCTGGCTATCTGGTTCCCGGGTATTACGTCTTCGCAAAAAACAATATCTCCGCCAGCGACTTCAAACGCACCGTTAACGCCGGTCATGAAACCAACGCACTGGCGGTAGCGAACAAGCAGGTCGACGTCGCCACCAACAACACCGAAAACCTCGACAAGCTGAAAACCTCCGCGCCGGACAAGCTCAAAGAGCTGAAGGTGATCTGGAAGTCGCCGCTGATCCCGGGTGATCCCATCGTCTGGCGGAAAAATCTTTCTGAAACCACCAAGGACAAGGTGTACGACTTCTTTATGAATTACGGCAAAACGCCGGAAGAAAAAAGCGTGCTGGAACGTCTGGGCTGGGCGCCGTTCCGTGCCTCCAGCGACCTGCAACTGGTGCCGATTCGCCAGCTCGCCTTGTTTAAAGAGATGCAGGGCGTGAAGGACAACAAAGGACTGAGCGACGAAGAGAAAGCCAGCAAAACCTCAGCGATTAAAGGGCAACTGGACGATCTCGACCGTCTGACTGCCGCGCTCGGCGCCATGACCAGCGTAAACAAAGCGGTGCAATAACCCCTGGCTGTAGGCCGGATGGCGCAGCGCTTATCCGGCCTATACCCGCGTCAAATCGTCGTCACTTAGGGAGCAACTATGCAAACCATTACCGTCCCCCCGCCGAAGCGAAGCTGGTTCTCGCTCTTGAGCTGGGCCATCCTGCTGGCTGTACTGGTCGTGTCGTGGAAAGGCGCCGAAATGGCCCCGCTGACGCTGATTCAGGATTCCGGCAACATGGCGACGTTCGCCGCCGACTTCTTCCCGCCGGACTTCAGCCAGTGGCGGGACTACCTCGGCGAAATGGCCGTCACCCTGCAAATCGCCGTCTGGGGCACCGCGCTGGCGGTCATCCTGTCCATTCCTTTTGGTCTGATGTGCGCCGACAACCTCGTACCGTGGTGGATTTACCAGCCCATGCGCCGTCTGATGGACGCCTGCCGCGCCATCAACGAAATGGTGTTTGCGATGCTGTTCGTGGTCGCCGTCGGTCTCGGTCCGTTTGCGGGCGTGATGGCGCTGTTTATCCACACCACCGGCGTGCTGTCGAAACTGCTTTCCGAAGCGGTCGAAGCTATCGAACCCGGCCCGGTAGAAGGTATCCGCGCCACCGGCGCCAATAAGCTCGAAGAAATTCTCTACGGCGTACTGCCGCAGGTCATGCCGCTGCTCATCTCCTATTCGCTGTACCGCTTTGAGTCCAACGTCCGCTCCGCCACGGTGGTCGGCATGGTGGGCGCAGGCGGCATCGGCGTCACCTTGTGGGAGGCGATACGCGGTTTCCAGTTCCAGCAAACCTGCGCGTTGATGGTGCTCATCATCATCACCGTCAGCCTGCTGGATTTCCTCTCCCAGCGTTTACGTAAGCACTTTATCTGATTCGCGAGGCATTGATGGCTATGCACTTGTCTACACATCCGACCAGTTACCCGACGCGTTATCAGGAGATTGCCGCGAGACTTGAGCAGGAGCTTCGTCAACATTACCGCTGCGGCGACTATCTTCCGGCGGAGCATCAGCTTGCCGCCCGTTATGAGGTGAACCGCCATACCCTGCGCCGGGCCATCGATCAGTTAGTTGAACGCGGCTGGGTGCAGCGTCGTCAGGGTGTCGGCGTGCTGGTGCTGATGCGCCCGTTCGACTACCCGCTGAACGCCCAGGCGCGCTTTAGCCAGAATCTGTTGGATCAGGGCAGCCATCCCACCAGCGAAAAGCTGCTGGCGGTACTGCGACCGGCTTCCCGCCACGTTGCTGATGCCCTCAGCGTGCAGGAAGGCGACAACGTCATTCACCTGCGAACGCTACGCCGGGTCAACGGTATCGCCCTGTGCCTGATCGATCACTACTTTTCCGACCTCAGCCTCTGGCCGCTGTTGCAGGGCTTCCATAGCGGCTCGCTGCATGACTATCTGCGCGAACAGTCCGGGCTGACGCTGATGCGTACCCAGACGCGCATCAGCGCCCGCCGCGCGCAGGCGAAAGAGAGCAAGGTACTGGAAATCCCGAACATGGCGCCGCTGCTCTGCGTGCGCACCCTGAACCATCGTGAAGGTGAGGAGCAGGCAGCGGAATACTCCGTCAGCCTGACCCGCGCCGACATGATCGAATTCACTATGGAGCACTGAATGCATATCGATACCGCCACCCGCCAGCGCTGGATGCGCGCGTTGTCCTGGAGCAACGCCGAAACGCTGAACGCACTGATGCAGGCGCTGAAGCTGGCGCCGGACTACACACTTATCCGCGCGCCGGAAACCGGTCTGATGCAGATCCAGGCGCGCATGGGCGGCACCGGCAACCGTTTCTTTGCCGGCGATACCACGCTCACCCGCGCGGTGGTGCGCCTGAACAGCGGCACGCTCGGCTACAGCTACCTGCTGGGACGCAATAAACAGCACGCCGAACGGTGCGCCGTCGTCGACGCGCTGTTACAGGAGCAGGCCCATTTTCAGACGCTCATGGAAACCTTAATCGCCCCGCTGGAGGCCGAACGCGAGGCGCAAATCGCTGCCCGCCGCGCTGAAGTGAACGCCAGCCGGGTCGACTTCTTTACGCTGGTACGCGGAGATAACGAATGACACGATCCACGGAACTACAAACCGCCTTTACCCTGCCCGTTCAGGACGCGCAACAGAGCTTTCGCCGCCTGCTGAAAGCAATGAGCGAACCGGGCGTGATTGTCGCCCTGCATCAGCTTAAGCACGGCTGGCAACCGTTGAACCTTGCCACCACCAGCGTCCTGCTGACCCTGGTCGATGGCGACACGCCGGTATGGCTGTCACCTGCGGTGAACAACGACATCGCCAGCCAGAACCTGCGTTTTCATACTCAGGCGCCATTGGTCGAGCAGCCGCAGCTGGCAGCGTTTGCCGTCACCGACGAGCGCATCAGCCGCGAGCAGCTTAACGCCCTTTCCGCGGGTTCCGCCGTGGCGCCGGAAACCAGCGCCACGCTGATCGTCCAGGTCACCAGCCTCAGCGGCGGGCGGATGCTGCGCCTGACCGGGGCGGGGATCGCCGAAGAACGGATGATCGCGCCGCAGTTACCGGACTGTCTGATCCACGAACTGACCGAACGCCCGCACCCCTTCCCGCTGGGCGTCGATTTGATACTTACCTGCGGCGAGCGCCTGCTGGCCATCCCTCGCACTACCCACGTGGAGGTGTGCTGATGTACGTCGCCGTTAAAGGGGGCGAGAAGGCGATAGCCAACGCCCATGCGCTCCAGGAGAACCGCCGTCGGGGCGATGCCGCCATCGATGAACTGAGCGTGGCGCAGATTGAACAGCAGATGAACCTGGCGGTTGACCGGGTGATGACCGAAGGCGGTATCGCCGACCGCGAACTGGCGGCGCTGGCGCTGAAACAGGCCAGCGGAGACAACGTCGAAGCCATCTTCCTGCTGCGCGCCTACCGCACCACACTGGCGAAGCTGGCGGTGAGCGAACCGCTGAACAGCGCGGAGATGCGCCTGGAGCGGCGTATTTCCGCCGTCTATAAAGACATTCCCGGCGGGCAGCTTTTAGGCCCGACTTACGACTACACCCATCGCCTGCTCGATTTCACCCTGCTGGCGAACGGCGAAACGCCGCCTCTGCGCACCGCCGATCACCCAACGGAACCCGCGCCGCACGTCTTTTCCCTGCTGGCGAAGCAGGGGCTGGCAAAGCGCGAAGAGGATACCGGCGCACAGCCGGACGATATCACCCGCACACCGCCGGTCTACCCCTGCTCGCGCGCCTCACGCCTGCAACAGCTCATGCGCGGCGACGAAGGCTACCTGCTGGCGCTGGCCTATTCCACCCAGCGCGGTTATGGCCGCAACCACCCATTCGCGGCGGAGATCCGCAGCGGCTACGTTGAGCTGGAAACGGTGCCGGAAGAGCTGGGATTCGCGGTAAACGTTGGCGAACTGCTGGTGACCGAATGCGAAATGGTCAACGGCTTCGTCGCCCCGGACAATGATGCGCCTCACTTCACCCGCGGCTACGGGCTGGTGT
Source organism: Citrobacter sp. Cs237 (assembly GCF_030332325.1). Classification (NCBI taxonomy): domain Bacteria; kingdom Pseudomonadati; phylum Pseudomonadota; class Gammaproteobacteria; order Enterobacterales; family Enterobacteriaceae; genus Citrobacter; species Citrobacter sp. Cs237. Next base: position 105,260 of record NZ_JAOWIB010000106.1, on the reverse strand, counting down.
TCGGCATGAGCGAACGCAAAGCCATGGCGATGGCGCTGGTGGATCGCGCGCTACAGGCACCAGACTACGATGAAACGGTCACAGGACCGGCGCAGGACGAGGAGTTCGTGCTGGCGCATGCGGATAACGTCGAGGCGGCGGGTTTTGTTTCGCACCTCAAGCTCCCTCATTACGTCGATTTCCAGGCCGAGCTGGAACTGCTTAAACGCCTGCAACAGGAGGCCGACCGTGACGACTAACCTCTCCGGCTACAACTTTGCGTACCTTGATGAACAGACCAAACGCATGATCCGCCGCGCTATCCTGAAGGCGGTGGCGATCCCTGGCTATCAGGTGCCGTTCGGCGGCCGCGAAATGCCGATGCCCTACGGCTGGGGCACCGGCGGCATTCAGATCACCGCCAGCGTGATCGGCGAACCGGACGTGCTGAAAGTGATCGACCAGGGTGCCGACGACACCACCAACGCGGTGTCGATCCGCAACTTTTTTAAGCGCGTCACCGGCGTAAACACCACCGAACGTACGGAAGACGCGACGCTGATCCAGACCCGCCATCGGATCCCGGAAACGCCGCTGACCGAAGATCAGATCCTGATCTTCCAGGTGCCGATCCCAGAGCCGCTGCGCTTTATCGAACCGCGCGAAACCGAAACCCGCACCATGCATGCGCTGGAAGAGTACGGCGTAATGCAGGTGAAACTGTACGAAGATATCGCCCGCTTCGGCCACATCGCCACCACCTACGCCTATCCGGTGAAGGTGAACGGGCGCTACGTGATGGACCCGTCGCCGATCCCCAAATTCGATAACCCGAAAATGGACAGGATGCCCGCTCTGCAACTGTTTGGCGCCGGGCGCGAAAAGCGCATCTACGCCGTACCGCCGTACACCCGCGTGGAGAGTCTCGATTTCGACGATCATCCGTTCAGCGTCCAGACCTGGAATGAGCCGTGCGCCATTTGCGGGTCAACCCATAGCTATCTCGACGAAGTGGTGCTCGACGACAGCGGCAAACGGATGTTTGTCTGCTCCGACACCGACTACTGCCGCCAACAGAGTGAGGCCCAACGCCAATGACGCAGCCGCTGCTTTCAGTGAATAACCTGACCCACCTTTACGCGCCGGGCAAAGGCTTCAGCGATGTCTCGTTTGACCTGTGGCCGGGCGAAGTGCTGGGCATTGTCGGGGAGTCCGGTTCCGGTAAAACCACCCTGCTGAAGTCAATCTCTTCGCGCCTGACGCCGCAGTCCGGCGAGATCCAGTATCAGAACCGTTCGCTGTATGCGATGAGCGAGGCCGACCGTCGCCGCCTGCTGCGCACCGAATGGGGCGTGGTGCATCAGCATCCGCTGGACGGCCTGCGACGCCAGGTCTCAGCGGGAGGCAACATCGGCGAACGGCTGATGGCGACCGGCGCGCGCCACTACGGCGAAATCCGCGCTACCGCGCAAAAATGGCTCGAGGAAGTGGAAATTCCGGCCTCGCGCATTGATGACCTGCCGACCACCTTCTCCGGCGGAATGCAGCAGCGTTTGCAAATCGCCCGCAATCTGGTCACCCATCCAAAGCTGGTGTTTATGGATGAACCGACCGGCGGGCTGGACGTCTCGGTGCAGGCCAAACTGCTGGACCTGCTGCGCGGGCTGGTGGTGGAGCTGGATCTGGCGGTGGTGATTGTCACCCACGATTTGGGCGTTGCGCGCCTGCTGGCGGACCGTCTGCTGGTGATGAAGCAGGGCCAGGTGGTGGAAAGTGGATTAACCGACCGCGTGCTCGACGATCCGCATCATCCGTACACGCAGTTGCTGGTGTCGTCGGTATTACAGAATTAAGAGGCCAACATGATTCGCGTTGAAAACGTCAGTAAAACCTTTGTTCTCCACCAGCAAAACGGCGTGCGTCTGCCGGTACTGCAAAACGCCTCGCTGACGGTAGCGCGCGGCGAATGCGTGGTGCTGCACGGTCACTCCGGCAGCGGAAAATCGACGCTGCTGCGCTCGCTGTACGCTAACTATCTGCCCGACGAAGGGCAGATCCGGATTCGTCACGGCGACGAGTGGGTGGATCTGGTGCAGGCGCCAGCGCGCAAGGTACTGGAAGTACGTCGTTCTACCATCGGCTGGGTCAGCCAGTTTTTGCGGGTGATCCCCCGCGTGTGTGCGCTGGACGTGGTAATGCAGCCGCTGCTGGACCTCGGCGCGCCGCGAGAAGCATGCGCCGCCAAAGCCGCGAGTCTTCTGACCCGCCTCAACGTACCCGAACGCCTGTGGCATCTCGCCCCCTCGACCTTTTCCGGCGGCGAGCAGCAGCGGGTCAACATCGCCCGCGGCTTTATTGTCGATTATCCCATCCTGCTCCTCGACGAGCCCACCGCCTCGCTGGATGCCAAAAACAGCGCCGCCGTGGTGGCATTGATTACCGAAGCGAAAGCGCGCGGCGCGGCGATTGTCGGCATTTTTCACGATGAATCCGTGCGCGACCGGGTGGCGGATCGTTTGCATCTTATGGGAACAACACCATGATTATCAACAATGTAAAGCTGGTGCTGGAAGACGAGGTAGTACAGGGATCGCTGGAAATGCACAACGGGATGATCCACGCTTTTGCCGAAACCCAGAGCCGTCTGCCGGAGGCGCTGGACGGCGAAGGCGGCTGGCTGCTGCCGGGACTGATTGAACTGCATACCGATAATCTGGATAAATTTTTCACCCCGCGCCCAAAGGTGGACTGGCCCGCCCATTCAGCGATGAGCAGCCACGACGCGCTGATGGTCGCCAGCGGTATCACCACCGTTCTGGACGCGGTGGCGATTGGCGACGTGCGTGACGGCGGCGACAGGCTGGAAAATCTGGAAAAGATGATTAACGCGGTGGAAGAGACGCAAAAGCGCGGCGTCAACCGCGCCGAGCATCGCCTGCATCTGCGCTGCGAGCTGCCGCATCACACCACCCTGCCGTTGTTTGAAAAGCTGGTCGGCCGCGAGCCGGTCACGCTGGTTTCCCTGATGGATCACTCGCCGGGCCAGCGCCAGTTCGCCAACCGCGAGAAGTATCGCGAATATTATCAGGGCAAATATTCCCTCACCGACGAGCAGATGGCCCGCTATGAAGAAGAACAGTTGGCGCTCGCCGCCCGCTGGTCGCAACCTAACCGCAGCGCTATCGCCCGGCTTTGCCGCGAGCGCAACATCGCGCTGGCAAGCCATGACGACGCGACGCCCGACCACGTGCGCGAGTCACATCAGCTTGGCAGCGTGATCGCCGAATTTCCCACCACCTTCGCCGCGGCGCAAGCGTCGCGCGAGCATGGCATGAATGTGCTGATGGGCGCGCCGAACATCGTGCGCGGAGGTTCACACTCCGGTAACGTCGCCGCGCATGCGCTTGCCGAACTGGGGCTGCTGGATATTCTTTCGTCCGATTATTACCCCGCCAGCCTGCTCGACGCCGCCTTTCGCGTCGCCGACGACGATGCCAACCGCTTTACCCTGCCGCAGGCCATTCGTCTGGTGACCCGCAACCCGGCGCGGGCGCTGAATCTGAACGATCGCGGCGTTGTCGCCGAGGGCAAACGCGCCGACCTGGTACTGGCGCACCGCAAAGGCGACCACGTGCATATCGATCACGTCTGGCGTCAAGGAAAAAGGGTGTTCTGACTATGGGAAAACTGATCTGGCTGATGGGGCCGTCCGGCTCCGGTAAAGACAGTTTGCTGGCGGCGCTGCGCCAGCAGGAACATGCGCAGCTCCTGGTCGCGCACCGCTACATTACCCGCGCGGCCAACGCCGGAAATGAAAACCATATCGCCCTGAGCGAACAGGAATTTTTCACCCGTGCGGGACATAACCTGCTGGCGCTGAGCTGGCACGCCAATGGTTTATACTACGGCGTCGGGGTGGAGATCGACCTGTGGCTGAACGGCGGATTCGACGTGGTGGTTAATGGCTCCCGCGCCCATCTTCCCCAGGCGCAGGCGCGTTACGGCACAGCGCTGATGCCGGTCTGTTTGCAGGTCTCCCCTGCCATTCTGCGCCAGCGGTTACAGGCGCGCGGACGCGAAAGCGAAGCGGAGATTGCCGCCCGTCTCGAACGCGCCGCCCGCTACGCGCCGTTTGACTGCCATACGCTGAACAATGACGGCAGTCTGCTACAGTCAGTCGATACGCTGTTAATGCTGATCGGACGAAAGGAGAAAAGCCATGCCTGCCTGTGAACTGCGTCGCGCCACGGCGGACGACACCCACGCCGTCTATGCCCTCATTTGCGAACTAAAGCAAGCCGAGTTCGATCATCAGGCGTTCAGCGCCGGCTTTGCAGCGAACCTGCGGGATAGCAATCTGCGCTATCAGCTTGCGCTGCTCGACGGCGAGGTGGTGGGTATGATTGGTCTGCATATGCAATTTCATCTCCATCACGTCAACTGGATCGGCGAGATTCAGGAACTGGTGGTAATGCCCCAGGCGCGCGGCCTGAAAATCGGCAGTCAACTGCTGGCCTGGGCAGAGGACGAAGCCAGACGCGCGGGGGCGGAGATGACCGAGCTTTCCACCAACGTGAAGCGTCTTGACGCCCACCGCTTTTACCTGCGCGAAGGTTACACCCAGAGCCATTTTCGCTTCACCAAAGCGCTGTGAGGCAACCGATGAGCCTGACCCTCACCTTAACCGGAACCGGCGGCGCACAAGGCGTTCCAGCGTATGGCTGCGACTGCGCGGCTTGCTGCCGGGCGCGCCAGCATGAAGCGTATCGTCGTCGCCCGTGTAGCGGCGTGATTAAATTTAATCATGCGGTAACATTGCTGGACGCGGGCTTGCACGATCTTGCGGATCGCTGGCCTGCCGGATCTTTTGAGCAATTTTTACTCACCCATTATCATATGGATCACGTGCAGGGGCTGTTTCCGCTGCGCTGGGGCGTGGGCGCGACGATCCCGGTGTACGGGCCGCCTGACGAACAGGGCTGCGACGATCTGTTTAAGCATCCCGGCATTCTCGACTTCAGCCATACCGTCGAGCCGTTTGTGGTGTTTGATTTGCAGGGATTGCAGGTGACGCCGCTGCCGCTGAATCACTCAAAGCTGACCTTTGGCTATCTGTTGGAGTCTGCCCACAGCCGGGTGGCGTGGCTTTCGGATACCGCCGGGCTGCCGGATAAGACGCTGAAATTTTTGCTCAACAACCGCCCGCAGGCGATAGTGATCGACTGTAGCCATGAACCGCGACCGGACGCGCCGCGCAACCATTGCAATTTAAACACCGTGATTGCGCTGAATGAGGTGATTGGCTGCCCACGGGTGATCCTGACGCATATCAGCCATCAGTTTGACGTGTGGATGATGGATAACCCGCTGCCGGACGGCATCGAAGCGGGGTATGACGGGATGGTACTGGTGCTGGACTAAGCGTTTTCCCTCCTCTGCGGGAGAGGGCAACAGACTGCCCTTACCACCGTTCGTAATCTTCTTCCAGCCTGCGTTCGTCCTCTTCTAATCGACGTCGGTCGTCATCCAGCTGGCGCTGGCGTTCGTCTAAACGGCGGCGCCTGTCTTCGAGCTGTCGGCGGCGATCGTCGTACTGTCGACTGTCGGTTTGACGGCTGCGATCGTAACGATCGTCATCATCGTCATTACGGCTGCTGCCGGGATTATAGGCGTCGTTGATCGCCTGCTGAATATTGCCAATGGCGTCATCAATCACATCGGCATACGCCGAAACGGTGCTCAGCGACAGTAAGCTGAATAAAAAGAGCGTGGAGTAGCGTTTCATAGCGTTAGCCTCAACGGTGGACTGGCTCTACGGTAATCATCGGTCATTCTCGCGAGTAGCGGAGGAATCTCAAATCCAGCCTGCCGGGCAGAATGAGCGCCCATCGCCGCCTTCGTCACGTCAAAACTGTCGACAGCCTGTTTTTCGTCAGGGTTTTGTCCAAAATTTGCCCGTAATATCAGGGAAAGTCCCCAATTAAAATGTGGCATAAAAGATGCATACTCAGGGCGACAAGCGTGTATGCGCGATTTGATTAACTGGAGCGAGACCGATGAAAAAAGTCGTCACGGTTTGCCCGTATTGCGCATCAGGTTGCAAAATCAACCTGGTGGTCGATAACGGCAAAATCGTCCGGGCTGAGGCAGCGCAGGGGAAAACCAACCAGGGGACCCTGTGTCTGAAGGGCTACTACGGCTGGGATTTTATTAACGATACCCAGATCCTGACCCCGCGCCTGAAAACCCCTATGATTCGTCGCCAGCGCGGCGGCAAACTGGAATCCGTTTCCTGGGATGAAGCGCTGAATTACGTCGCTGAACGCCTGAGCGCCATCAAGGCGAAATACGGACCCGACGCCATTCAGACGACCGGTTCGTCGCGTGGCACCGGGAATGAAACCAACTACATCATGCAAAAATTTGCGCGCGCCGTTATTGGTACCAATAACGTTGACTGCTGCGCTCGCGTCTGACACGGCCCATCGGTTGCAGGTCTGCACCAGTCGGTCGGTAACGGCGCAATGAGTAACGCAATTAACGAAATTGATAACACCGATCTCGTGTTTATCTTCGGGTATAACCCGGCGGATTCCCACCCCATCGTGGCGAATCATGTGATTAACGCGAAACGTAACGGCGCGAAAATCATCGTCTGCGATCCGCGCAAAATTGAAACCGCGCGCATTGCCGATATGCACATCGCGTTGAAAAACGGCTCGAATATCGCGCTGTTGAACGCCATGGGCCACGTCATTATTGAAGAAAACCTGTACGACCAGGCGTTTGTCGCTTCGCGTACGGAAGGCTTTGAAGAGTACCGTAAGATTGTCGACGGTTATACGCCGGAATCTGTTGAGGATATCACCGGCGTCAGCGCCCACGACATTCGTCAGGCGGCGCGGATGTACGCCGGGGCGAAAAGCGCATCGATCCTGTGGGGCATGGGCGTCACCCAGTTCTATCAGGGCGTGGAAACCGTTCGTTCGCTGACCAGCCTCGCGATGCTGACCGGTAACCTCGGTAAGCCGAGCGTCGGCGTCAACCCGGTGCGTGGTCAGAACAACGTACAGGGCGCCTGCGACATGGGCGCGCTGCCGGACACCTATCCGGGCTATCAGTACGTGAAGTTCCCGGAAAACCGTGAGAAGTTCGCCAAAGCCTGGGGTGTCGACAGCCTGCCGGAACATACCGGCTATCGCATCAGCGAGCTGCCGCACCGGGCGGCGCATGGCGAAGTGCGCGCGGCGTACATCATGGGCGAAGATCCGCTACAGACTGATGCCGAGTTGTCAGCCGTGCGTAAAGCGTTTGAGGACCTGGAACTGGTTATCGTGCAGGACATCTTTATGACCAAAACCGCGTCGGCGGCGGATGTGATTTTACCGTCTACGTCGTGGGGCGAGCATGAAGGGGTCTTTACCGCCGCTGACCGTGGTTTCCAGCGCTTCTTTAAAGCGGTCGAACCGAAGTGGGATCTGAAAACGGACTGGCAAATTATCAGTGAAATCGCCACCCGGATGGGCTACCCGATGCACTATAACAACACCCAGGAGATCTGGGACGAGTTGCGTCATCTGTGCCCGGATTTCTACGGCGCCACGTACGAGAAAATGGGCGAACTGGGCTATATCCAGTGGCCGTGTCGCGACACGTCCGACGCCGATCAGGGCACCTCGTATCTCTTTAAAGAGAAATTTGATACCCCGAACGGTCTCGCGCAGTTCTTTACCTGCGACTGGGTTGCGCCGATCGACAAGCTGACCGAAGAGTACCCGATGGTGCTGTCGACGGTTCGTGAAGTTGGCCACTACTCCTGCCGCTCAATGACCGGTAACTGCGCGGCGCTGGCTGCGCTGGCGGACGAGCCGGGCTATGCGCAAATCAACGCCGCCGACGCCGCGCGTCTGGGCATTGAAGATGAAGCGCTGGTCTGGGTTCATTCGCGTAAAGGCAAAATCATCACCCGCGCGCAGGTCAGCGAACGCCCGAACAAAGGGGCGATTTACATGACCTACCAGTGGTGGATTGGTGCCTGTAACGAGCTGGTCACCGAGAACTTAAGCCCGATTACCAAAACGCCGGAGTACAAATACTGCGCCGTACGCGTTGAGCCGATCGCCGACCAGCGCGCCGCCGAGCAGTATGTGATTGACGAATACAACAAGCTGAAAACCCGTCTGCGCGAAAGCGCAATGGGTTGATTCTGACATGCCTTACCTGGCATGTTTAACGACAGCAGCCTCCTCCATGGAGGCTGTTTTTTTATCCAGACGATCTCTTTATACTGTCTTTTCCGTACCCTAACTAAAACGCAAAATGAAACCACTTCTTGCATTGATGTTATTCATGACATTCTTTGCCCATGCTGCCGCCCCGGAACCGGGAAGCCAGTATTTGCAGGCCGCAGAGGCAGGAGACAGACGCGCACAGTATTACCTCGCTGACAGTTGGTTTAGCTTTGGCGACTTAAGCAAAGCCGAATACTGGGCGCAGAAATCCGCCAGTAATGGCGATGCCGACGCCTGTGCGCTACTGGCGCAAATCAAAATCACCAACCCGGTCAGCCTCGATTACCGTGAAGCGAAAACGCTGGCCGAAAGGGCGGCGCAAGCGGGCAGTAAAGCGGGCGAGATCACCCTCGCGCGGATTCTGTTGAACACCCAGGCCGGGAAGCCCGACTACCCGAAAGCGATTTCCCTGCTGCAAAACGCCTCGCAAAATCTCGAGAGCGACGTGGCGGTTGATGCGCAGATGCTGCTTGGACTGATTTACGCCAACGGCGTCGGCATTCCGGCAGACGATGACAAAGCGACCTGGTATTTCAAACGCAGTTCCGCCATTTCCCGTACCGGCTATTCCGAATACTGGGCGGGAATGATGTTTCTGAACGGTGAACAGGGCTTTATTGAGAAGAACAAACAGAAGGCGCTGCACTGGTTGAATCTGAGCTGCACCGAAGGATTCGATACCGGCTGCGAGGAGTTTGAGAAATTAACGAACGGGTGATGCAGGTTGCCGGATAACGCGATGCTTATCCGGCAACCTGTTAACCGTTACTGGGCGGTTTTATCAAATTTGCCCAGCACCTCGCGCTCGTAAGCCAGCGCTTTCTTGCGGTCAAACTTGTGTTCCCACTTGGAAATGACCAGCACCGCCAGCGCATTCCCCACCACGTTCAGCGCGGTACGCGCCATGTCGAGGATACGGTCGACACCAGCGATGAACGCCAGACCTTCCAGCGGAATGCCCACGCTGCCTAATGTAGCCAGTAGCACCACAAACGACACGCCCGGCACGCCGGCAATCCCTTTCGACGTGACCATCAGCGTCAGCACCAGAACGATCTCCTGCCACAACGACAGGTCGATCCCGTACAGCTGCGCAATAAAGATGGCGGCAATACTCTGGTACAGGGTGGAACCGTCAAGGTTAAAGGAGTACCCCGTTGGCACGACGAAGCTGGTAATCGACGCTGGCGCGCCGTAGGCTTCCATCTTTTCGATGATACGCGGCAGCACGCTCTCGGAGCTGGCAGTGGAGTAAGCCAGGATCAGCTCGTCTTTCAGAATGCGAATCAGGATCCAGACGCTCAGTCCACACAGGCGCGCGACAATCCCCAGCACCACCAGCGCGAAGAACAGAATCGCGAAGTGAACCAGCAGCACCAGTTTCGCCAGCGGCCACAGGGAGGCAAAACCGAAGTTAGCGACGGTCACGGCAATCAGTGCGAACACCCCGACCGGCGCATAACGCATGACCATATGGGTGACTTTAAACATGGTTTCGGAGATGGAGCGGAACACCGTCACCAGCGGTTCACGGTGTGTGGCAGGCAGCGAAGAAAGCCCCAGGCCAAACAGTACCGAGAAGAAGATGATCGGCAGCATATCGCCTTTCGCCATCGATGCCACGATGTTGGTTGGCACCAGCGAGAGTATGGTGCCCATCAGGCCATGTGCATGGCTCTGCACCTCCGCCGTCGTGTTCTGGTATTTCGAAATATCCACGGTCGCCAGTTGCGACATATCAATGCCGGAACCGGGTTGAAACACATTCGCCAGCGTGATACCCAGAATGATGGCGATGGTCGTGATCACTTCGAAATAGATAATGGTTTTGGCGCCGATACGCCCAAGCTGTTTGGCATCACCCACCCCGGCAATACCGACAATCAGCGTCGAAATCACGATAGGGACGACGATCATTTTGATCAGATGGATAAAGATATCCCCTGCCGGTGACAGCAGGTTAGCAATCAGCCATTCACGGCTGTCGCTGTGATAGTGCAGGTAACTCCCCAGTAGAATGCCCAGCACCATGGCAATCAAAATCTGCCAGGCCAGGCTGAGTTTAAAACTTTTCATAACAGCGGACTTCCTCAATGGAGCGCCAGTCCCCTCGTCAAAGCGGGAATGGATACATACTGAAAGGGTATGAATTGTGTTGCGTTGGGTTATAGAGTTTTTTAACGCGCATAATCAGTACCATTTGCAAGGCATCTTGCGCAACCCTTTCAGAACAGCGCATTTAGCTGAAATAATGCATAATAACGCGAGTTTATGGCGTTTATTATGAATAACTATTTGTTATGGAAAGATTTTTAAATGTGCGTTTTTGAATTATAACTTTCAGGAATTATTTTGCGCATGATGTTCATTTGCCTGTTTTTTAAACAGCAAAAACGACATAAATCACAAAAAAACAAAATCATTTCTGACGATTCTGCAACAACTTCGCCATATTTATTGCGTCAATCACCTGTGCGCGGTTTACCCGCGGTGAATTGAGATCGAGGGCTTTTTGCCACTGGATAATCGCCTCGCGGTAATCAGCCTGCATAAACGCATCCGAGGCCAGGAGCATCAGCGCGGTCACCTCACTGGCGTCCAGCGCTAATGCTTTATCAATCATCTCGCGGGCCAGCGGCGTCATATGCTGTCCCGCCTGATAGTAAAGCACCGTCGCCAGCGCGGCGTAAAGCTCGGCGTTCTCCCCGCGCAGTTGCAGCGCCTGACGATACGCCCGCTGCGCGTTAGCGTAGTCGTTACGCCAGAGGTAATACTCGCCGAGTAACGCCCACTTTTCGCTGTCCTGGGGATTCGCGCGAATCTGGTTCTGCAACGTTCGCAGTTGCGCTTGTGGGGTTTGCGCGTCGGTAAACGCATGCAGCGGATCTGCCAGACGCTGCTGTTCGCTGCGTACCGCCTGCCATTTCGGCGACAGCAGATAGCCGCTAAAGCAGATAATCACCATCAGCATGACGGCCGCCGCCAGACGTTTTACGGGCAGAGAACGGTGGGAGTCAGGCTGCATCATCGTTTGTCCTTTTGGGCGTTACCGCGCGCCACAGGATCCCCCCCACCACCAGCAGTAACAGACACGGCAGCGCCCAAAGCAGCAAAGTTTGTCCGTTCAGCGGTGGATTGTAGCGAACAAAGTCGCCGTAGCGTTCAGTCATCCAGACAGTAATTTCCGCTTCGCTTTTCCCCTCCGCCACCATTGTGTAGACCTGATGGCGCATACTGACCGCCACCGGCGCGTTGGATTCCAGTAAGTTCTGGTTCTGGCACTGGGGACAACGTAACCGGCTGGCGACAGAAAGCGCTTTCTCCTGCTGCTGCGGGTTAGCGAAGGTCCAGGTATCGACGACCTGAGCGTGGACGATAAGCGTGAAAAAAAGTAGCGTAACCAGGATGAACAGCCTGTGAAATGGCGCCGTATTACGCATCTTCCCTCCTCCCGCGCCAGCCGCTCAGTAGCGCGCCGACAATCATCAGCAGCCCACCGCCCCAGATCCAGCGCACGCCGCTTTGAACGTACAACCGCATGGCGTAACGTTCCGGACCGGTTTTCTCGCCCATTACCGCATACCAGTCGTGTATAAGGTTCCAGCGAATGTCCGGCTCCATCATCTGCTGGCGGCGCGCGGTATAAAACCGCCGCTCCGGTGTCAAATTGCCAATACGATTCTCCCCCTGCCACAGCGCAATCTGCGCTTTCTCGGTAGTGTAATTGCCCTTTGCTTCAAGCTCGAGCCGGTCGAAGCGGAAGGTGTATCCTGCCAGCGCCACCTGCTGCCCCGGACGTAAATTCAGGCTAATCTCCTGACGGCTGACGCTGGACACCACAATCCCCAGCGCCGCGATCAGCACGCCTGTATGGGCAATCAGCGCCGGAAGCTGTCGTCGCCAGGCAGATTTACGGTTTCTTATCGTCGCCACAACGATGACGACCAGCATCAGCAGGCCGAACGGCAGCGTAGCGCGATTGAAATAAGGCGCGCCTACGGAAAGACGTCCCCAGCCAAGCAGACCGTAAATCATCGGGTAAAGCGTCCCCACCAGCACGATCAGCAGTACCGCGCAAAAAAGCAGTAGCGTCGCGAGTATCAACGTTTCACGCGACCCGTTCCCCGCACGCGCTGTCGGTTGACCATCACGCGCCCGCCAGGCGTACAGCGCAAGCGAAGCGAGACTCAGCACGGCGAACAGCGCAAACAGCGGCGCCGCGCGCACGTTATCCAGCGCAAAAGCATGCACAGAGACCAGAATGCCGGAGCGCACAATCAGCGTGCCCAGCAGTGAAAGAATCAGGGTGACGATCGCCAGCAGCAGTGACCAGTGGCGAAAAATCCCCTGTCTGCGCGAAAGCGACAGACTGTGCAGCAGCGCGCTGGCGGACAGCCAGGGCAACAGAGAGGCGTTTTCCACCGGGTCCCAGAACCACCATCCGCCCCACCCCAACTCGCAGTACGCCCACCAGGAGCCAAGGATGATGCCGAGGGTCAGCGCGCACCAGCCGGGCAGCGCCCAGCGCCAGCACACCCGGGCGGCCGCGGCAGTAAAATCGCCGTGAAGCAGCGAGGCGAGCCCCACGCCCGTAGCCACCATCAGCCCGCCATAGCCCAGATACAGCAGCGGCGGATGCAGGATCAACCCCAGATGTTGCAGCATCGGGTTGAGATCGCGCCCTTCTATCGCGGGAGGGAAAATGCGTGCAAACGGATCAGACCACACCACCACAAACAGCAGCAGCAACGCGATGATCAGAGAAAGAAGGCTGAGCGTCAGCGGAAACAGCGCATCCGATTGTTGACGGTAGCGCCAGGCAAACAGCGCACTCCAGGCAGAAAGAAACAGCACCCATAGCAGTAAGGAACCTTCATGTCCGCCCCATACCGCCGCCAGCTTTAGCCCCCACGACAGCAAGCTGTGGCTGTGCTGCGCCACGTAGATGACCGAAAAGTCGCTGCTCAGAAAGGCGTTTATCAACAGCGTAAACGCCGCCAGCAGAAGCGCGAACTGCGTCCAGACGCCGACGCTCGCCAGGCGCATAACGCCCAGCCAGCGCCGCTGAATCCCGGTCAGCACGGCAAGCGGGGTCAACACGTTGACCCCAAGGCTTAACAACAGCGCCAGAAAACCGGCTTCAGGTAGGAACACGTCCAGGTTATGCAACCGTCAGTTGCCCCGCATACAGAATAAAGAAACGTAACAGCAGAACGCCGGTCAGGCTGGCGCCGCAGGCCGCCAGCACACCGTGGAAGGTGGATCCACGATTCGCCCACGGCTTCAACAGCATCGGCACAATCAGCCCCAGCCCCGCGACGCCGATCCAGAACCACCAGGTCCAGAATCCACCGCCTAACGCGGCGGAAAGCGCGCGCATTTTGCCGTCATCGCCCAACGCCAGGCCAACAAAAAAGGCCGCCAGCAGGAAGATTTCCAGCCACACCACCGGTGTTTCCATTCGGTGAACAAAGTGCGCTTCCGTACTGTGTGGGTTGCTGCGCTGGCGCAAGGCCATTGCAATGAGCGCCACCGCCGCGCCGGAAGAGATCCCCGAGAACAGGAACAACACCGGCAGGACCGGGTTATTCAGGAACGGGTAGGACTTGAGCGCGGAAAGCAAAAATCCGGTGTAGGCGCCAAGCAGTACCGCCAACACCAGCATCAGCGTTTCAAGCGCGCGATGAAACGGCGTGATGAGCGACAGCGCTTTTGGCAGCACACTCAGACGCGGCAGCCAACGCTGTTGCAGAGCAATCAGCTCTTTTTCAAAGATTTTCGCCAGCCACAGTACCAGCACCACCATGTACAACTGGAACAGCATGACCCCCATCGACATCACTGACGTAAAACTGTAGTGAAACATCAGTTTCCAGAAGGTCCACGGACGCGTCAGATGGAAGATCAGAATCAGCAGGCCGAGAATTATCGCCCCCGGCCCGACCACCAGCGTTGTACGCAGCAGCGTACTGTCAGCGCCGCCCGCCTCCGGATGGAAACGACGCAGCAGAATCGCCAGCGTGACCAGCCCGGCGGAGATACCGATCAAAAACAGATAGATGGCGATGGGCCAGTCCCACACCAGCGATTCAAAGTGGAAAGCAGATGCGTTTGTCATTGGCTCACCTCCCCAAATTTAAAGGGAACGCGGTAGACCTTCGGTTTCGTGCCCAGCGCCAGCTTGTAACGGTAGGTGGGTTTCTGCTGTAACAGCCGCGAAATATCGCTGTTGGGATCGTCAAGATTACCAAAGGTCAGCGCCTTCGTCGGGCAGGCCTCAACGCAGGCTGGCAGCTTGCCCGCTTTCAGGTTGGTCTTACGGCAGAAATCGCATTTATCCGCCGTTTTCGTCACCGGATGGATAAAGCGCACCCGGTATGGACAAGCGGCGATACAGTACTGGCAACCGACACAGAGATCCGGGTTGACGTCCACAATACCGTTGGCGGCATCGCGATAGGACGCGCCGGTCGGACAGACGTCCACGCACGGCGCATGATCGCAATGCTGGCATGAATGACGGAAAAAGCGGTACTTCACGTCCGGAAACGTCCCCTGCGGTTCGCTGCGAATAATCGTCAGCCGCGAGACGCCTTCCGGCACGTTGTTCACTTCCCGACAGGCATCCATACAGGCGGTACAGCCGATACATAACGATTCATCATGCACCATGCCGTAACGCACGCCGTTGATATTCAACGTTTTCGCTACCACGCGTCCTGCTGTGCCGCTAACCGCCACCAGCGCGCCGACGCGGGTGATAAACTGGCGACGGGAGCAGCTCATGGATGCTCCTTAAGCAAGGGAACCGACGCCGGATTAAAGTTCGGATTGTTGCGCTGATCGCTGTGGCAATCGACGCAGATTTTAATCCGCCCTTTATCGCTTAACGTCTGCATTGCGTCTTGCTTCGGATGCAGTGAGTGACAGCTGGCGCAGGCCACTTTCGTGACGTGAACATCGTGCGGCCAGAAAGCTTTTTGCAGTTGCTCGGGCAGGTGACAGGACATACAGACGCTGTTTTGCTGCTCGACGTTGTACATCGGCTCGTTAAAGCGCATCACATCCTTCACCCCTTCACGGTGCTGCGGCGACGGCTGGCCGTGGCAGTTAGTACAGGTGACCGGCAGTTTATTATTCGGATTGGTGGCGGACGCATGCTTGCCGTGCATCCCGTCGGTGTCCGGCTTATGACAGTCCAGGCAGGCGGCGTCCGGGCTACGCTGTGGCGTGACCTCCCAGCGATCAGACTCCTGCGGCGTTGGCGTGGCGGTTGCCCCACTCAGGCTCCATAACAGACCTGACGCCAGCACCCCAGCAGTTAATAACGAACGTAATACGCTCATATTCACTCCGTTGAGTAATCCGCCCCTGTGTGTGGGGCGGAAGGGGTTATTGGCTTAACAGACCGTTTTTACGCGCCTGGTCTTCCCACTGCGGAATCACCGTTTTGATGAAGTCCTGTTTTTCAGCGTTAATCTGCTGCATGTTCAGACCAATCGCCGCCTGGGCTTTCTCTTTGGTGGAGATATCCGGCAGGGCGATCTCGTGGGTGATGCCTTTGGTCGCCAGCAGACGCGCCAGTTTGGTACGGGCATCAGCGGCTTTATCCATCGCGCCGCCCAGCATCCGCAACCCTTCTTCCGGCGCATGCATATGAATGCCGTGAGAGGCGATCGACAGATCCCAGCGCCATTGCGCATGGCGAATGTCTTCCAGAATCGGCTTCATTTCCGCTTCCGTCGCTCCGGCATCCCAGGCCGCCTTCGCTTCGAAGTGAGCATGAACCAGTTGATCCTCGACGTTGATTTTCAGCTCGTTGATCGACTTTTTACGCTCGGCGACCACGTTTTGCAGCGCAGCCTTGTCCTGGGTATGGCAATTCGCGCAGGTCTGGGCGAAGTTGTCGAACGGGTTGCCAATCTTGTGGTCGGTGTAGAGTTTACCTTCCGCGTTCTGCACTTTTGGCATGTGACAGTCAATACAGGTCACGTTGTTTTTACCGTGAATACCCGCGCTCCAGGTCTCATATTCCGGGTGCTGCGCTTTTAACATGGGCGTTTTCGACAGCGAGTTGGTCCAGTCAGAGAACGCGATGGCGTCGTAGTATTTCTCCATGTTCTCGACCTTCATTCCCTCATCCCACGGGAACTTAACGGCTTTGTTTTTACCGTCGAAATAGTACTCCACATGGCACTGACCGCAGACCATTGACTGCTGGTCAAAGCGGCTGGCCTTATCGAACGGCTTGCCGATGGTTTCCATTGCGCGTTCCGCATAGGGGCGCGACAGGGTCAGTTCCGGCTTGCCTTTCGCGAAATCGGAGGATGCGGTGTTATGGCAGTCGGCGCAGCCTAAGTTATTGACGATCTCCGGTCCCCCACGCGCCCATTTGCCGTGGAAGTAGCCATCTTCCCCCTCTTTTTGGATCAAACGCGCCACGTCCGGGCTTTTGCAGCTCCAGCAGGCCATCGGCAGCGGACCGTCTTCGGCGTTTTTCGGCGCGCCCGTACGCAGGGTTTCCCGCACGTCGGTTACCGCATACGCGTGCCCGCGCGGTTTGTTGTAGTCACGAGAGAAGGGATAACCTGCCCACAGGATCACCAGCCGCGGATCTTCCGCCAGCGCGTCTTCCCGCGTGGACTGTTCCGACGTGGCTTTCCAGGAGAGGTATTGATCGGGATGTTGAGGCGCGAAGACGTCATTTTTCGCTTCAACGGTAACGGTTTTTGCGGGTGCGGCAGTTTGCTCAGCGTAAACAGCAGAAATGAAAAAAAGCGGTACTATCAGGCTGAAAAAACGGCGTGCACGATGTGTAATCCTTGTCATAGAGGTCTCATCCAGATTGCGCCATTGCTCTTAATGACGGTTCTTTTTTATTCTTTCCATGACGATAACCGCACATAACCGTCATGACATTGCCCTAATCTAGATGTAACAAAAAACCACACGGAAAATGTTGTCTTTAATCAATTGTAAGTGTATGTAAAATACCACTTTAGAGTTAGTCACCCCGTTTTATTGCTACTCCCTTTGTGCTTTTCCTCGTCGAAGCACCTTCATAAAAAATTAACATAACCGTCTGTTGCGAAAAGAATTCCACAACTTTTTTTGGCCTTCTTCAAAAAACGTATTGCCGATTATTTGCACAGTTCCGTTATTGCGTGATCTGCCGCGCAAATACTAAACAAAACTGACTAAACCCCTACATTTAACGTTTATGAGACATATTATTAACATCTTACAAGGAGAACAAAAGCCATGAGCCAAATACATAAACACGCCATTCCCGCCAATATTGCGGACCGTTGCCTGATAAACCCGGAGCAGTATGAGGCAAAATATCAACAATCAATTAACGAGCCGGATACCTTTTGGGGCGAGCAGGGCAAAATTCTCGACTGGATCAAACCGTATACACGCGTAAAGAACACCTCTTTCGCGCCGGGCAACGTCTCGATTAAATGGTACGAAGACGGCACGCTCAACCTGGCGGCGAACTGCCTTGACCGCCATCTGGCGGAAAATGGCGATCGCACCGCCATCATCTGGGAAGGCGACGACGCGTCGCAGAGTAAACACATTAGCTACCGCGAACTGCATCGTGACGTCTGCCGCTTTGCCAATGCCCTGCAGGCGTTAGGCATTAAGAAAGGCGACGTGGTGGCGATTTATATGCCGATGGTGCCGGAAGCCGCCGTCGCGATGCTGGCTTGCGCGCGCATCGGCGCGGTGCATTCGGTGATCTTCGGCGGTTTTTCGCCGGAGGCGGTTGCCGGACGCATTATCGACTCCAGCTCGAAGCTGGTGATCACCGCCGATGAAGGGGTGCGCGCCGGGCGCAGCATTCCGTTGAAGAAAAACGTCGACGACGCGCTGAAAAATCCGAACGTAACAAGCATCGAACACGTGATTGTGCTCAAGCGCACCGGCGGCACTATCGACTGGACGGAAAACCGCGATTTGTGGTGGAGCGACGTCATTGAAAATGCCAGTGCTGAGCATCAGCCTGTTGAAATGAATGCGGAAGATCCGCTGTTTATTCTTTATACCTCCGGCTCTACCGGCAAGCCGAAAGGCGTGCTGCATACCACCGGCGGGTATCTGGTGTATGCCGCGAGCACCTTTAAATATGTGTTCGACTACCATCCGGGCGACATCTACTGGTGCACCGCCGATGTGGGTTGGGTCACCGGACACAGCTACCTGCTGTACGGCCCGCTGGCCTGCGGCGCCACGACGCTGATGTTCGAAGGGGTGCCCAACTGGCCGACGCCAGCGCGTATGGCGCAGGTGGTCGATAAGCATCAGGTCACGATTTTGTATACTGCACCAACCGCGATCCGTGCGCTGATGGCGGAAGGCGACAAAGCGATCGAGGGCACCGACCGTTCCTCCCTGCGCATTCTCGGCTCCGTTGGCGAGCCGATCAACCCGGAAGCGTGGGAGTGGTACTGGAAAAAGATCGGCAATGAGAAATGCCCGGTGGTCGATACCTGGTGGCAGACCGAAACCGGCGGTTTCATGATCACCCCGCTGCCGGGGGCGACAGAGCTGAAAGCCGGTTCCGCCACCCGTCCGTTCTTTGGCGTGCAGCCTGCGCTGGTGGATAACGAAGGCAATCCGCAGGAAGGGGCGACCGAGGGCAACCTGGTGATCACCGACTCCTGGCCGGGTCAGGCGCGCACGCTGTTCGGCGATCATGAGCGTTTCGAGCAGACCTACTTTTCGACCTTTAAAAATATGTACTTCAGCGGCGACGGCGCGCGTCGTGACGAAGATGGCTATTACTGGATCACCGGTCGCGTGGACGACGTGCTGAACGTGTCCGGTCACCGTCTGGGCACCGCGGAGATTGAGTCCGCGCTGGTGGCGCATCCCAAAATCGCCGAAGCGGCGGTGGTGGGTATTCCGCACAGCATTAAAGGCCAGGCGATTTATGCCTACGTGACCCTGAACCACGGCGAAGAGCCTTCTCCGGAACTGTACGCGGAAGTGCGCAACTGGGTACGAAAAGAGATTGGTCCGCTGGCGACGCCGGACGTGCTGCACTGGACCGATTCCCTGCCGAAGACCCGTTCCGGCAAAATTATGCGCCGTATTTTGCGCAAGATCGCGGCAGGCGATACCAGCAATCTGGGCGATACCTCGACCCTTGCCGATCCTGGCGTGGTAGAGAAACTGCTCGAAGAGAAGCAGGCTATCGCGATGCCTTCATAATGAGAACAGGCCGGATGGCGCTGCGAAGCGTTTTATCCGGCCGACATTTCTGACCTTACCCCTCTCTTCATCGGGAGGGAATATATAAAACCCCCCAAAGGATTTCGTGTTGCAGGAAGGCGGCAAACGAACACATCCCCAGTCGCAGAGTGAACCAGGCGACTGGGGTGGGTAAGTGCGGCCAACGCACCTGTGGCGCGAAAGACGCAGGGGGCCTCTGGAGAGCTCTGTGATGAATGACACTATTTATCAGCGGATAGAAGACAGTGCGCGTTTCAGGGAGTTAGTCGAAAAAAGGCAACGGTTTGCCACCCTTCTGTCGGTCATCATGTTGGTGATTTATATCGGCTTTATTTTACTGATTGCTTTCGCGCCTGGCTGGCTGGGTACGCCGCTCCACGCGGGAACCAGCGTCACCCGGGGTATCCCCATTGGCGTCGGGGTCATTCTGATCTCCTTTATTCTGACCGGCATTTATATCTGGCGGGCGAACGGCGAATTCGACCGTCTTAATAATGCAGTACTGCACGAGGTTAACGCATCATGAAGAGAGTCCTGACGGCGCTTGCCGCCACACTACCCTTCGCGGCCAACGCGGCGGATGCCCTTAGCGGTACAGTAGAGCGCCAGCCAACCAACTGGCAGGCCATTATTATGTTTTTGATTTTTGTCGTATTTACGCTCGGAATTACCTACTGGGCCTCTAAACGCGTGCGTTCGCGCAACGACTACTACACGGCGGGCGGCAATATTACTGGTTTTCAGAACGGACTGGCGATTGCGGGCGACTACATGTCTGCCGCCTCTTTTCTGGGCATCTCCGCGCTGGTGTTCACTTCCGGCTACGACGGCCTGATTTACTCGCTGGGCTTCCTGGTGGGCTGGCCGATCATTCTGTTTCTGATCGCCGAGCGCCTGCGTAATCTGGGACGTTATACCTTTGCCGATGTGGCCTCCTACCGTCTCAAGCAAGGCCCGATCCGCATTCTTTCCGCCTGCGGTTCGCTGGTGGTGGTGGCGCTGTATCTGATCGCCCAGATGGTCGGCGCGGGCAAACTCATCGAACTGTTATTTGGTCTGAATTACCACATTGCGGTGGTGCTGGTCGGCGTGCTGATGATGATGTACGTGCTATTCGGCGGTATGCTGGCGACGACGTGGGTGCAGATCATCAAAGCGGTGCTGCTGCTGTTCGGCGCCAGCTTCATGGCCTTTATGGTGATGAAGCACGTCGGTTTCAGCTTCAATAACCTGTTTACCGAAGCAATGGCGGTTCATCCGAAAGGCACCGCCATCATGAGCCCTGGGGGGCTGGTAAAAGATCCGATCTCCGCGCTGTCGCTGGGCCTTGGTCTGATGTTCGGGACCGCCGGTCTGCCGCATATCCTGATGCGCTTCTTCACGGTGTCAGACGCGCGCGAAGCGCGTAAAAGCGTGTTCTACGCCACCGGCTTTATGGGTTACTTCTACATTCTGACCTTTATTATCGGCTTTGGCGCGATCATGCTGGTCGGGGCAAATCCGGCGTACAAAGACGCGGCGGGCGCGCTGATTGGCGGCAACAATATGGCGGCGGTGCATCTGGCTAACGCGGTCGGCGGCAATCTGTTCCTCGGCTTTATCTCCGCGGTCGCTTTCGCCACTATTCTCGCGGTGGTGGCCGGACTGACGCTGGCGGGCGCGTCGGCGGTTTCACACGATCTCTACGCCAACGTGTTTCGTAAAGGCGCCACCGAGCGCGAAGAACTGCGGGTGTCGAAAATCACCGTACTGGTGCTGGGCGTCATCGCCATTATTCTTGGCGTACTGTTTGAAAACCAGAACATTGCCTTCATGGTCGGCCTGGCGTTTGCCATCGCGGCAAGCTGTAACTTCCCGATCATCCTGCTTTCCATGTACTGGTCGAAGCTGACCACCCGTGGCGCGATGATGGGCGGCTGGTTAGGGTTACTGACGGCAGTGGTGTTGATGGTGCTTGGCCCGACGATTTGGGTACAGATCCTCGGTCACGAAAAGGCGATCTTCCCCTACGAATACCCGGCGCTGTTCTCCATTACCGTGGCGTTCCTCGGCATCTGGTTCTTCTCGGCCACCGATAACTCAGCGGAAGGAAACCGCGAACGCGAGCAGTTCCGCGCCCAGTTTATCCGTTCCCAGACCGGATACGGCGTCGAACAAGGCCGCGCCCATTAATCACTCTCCCACTCCCCGGTCTTTATGGCCGGGGATCACATTTTTCTTCCTGCGTTCTACCCATCTCCCGCGATAGCGCTACAGTACCCAAACAAGAGTGAAACGCTGTTTTTATTACATCAACACGTTAATTCATTTTAAGAGAAGGGAATGCGATGAAGAAATATGCCCTGGTAGGAACCGGCGGTCGCGCTGGACTGTATATTTCGGCAATTGGCGGGCAATGGAAAGAGAACGCCCGGCTGGTTGCCTTCTGCGATACCAACCAGACCCGGATGAACTACGCCAACACATTACTGGAAAAAGAGGGCGCTGCGCCGGTATCGACCTGGAAAGCGCAGCAGTTTGAGGAGATGATCCGTGAAACGCGCCCGGACATTATCATCGTTACCACCATGGACCGCACCCACGATGATTACATCGTCCGGGCGCTGCATGCGGGCTGCGACGTGATCACCGAAAAACCGATGACTGTCGACGAAAAGCGCGCCCTGCGTATTCTGGATGCCATTGAAGAAACAGGCCGCCAGGTGCGCGTCGCCTTCAACTATCGCTATGCCCCACACCACAGCAAAGTGCGCGAACTGCTGATGAACGGCACGATCGGCGAGGTTTATTCCGTCCACTTCGAATGGCTGCTGAACACCGAGCATGGCGCAGACTATTTTCGTCGCTGGCACCGCGAAAAGCGCAATAGCGGCGGCCTGCTGGTGCATAAATCGACCCACCATTTCGACCTGATGAACTTCTGGTTGGCCAGCACGCCAGCGCGCGTTTACGCTGAAGGCGGCCTGCGTTTTTATGGCAGAGAGAACGCCGAACGACGCGGCGTCACGCAGTTTTATCCCCGCGCCCACGGCTACCCGCAGGCGAAAGACGACCCATTTGCCCTGCAAATGGCAGAGAATCCGCAGTTGAAAGCGCTCTATCTGGATGCGGAACATGAGGATAGCTACTTCCGCGACCAGAGCGTGTTCAGCGACGGCATTACCATTGAAGATACGATGTCGGTGCTGGTGAAATATCAGAATGACGTACAGCTGACGTATTCACTGAACACTTATCTGCCCTGGGAAGGGCTGAACGTGGTCTTTAACGGCAGCAAAGGCCGTCTGGAGATGAAGATCGTCGAGAAATCGTACGTTAACGCTGGCGGCGAACGCGCCAACGAAGGCAGCCTCGAGACCTGCGATATCACCGTCTTCCCAATGTTTGCCGCGCCGTGGAAAGCTGACTTCACGCTGGGCGAAGGCGGACACGGCGGCGGCGACAACGCGATGCTCGCCGATCTGTTTGGCGAGGTGAAACACGACCCGCTTCAGCGCGCCGCCGACCACCGCGCCGGGGCGATGTCGATCCTCACCGGCATCGCCGGAAACCTCTCCATGCAGCAGCAGCGTCCGGTCCACTTTAACGAATTTGCGCTGGCGTCGCGTCTGACATAACCCAACCGCCGCTGGTTAGAACATCAGCTTCGCGACCAGCGGCGCAATGAGCACCATCACCACGCCGGAGAGCATCATCACCAGGCTGGCGACGACGCCCTCCTGCTGCCCCAGTTCGTAGGAGCGCGCCGTTCCTGCGCCGTGAGACGCCGCGCCGAATCCGGCGCCTTTCGCCATACCTTCGCGTATCGACAGCCGCAGAAACAGCGCATCGCCAACCGCCATGCCAAACACGCCAGTCACCACCACGAACAGCGCCACCAGATCCGGCTGTCCGCCGATAGGCTCCGCCGCCGCCAGCGCAAACGGGGTGGTCACCGAGCGAACGGCCAGGCTGCGCTGGATTTCATCGGAGAGCGTAAACAGCCGCGCCAGCCAGACCGAACTGGTGACCGCCACCACCGTTGCCGTCACCACGCCTGCGCTAAGGGACATCCAGTGACGTTTGATGATGGCAAAATTGTCGTAGACCGGCACTGCAAAGGCGATGGTCGCCGGACCAAGCAGCCACAATAACCAGTGCGACTCGCCAATATAGCTTTGCCAGGAGATATGCCCAAACACCAGCATCAACACCAGCAGCGCCGGGGTGAGCACCAGCGGCATCAGCGGCAGTCGGCGAAAGCGGCGATACAGGCGCTTGTTGAGAAAATAGATGACCAGTGTGATGACCAGACAGAGCGCGCTAAGCTGAAAATTACTCACGATTTAACCTGCGCAACTCATAGCGATACACCTTGTCCACCACCCACGCGGTCGCACCGAGTACCATCAGGGTGCTGAGCGCAATCACGGCAAAAATACGCCAGCCGTCGATCAACAGCAGTTGCGCATAGTTCACCACCGCCACCACCGCGGGCACAAAGAACAGCAGCATTTCCGCCAGCAGCCAGCGGGCCCCCGCCCGCACCCAGCGCAACGGCAGGATCCGACACACAATCAGCGTCAGCATTAGCACCATGCCCACCAGATTGGCCGGAAGCGGCAAATGCAGCCAGGAGACAAGGTTTTGCGCAACGATAAACAGACCAGCGTACAGCAGAACCTGAACCGGAACCTGAAGTCGCTGTACGACAACAGGCGTAATGCGGCGTATCGCCACAGCCATGAAGGGATGTCCTGAAAAATAATTCGGAGCGCCAGTATAGAGAGCGCCCGTCGATGAAAGAAATGAATTAAAATCATTGCGGGCATAGTCGTAAGGAATAGTCATGGACATCAGAACGCTGCGTTATTTTGTCGAGGTGGTGCGTCAGCAGAGTTTCACCCGCGCGGCGGAGAAGTTGTATGTCACGCAACCCACCATCAGCAAGATGTTAAAAAATCTTGAAGACGAGCTTAACTGCACGCTGCTGATCCGCGACGGGCGCAAGCTTTTGCTCACGGACACCGGACGGGTGGTGTTTGAGCGCGGGCTGGCGATTCTGGCGGAGTTTCGCCAACTGGAAGCGGAGCTGGGAGACATCAACCATCTCAACAAAGGCCTGCTACGGTTAGGCATTCCGCCCATGGTCGGCATGTTGATGGCGGGTCCTATCAGTCTGTTTCGCCAGCGCTATCCGGGCGTCGAGCTGAAGGTCGCGGAGTTTGGCGGCCTGACGGTGCAACAGGCGGTGATGAATGGCGAACTGGACGTGGCGATGACCGCGCTGCCGATAGAAGCTGAAAGCGGTCTGGCGACCCTGCCGCTGTTTAACCATCCGCTTTGCGTCCTGGCGCCCCGTGCCGGTCAGTGGACAACCTGTGAGTCCGTTTCCCCCGAAACGCTGGCAGAGCACCCGCTGCTGATTTACAACGAAGATTTCGCCCTGAGCCGTCAGCTGATGCAGCTTTTTAGCGAACGCAACGTCAAGCCGCGCATTGCGGTACGCAGCGGACAGTGGGATTTTCTTGCGGCGATGGTACAGGCAGGCGTCGGCATTGCTATTCTGCCGGAGCCCATCTGTGAACGGCTGGATAAAAACACGCTGCGCTGGATCCCGCTGGAAAGCGAACTGCGCTGGCAGCTCGGGATGATTTGGCGCGAAGGGGTCTACCTTTCCCATAGCGCCAAAGCGTGGCTTTCATGTTGCGAAGGATTCTGGGCAGGGGCATCGCAAACCATCAACCCGGCAAAAAACTAAAGCGCCACAAGGGCGCTTTAGTTGTTTTCCGGTCTTTGTCTTTCTCTCTATCCCGCTGAGTTCACGGGAGGGTTTCCCCCGACGTCAACACCCCTCATTCGAGCACGTGGTGGAGGTTCCGGTTTGTGTTGATACTGTAAGTGTATGCCGAGGCCGCCTGTTTGCCAGCCGACGTGGTGATTTTTTAGCCGAATTTTTTTCGTCATCTTCCACAATTTTCTATAGTTAAGAAGATGAATTCACAGGAGCCTCACATGCTAACGGTACATCATTTAAACCAGTCTCGTTCCCAGCGCATTCTCTGGGCGCTGGAAGAACTATCGCTGCCCTACCAGATTGTCCGTTACCAGCGTGAAAAGACCCTGCTTGCCCCGCCGGCGTTGAAAAAAGTGCATCCGCTCGGCAAGTCGCCCGTGGTGGAGGATAACGGCGTCGTCATTGCGGAATCGGGTGCAATCCTTGAATATTTGCAGGAAACCTACGACAGCGAAGGCAAATTTAAACCCGCCGACGCGGAACAGAAGCGGCAGTACCGATTCTGGCTGCACTATGCGGAAGGTTCGCTCATGCCGTTACTGCTGATGAAACTGGTCTTTGTCAGTCTTGGCAAGCCGCCGGTTCCCTTTGGCTTGCGCACGCTGGGCGGTGCGCTGGGAAAAGGCGTGCAGAAAGCGTATCTCAATCCACAACTGGAAACCCACGCGCGTTTCATTGACGCTCACCTTGCCGAACATCTCTGGTTTGCCGGAGAACCGTTCAGCATGGCCGACATTCAGATGAGTTTCCCGCTGTTTGCTCTACTGGCGCGCGGCGGCATCGATAATCTCTCCCACATCGAGGCATGGAAAAAACGGGTGGAAATGCGTCCGGCCTGGCAGCGAGCGATTCAACAGGGCGGCCCCTTTGAGATCCCCGGCGGGTGAGGACGAAAATGTCTCCTGTGCCCCGCGCATGGGCGAAACGACACGGCAAATTATGTTGCCAGATTGCGCATCGACGGTAACGTTTGCGCATCAGTTGATGATTTCTTCGTCGTTAACGCAAGAAATGCATAAAAAGCGACAAAGTTCAGTTGAAAATCGCCATATGATCGCTGGATAATCGTTTGCTTTTTTTTACTACCCGTTTTTTTATGCGCGGAGCTAAACGTTTGCTTTTTGCGACTCCCCTTTTGTCGCGACAGAGCACAGGGAATTGACGTTTCGCTGGCAGTGGATTGTCCACCACGCATAAAGACGAAAAATAAACTCTCAGGGGATGTTTTCTATGTCTACGCCTTCAGCGCGTACCGGCGGTTCACTTGACGCCTGGTTTAAAATTTCACAACGTGGAAGCACTGTCCGTCAGGAAGTGGTTGCCGGGTTAACAACGTTTCTGGCGATGGTGTACTCGGTTATCGTGGTGCCGGGCATGCTGGGCAAAGCTGGCTTTCCGCCTGCTGCGGTATTTGTCGCGACCTGTCTGGTGGCGGGGTTAGGCTCCATCGTTATGGGGCTGTGGGCGAATCTGCCGCTGGCGATCGGTTGCGCCATTTCACTGACCGCATTTACCGCGTTCAGCCTGGTGCTCGGTCAGCAGATCAGCGTGCCGGTGGCGCTGGGCGCGGTATTCCTGATGGGGATTCTGTTTACCATTATCTCTGCGACCGGCATTCGTAGCTGGATTTTGCGCAATCTGCCGCAGGGCGTCGCGCATGGCACCGGTATTGGTATCGGCCTGTTTTTGCTGCTAATTGCGGCAAATGGCGTAGGCCTGGTAATCAAAAACCCACTGGATGGCCTGCCGGTGGCGCTGGGTGACTTCGCAACGTTCCCGGTGATCATGTCGCTGGTCGGACTGGCGGTAATCCTCGGCCTTGAAAAGCTGAAAGTGCCGGGCGGCATTTTGTTGACCATCATTGGTATTTCGATTGTCGGGCTGATCTGTGATCCGGCGGTGAAATTCTCCGGCATTTTCGCGATGCCGTCGCTGAGCGATGAAAACGGCAAATCGCTGATTGGCAGCCTGGATATCATGGGCGCGCTGAATCCGGTGGTGCTGCCAAGCGTGCTGGCGCTGGTTATGACCGCAGTGTTTGACGCAACCGGCACCATCCGCGCCGTGGCGGGGCAGGCGAATCTGCTCGACAAAGACGGCCAGATCATCGACGGCGGCAAAGCGCTGACCACAGATTCCCTGAGCAGCGTGTTCTCCGGTCTGGTGGGCGCAGCGCCGGCAGCGGTGTATATCGAATCCGCGGCAGGGACGGCAGCGGGCGGTAAAACCGGCCTGACAGCGATCACCGTCGGCGTTCTGTTCCTGCTGATCCTGTTCCTCTCTCCGCTGTCCTATCTGGTGCCGGTATACGCGACGGCGCCTGCGCTAATGTACGTGGGCCTGTTAATGCTGAGCAACGTGGCGAAAATTGATTTCGCCGACTTCGTCGACGCGATGGCGGGTCTGGTCACAGCGGTGTTCATCGTGCTGACCTGTAATATCGTTACCGGCATCATGATCGGCTTTGCCACGCTGGTGATTGGTCGTCTGGTTTCCGGCGAATGGCGCAAGCTGAACGTGGGTACGGTGGTGATCGCCATCGCGCTGGTGACGTTCTACGCGGGCGGCTGGGCGATTTGATCGCGAAGTGATTCCGAAAACGGGTGGCTTTGGCCGCCCGTTTTTATTTTCACCGCACATTTCGTTGTCTTTTGCGATACTCTGAAAAAGGTAAAATCGAGGCACGAAGCCTCTCAGGCACATAAAAAACATCGCAAACAGGGAACGCATGGAAATTTTTTTCACAATACTCATCATGACCCTTGTGGTCTCGCTGTCCGGGGTATTTACGCGCGTATTGCCCTTCCAGCTCCCCTTACCCCTCATGCAGATTGCCATCGGCGCACTGCTGGCATGGCCCACATTTGGTCTGCATGTGGAATTTGATCCCGAACTGTTTTTAGTTCTGTTTATTCCGCCGCTGCTGTTCGCCGACGGCTGGAAGACGCCGACGCGCGAATTCCTTGAACACGGGCGAGAGATCTTCGGCCTGGCGCTGGCGCTGGTGATTGTCACCGTTGTCGGCATCGGTTTTCTGATTTACTGGCTGGTGCCGGGCATCCCGTTGATACCCGCTTTTGCGCTGGCGGCGGTGCTGTCGCCAACCGATGCGGTGGCGCTTTCCGGCATCGTCGGTGAAGGACGTATTCCGAAGAAGATCATGGGCATTTTACAGGGCGAAGCGTTAATGAATGACGCTTCTGGCCTGGTGTCGCTGAAGTTTGCCGTCGCGGTGGCGATGGGCACAATGATCTTTACCGTTGGCGGCGCAACCGTGGAATTTCTTAAGGTGGCGATTGGCGGTATCCTCGCGGGCTTTGTGGTCAGTTGGCTGTACGGGCGTTCGCTGCGTTTTCTTAGCCGCTGGGGCGGCGATGAACCCGCGACACAGATCGTGCTGCTGTTCCTGCTGCCGTTCGCCTCTTACCTGATTGCCGAACACATCGGCGTGTCGGGAATTCTGGCGGCAGTCGCCGCCGGGATGACCATCACCCGTTCCGGCGTCATGCGCCGCGCGCCGCTGGCTATGCGTCTGCGCGCCAACAGTACCTGGGCGATGCTGGAGTTTGTGTTTAACGGCATGGTCTTTTTACTGTTGGGCCTGCAACTGCCTGGTATTCTCGAGTCGTCGCTGGTGGCGGCGGAAGCCGATCCAAACGTCGAAATCTGGATGCTGTTTACCGACATCGTGCTGATTTACGTCGCGCTGATGCTGGTGCGCTTCGGCTGGCTGTGGACGATGAAAAAATTCAGCATGCGTTTTTTGAAAAAGAAACCGATGGAGTTTGGATCGTGGACCACGCGTGAAATTCTTATCGCCTCTTTCGCGGGGGTGCGCGGGGCGATCACGCTGGCGGGTGTGCTCTCCATTCCTCTGCTGCTGCCGGATGGCAACGTTTTCCCGGCGCGTTACGAACTGGTGTTCCTCGCCGCCGGGGTGATCCTGTTCTCGCTGTTCGTTGGCGTGATAATGCTGCCGATACTGCTGCAACATCTGGAAGTGGCTGACCATTCGCAGCAACTGAAAGAGGAACGCATCGCGCGCGCGGCAACGGCAGAAGTGGCGATAGTAGCGATTCAGAAAATGGAAGAGCGCCTGGCGGCGGATACCGAGGAGAACATCGACAACCAACTGCTGACCGAAGTGAGTTCGCGGGTCATCGGTAACCTGCGTCGCCGCGCTGACGGACGCAACGATGTCGAAAGTTCGCTACAGGAAGAGAACCTCGAGCGTCGTTTCCGCCTTGCCGCGCTGCGTTCTGAACGCGCGGAGTTGTACCACCTGCGCGCCACGCGTGAGATCAGCAATGAGACCCTGCAAAAGCTGCTGCATGACCTTGATTTGCTGGAAGCGCTGTTGATTGAGAATCAGTAATCCTGTCGCCCGGATGCGCTTAGCGGTCCGGGTCGGCGAAAAACGTTAATCATCCTCCAGCAGCCGCGCGCCGGTACCCTGTTCACCAAGTCGGTCGCCAGGGTTCCGCAACGGGCAATCCTTACGCGATAAGCAGCCGCAGCCGATACAACCGTCCAGCTCATCGCGCAGCGCCACCAGCGTATGAATGCGCCGGTCCAGTTCATCCCGCCATTGCGAAGAGAGCTGCTTCCACTCCTTCGCACTCAACGTATGGCCTTCCGGCAGTACCCCAAGCGCCTCGCTGATGGTCGCCAGCGGAATGCCGATCCGTTGGGCAATCTTAATGATCGCCACATAACGCAACACATCGCGCTTATACCGCCGCTGATTGCCGCTGTTACGAGTACTGCTAATCAACCCTTTACTTTCATAGAAGTGCAGCGCGGATACCGCCACACCGCTGCGTTTCGCCACTTCGCCCGGCGTCAGCAAGGCTTTTATGCGGGGTAATTTCTTTTCCATAAATCGCTTTACCTCAAGTTAACTTGAGGAATTATACTCGCCCGCAGACAAAAGACGAATCGAACCCTGAAAAAGAGGCAACGCTATGTCCCATCAGCAAATTATTCAGACCCTTGTTGAATGGATTGATGAACATATCGACCAACCGCTGAACATTGATGTGGTCGCGAAAAAATCAGGCTATTCAAAATGGTATTTACAAAGGATGTTCCGCACCGTGATGCGCCAGACGCTCGGCGACTATATCCGCCAGCGCCGACTGCTGTTAGCCGCCGTGGAGTTGCGTAATACCGAGCGACCCATCTTCGATATCGCTATGGATTTAGGCTACGTATCACAACAGACCTTTTCCCGCGTTTTTCGCCGGGAGTTTGATCGTACCCCCAGCGACTACCGCCATCGTCTGTAAGTTTACTGCCCGCGCGACATCAGACGTGCGGGCGGCTGCTGTAGCCAGTCGATGAACGCCTGCGGCGGCAGCGCTTTCGCGAAGTGCCACCCCTGACAATACTGTACGCCGCGCTTAAGCAACCAGTTGACCTGATCCGCCGTTTCCACGCCTTCCGCGATGGTTTTCAGCCGCAGGCTTTGGGCCATCTCGATAATATGCTCCGCGATCAGGTGGCTGGTGCTGTTCGTGGTGAGTGTGTCGATAAACGATTTATCGATCTTCAGGATATCCACCTTCAGGGAATACAGGTTATGCAGGTTGGAATAGCCGGTGCCAAAGTCATCGATCGCCACTTCGTAGCCCGCCTGACGAAACGCCTGAATAACCGGCGTGGTTTTCGGCACGTCGATAAAGCCCCGCTCAGTGACTTCCACTTTGATCTGTTGCGCAAGCACACCGTACTGACGCGCTTTGTTGGCGATCAGGGCAATCAGTCGGGAAGAATGGAAGTCTGACGCGGAGAGATTGATCGAAATATACAGCGACGGGTTTGCCGCCAGAAACGCCCCCATCTCCCGGAAAACGTCCTCCACCACATAATCGGTGATCTGCGCGATCATCCCCTCTTTTTCCGCCAGGGGGATAAATTCGGCGGGACTCATGACCTGTCCGTTGTATCCAGGCCAGCGCAGCAACGCTTCCGCGCCCACGCATTTCTCATTTTTGATGTCCATAATCGGCTGATAGTGTACGCACAGTTGGCGCTGTTTAAGCGCCCGCTGCAGCATCCGCGGCGGCGACCTGTATTGCCGACGCGCCCGCGACCAGAGCAGCAACAGCAGTATGCTGCAAAGCACGGCAAGCGGAAGGGTGAAAAGCAGTTGCTGGTACAGATTTTGATAAAATCGACCGGTCGTTGTCGAAACAATCACCGCGATGGGGCGTTTATCGGAATGAACGAGCGTGTAAAAACGGCCATCCTGCTGAAACACGGACTGACCGCGGCGCACCAGCGGCAATAGCTCCGCAACCCACGCTTTTTCGCTGACGGAAAAGAACGTATCGGTAACCGTGTCGAAAACGCCCCAGGCAAGCGCCGGATCTTCTGTCATCACTTCGCTGAAGGATAAGGGATTGATCACTGCAACGTAATTGCCACGCTGCATATACGCCATTTTGTAGCCTGTAAAAAAGGGCGTGTCACGGAAGTAATAAATCGCGACATCAGGTTTTCGTTTATACTCAGCGTCCGGCATAATAAAGGGTGTGGTCGGCGCCATGACCGTTGAACATAAAAAGCGATTACCCTGCGCATAAATTAACTCATTGATATAAAGACGCCCACGAATAATATTTAACATTCTTTGCCGATGTGCGGGGGTACAGGCTTGTCCCTGATACTGTTCGGCGGCGTCGCGCGCTAAGTCAGCCTGTAAAATAACCAGTTCAGTTTTATCTAATGTCAGTTGTGCGAATATACGCAATTGATGACTGGTCTGGGATACGGCTCGCAATTGGGCAAACCATAGCGCTAACATCATGGGAAGCAACACCACCATGATTATCCCGAGAAACCTCAGCATCTTCCGTCGCGCCTGATGATTCATTTCAGCCCTATATCCCTGCATATTATACGCCTGTTATTATCGAGGCCGGATGCCATACCTGGATAATTGCCATTGCCGCCAACGCACGGGCAATCTGAAGCATGACAGGTATAAATCACACAGGGGTGTTACGTTGCATGAATCCTACAATATTAGCAACTGACTTTTATTAGTAAAAGTCTGATAATATCAGGGGTTATTAATATCATTTCGTGGTTCATTCCTGGCAAGCCATCATTTCTATTAAGCAGTGGCGTTCAATTTCCCGGTATTATTTTGGACAAACCAAAAAAGGTCGACTTAATCGCGCGTTATTAACGGTCTATTCCGACCAGACGCCCCGATGCTTTTACTTCCGCTGAACACCTTTACCCACACGCAAAGCATGGTTAAAAAGCAAACAAAAAATCCTCGCCCTGGCTGGAAAATAAGCTCATTAACGTGATATAGTTCACATAAATTATGAAACAGAAACAACGTTTCATTCGTGTTAATGTGAATGCCTGTCGATAGCCAGAGTGTTACACGCCCGTGAAAACGCCGCGCTGTCCGGGCACCCTGCTTTTCAGAGGAAATGTTTCATGGCAACCCTAACCACTGGCGTGGTGCTTCTCCGCTGGCCACTGCTGAGCGCCGTGCTGATGTTTTTAGCCAGTACGCTGAATATCCGTTTTCGTAAATCCGACTATATTGGCCTGGCTGTTATCAGCAGCGGTTTGGGCGTTATCGCCGCCTGCTGGTTTGCCACCGGGCTGCTCGGCATCACCCTGATGGATATCTCCGCCATCTGGAAAAACATCGAATCCGTTATGGTCGAAGTGATGAGCCACACCCCGCCCGAATGGCCGATGGTATTGACCTGATTCCCGGCACCGCGTTTGCAATCCCGACGGGGGCCTGGTCAGTCCATTACCGCCCCCGCATTCCGTATTCATGCCGCTGGCAAATGGGACACTGTGTGTCGTCTGCGCCAAACGTGGCGAACACCCGGCGACAGTCCCGGCAGACCTTACGCGTAAACGGATAGTGCTGTGGCTGACTCTCGCCCACGCTGTGCCTGGTCGTAATCGCTTTTGTCGGGCAAACTACCGCGCAGTTATTGCACCCCGTACAACGTGACATCTCTGCGCGTAACGCCCGTTCGCCAATCTGAATCGCCTTCTCCTGACAAACCCGTTCACACGCTCCGCAGAGTACGCAACTGGCGATATCAAGCTGTAGCGCATAGTCCTGCATGTGCGGCATACGGCTTCGGCGCAAACGCGGCGACGGGTTCACGCTCGCGGTCTGCACCTTCTCTTCGCTGACGTGCAGTAAATGACGGCGCGCCACGTTCACGCGCTTCGCGGACGGCGGAATCACTTGCCAGAGTGGTTCCCCCAGCGCCCTAAGGCGAATATTTAACGCCGCCACGGCAAGCGCCCACGTGGGATATGCATCGATGTCGATTTCCAGTCCGCGAATCTGATACTGAAGATGCCACATCAGCAGTTCTTCTACACTCGCCGCCTGGGCGGTAAACGGCGCCACCAGCGTTTGCTGACGGTAAGAACGCCGGGCGGTTGGCAGATCTTCCAGCGCATCGACAGGACAAACAAACGTACAATGACCGCATCGAATGCAGCGATCGTTGTCCAGCGTAACCGTAGAGGCAGAAAACGAAATGGCCTGCGCCGGACAGGCCTGACGGCAGGCGTCACAGGTATGTTGAGGAAAACGCTTACGTACGCAGGAGGCGCCCACACCCGGCGGTGTGGGCGTTTTCATCAGGGTAAAAAGGGCCATTAAAGAATGCTGAAGAACATAAAGCGCAGCAGCGCCTCAGCCACAACCAGCCCCAGCCCGCCCAGCAGCATCGCCGTGCGACACGAGCGCCATGCGCCAATGGCGAACAGCAAGGAACCCAGTACGGAAAGTCCCCAGGCAACGTTTCTTAGCCCTGTCAGTTGGTGAAACGCGACCAGCGGCTGATGCGGCAGCGTGACCACCTCGTTCAGGCTTGCGGATGCCAGAAAGTTGACATAGTCCGGCTGCACCAGCAGACGAATGGCGGTGATCGCCACCACCAGCACCGCGGCCATCCGCAGAAGCCGTGTGATACCCGGCAGCAGGCCGTTGCCGATCGCCGCACCCAGAATGCCCGCCGCGCCAAAGAACATGACCCAGGTATTGATATGCTGCCAGGTCACGACCGACGAATGGACATAAATTGCGCCCATGCAGTAGATATCCACCAGTCCGGCCAGGGTCGCCAGCGCCAGCAGGAGGCGCGAAGGCTGTTTTTTCAACATCACCAGCAGCGTTGCCAGGCCCAGAATCGCCAGATAGAGGCTGGCAAAGACGATCTCCCGGCTCAGCCATGAACTTTCCACATGGCGCAGCGCATTAAACGCATTCAGCGGGTAACCGAGGTGCAGCGTCGAGGCGATCAGCCCCAGTCCGCCCATCACGCAGGAAACCAGCATCGCCGGCAGCAGCGACCGCTTCTCGCCCGTCGCCAGGGCAATAAACAGCGTCAGCCCTACGGAGCCCTGCACCAGCAGGGTGAAAATCAGCAACGGTAACTCATGCATGGCGTTTACCTCCCTTCTCTGCGCCCTGGTGCGGTTTGATCACTAAATTCGGATGGGTAATGGAGGAGTCTGGCAGCCCCTGCACATCGCAAACATCGCCGTATTTAGCGCGCAGTTCGTCAATCGGACCGAACTTAATCGCCTCCAGAGGACAGGTCGCCACGCACACCGGCTGCTCGCCTTTTACCAGCAGGTCGATGCACATATCGCATTTCGACATCTGTCCGGCCTCGGTGTCCATCTGCGGCGCGCCGTAGGGACATGACCAGGCGCAATAGCCGCAGCCGACGCATTTATCGGTATTGACCCGCACAATGCCGTCGCCTGGACGTTTGTGCATCGCCGTGGTCGGGCAGTTCTTAGTGCAAATCGGGTCGTCACAGTGGTTGCACGAGATCGACATCGTGTACGCGTAAACGTTGTTCGCCACACCGCCCTGTCCGGTGGCGATAAACCCTCCGCCATTGACTTCATACACCCGACGAAAACGGCGTCCCACTTCCAGATTATGGCGATCTTTGCATGCCACCTGACACGCCTTACAGCCGGAGCAGCGCGACGTATCGATAAAGAAACCAAGCTGTTTGTCGCTAACGGGCGGATACTCTTTAAATTGACTCATGCTTTAACGACCTCCACCAGCATGGTTTGATGTGAATTCCCTTTTGCAAGAGGCGTAATACGCGTTGAGCTCAGCACGTTCGGACAACCGCCATGATCAACGCCCTCTGCGTCAGGTTGCCACCACGCGCCGGCCTGCATCGCCACCACGCCGGGAATAATGCGCGGCGTGACCTCAGCGGGCACCTGGCAAATACCACGGTTGTTGTGGATGCGCACGGTGTCGCCGTGGGCAATGCCGCGTTTTTGTGCATCAACCGGGTTAATCCACAGCTTCTGTTCCTGCACTTCCTGCAGCCACGGGTTCGCGTACTGGGTAGAGTTCGCGCGGTTTTTGCCTTTCCAGGTGATCATCTGTAACGGGAAGGATTTCGTTAGCGCGTCCTGTGGCCCCTCGTGTGCGGGCACGTAGTGCGAAAGCGCCGGAATTTCCGGATGCTGCATGTCGTAGAGACGCTTCGAGAAGATCTCAATTTTACCCGACGGCGTTGGGAACGGATGGTTTTGCGGATCGCGGATGTTGTCCTCGAAAGCCACATACGGCTTGCTCTTGAACAGATGGCGACGCTTCACCTGTAATTCAGCAAAGTCCGGCAACTGCTGTTCCGGCATTGACAGCCGCGTCTGTTCCCAGATGTGCTCAATCCACTCTTTCTCACTGCGCCCCTCGCTGAACGCGGGCTCCACGCCGAGCTTCGCCGCCACTTCGCGGATCCAGTCGTAGTCGGAGCGACGCTCAAAGTCGGGTTCCACCAGTTTTTCCGACAGCACCAGGTAGTTTGCCGTTCCCCAGGTTTCGCCAATGTTCCAGCGCTCCATAAAGCTGGTTTCCGGCAGCAGAACGTCGGCATATTTCGCGCTCGGCGTCATATACAAATCGCTGACCACGATGAACTCGATTTTCGACTCGTCGGCGAGGATCTTTGCCGCCTGATTAACGTCCGGGTTCTGGTTCACCAGATAGTTGCCCGCCAGCGAAAAGAGAATGCGGATGTTGCTCTTAAGCTGCTCTGCATCCTTCAGCCCTTGTTCCGGGGTCACCTTGCTGGCATCGTCCGCCGCCTGCACCCAGTTCATGATCGAGATTTTCTCTTTCACCGGGTTTTCCGGCATTTCCGGACCGGTGGTGAACAGGCGATTGCCGCAACCGCCGTAGCCCGCCGCCCAGCCACCTTTAACGCCAACGTTGCCGGTAATGGTCGCCAGCAGAGTGGAACCGCGCGCGGTACGTTCGCCGCAGATATGACGCTGTGGGCCCCAGCCCTGAATCAGCGCCGCCGGCTTGGTGGTGGCATAGTCGCGCGCCAACTGGCGGATGGTCTGCGCAGGCACATGGGTGATTTTTTCCGCCCACTCCGGCGTTTTAGGTACGCCGTCTTTATCGCCCATCAGGTAAGCGACCAGCGACTCGTTCGCCGGAACGCCTTCCGGCATGGACGCTTCATCAAAGCCGAGCGTATAGCGTTCAATAAACGCTTTATCATGCAGGTTTTCGCTGATGATGACGTACATCATCGCGTCCATCAGCGCGTTATCGGTGGTCGGAAGCAGGGGGACCCATTGATCGGCCAGCGATGAAACGGTGTCGGAATAACGCGGGTCCACGACAATAAAACGCGTGCCGTTCTGCTTCATCCGCTGGAAATAGTGGTTGGTATGACCAAAAATGGTTTCTGTCGGGTTATGCCCCCACAGTATCACCAGCGGTGTATTTTCCAGCGTATCCAGCGAGTTGCCGCTGGCGGCGACGCCGTAGGTATAGGGGGTGGCGGCAACCGTATTGCCAAGACTCACCGAATGGTAATATTCCAGATAGCCGCCGGTTTGATTTAACAAGCGACGAATCATTTTATCGCCGGAAAAAGTTCCGCCGCTGGTCGCGGTGTTATTATGAACAAAGCGAGAAGCCGGGCCATATTTTTCGGTAATACGTTGTAAATTATCCGCAATAAGTGTGACGGCTTCCGCCCAGGAAATACGTTCAAACTTTCCTTCACCGCGTTTTCCCACGCGTTTCATTGGGTATTTCAGACGGTCGGGATGATAAACAAATTTACGATAACCCCGTCCGCGCACGCAGGCGCGCATAATGGGCATATCCGGATCTAATTCATTATCGGGACGGGTGGTGATTTGCGTCACCACGCCATCGCTAACGTGGGCGCGGATATCGCACTTTCCGCCACAGTCGAAGGTGCTACAGGTAGGTACTACACGCTCTGCCGGGGTATCTACCGACGCGTCGGCGTGTCCGGTCTCTGCGGCTTTTGCCTGTTCCGACAAAATAAAAGGCAGCGTGACTAACGCTGCGCTCGCTTTTAACATGCCCCGCCGGGAGACATTCAGAGAGGGCGTATCCTCTCTTATTTCGTGATCTTGCATTTCATCCCCTCAAAAAGCGTATCATCAGGGGTAATTCATTTTGGGTATTTGATTTTTATCAACCGAAATAAATAGCCATGGTGTTTTTGAAGACTTTTTATAATAATAAGAAGCATTACCAAATATTTTTACTTTCTCTTTAACTCATTATTCACGAAATAATTGTTTTCCTAACACTTACTCAAAAAAGGGAAAAAAAGCACAACCTCCCGGTGTGAAAAAAAATCGTCCACAAATTTGAAGTGAGAACTATTCTCATATTAATGGGTGCCAGGAAAAATTAACTGTCGAAACGATTGGCTAAGTCTACTCCTGTTCATTGCGCACCTTATGCGCCTGAGCACCACGACGGGTTAACGTCCGGGCGAGCGCGCAAAGTGCGGTTGGCCTTTGACACCAACGAGATGGCAGGTTACGTCGATTGTTCTGTGGGATGAACCCACAACCCGCCTCGACTCAATGAGCAGGTAGTATTGATGGACATTCAGGCAAGCGGGAAAAACGGTGGCGCAAGGAGACGCCGCCCACGTAATGCAACCTCGTGTTTTATAGCAAATATGTAATATTCATACTGAAATACCTCCTGAACCTGTTTTTGGAAAACCACTGTGTATTTTCCGTTAACGACACGTGGTCTGATTAATTACCAGACCGCGTATAGGATAATTATTAAAACTGCATAAGAATCTGCCTAATGTCATTATTATTCAGGTTTTAAAAGTTATGTAAGGAAGACTATTTTTATTCCTTTCAACCCAGATATTTTACGAAAGCATAGGTTGAAATACCGCTGACAACCGCAACTACTATCGCAAAAATAATCAATGCAATCAATCTCTTGCCATTATAAATGCCAAACATACACCCTCCTTTCTAAAATTTACAAAAGCCATTAAGACACTGAGCGACATGAATAATTCGCTACCAATGGCAACGATAAAATAATATTTAGCGAAACGCTATTGATTAATATCAAAAACCGGAACGCATTATTCCAATAGCATGCGCTGGCTTTTTAAATATTATAATTTTTATACTTCGAGGAATTTTACATTGACCAGAATGCCGAACAGCAATCGTCTCCATTCTGCGCCATGCGCTGGAAAAAAACCGTACCAGCTTTCTGTGGATGAGGTCTTAAACAACCTGCGGAGCCAGTCAAGTGGACTGACTCAAAACGAAGCCAGCGCCCGTCTCGCCAGAGACGGCGCTAACGTCCTGCCGGAAAAAGCCGGTAAACCCGCCTGGCTGCGCTTTCTGACCCATTTTCATGATGTATTAATTTACGTGCTGATAGCCGCTGCGGCCCTGACGGCCATTATGGGTCATTGGGTCGATACCGCCGTCATTCTTGGCGTGGCGGTCATCAACGCCCTGATTGGGCACGTTCAGGAAA
This sequence comes from Citrobacter sp. Cs237, assembly GCF_030332325.1. Lineage (NCBI taxonomy): Bacteria > Pseudomonadati > Pseudomonadota > Gammaproteobacteria > Enterobacterales > Enterobacteriaceae > Citrobacter > Citrobacter sp. Cs237. Next base: position 66,124 of record NZ_JAOWIB010000106.1, on the reverse strand, counting down.
ACAACGCCGAGAAATCGCTAAAAGGCATTCGCAATATGCTTTCCAGCGCCGCCGTGGTGATTCGCAACGGTCAGCATGAAACGGCGCCGACCACCGAACTGGTCGTCGGTGACATAGTGGTGTTACGCGCGGGGGATCGTATCCCCGCCGACCTGCGTGTCATGGAAGCGCATAATCTGCGGGTGGAAGAAGCCATCCTGACCGGCGAATCCACCGTGGTCGATAAGACGGCGGAAGCGCTGGAAGGGGAGCTGCCGCTCGGCGATCGTAAAAACCTGCTGTTTTCCGGCACCACTCTCAGCGCAGGCGCCGGACTTGGCGTGGTCATTGCCACCGGCGAAGCCACAGAGCTGGGCCACATCAATCAGATGATGACCGCCATCGAGAAGCATCGTACGCCGCTGCTGGTACAGATGGATAAGCTCGGCAAAGCGATCTTCTCTCTGATTCTTGCCATGATGGTTGGGCTGTTTATTTTCAGCCTGCTGCTGCGCGATATGCCAATGGGCGAACTGCTGCTGTCGCTCATTAGCCTTGCTGTCGCGGCGGTTCCGGAAGGCCTGCCCGCCATTATTTCTATCATCCTGTCGCTCGGCATCCAGACGATGGCCCGCAAACGCGCCATTATCCGTAAGCTGCCAACGGTCGAAACGCTGGGCGCCATGTCGGTGATTTGTTCCGATAAAACGGGCACCCTGACGATGAACGAGATGACGGTGAAAGCCATCATTACGGCAGATAAAAACTATCGCGTACAGGGTAACAGCTACGAACCCACGGGCGAGATCCTCGTTGAGAACGACGCCACGACGGCGGAAATGCGTCCGGGTAGTGTGCTGGAAACCTACCTGCGCACGATCGATCTGTGTAATGACAGCCAACTGATGCGGAACGAGCAGGGGCACTGGGGCATTACCGGCGGGCCAACCGAGGGCGCGCTAAAAGTGTTGGCCGCAAAAGCGAACCTGCCCGCCATCGATACAGAAATGCGCAGCAAGATTCCGTTCGACTCGCAGTACAAATATATGGCGACCCATTTCCGTATCGGCCAGGACGAGCGCGTGCTGGTAACCGGCGCGCCGGACGTTCTGTTTAAACTCTGTCAGCAGCAGCAAACCGCCACCGGAACAGAAGCTTTTACTCAGGCACACTGGGAAGCAGAAATCGCCCGCTATGCCAAAGAGGGGTTGCGCATGGTCGCCGCCGCCTGGAAACCCACGCGTGCCGATGCCGGTACGCTAACGCATGACTGCCTGAGCGATGGGCTGATCTTCCTCGGCATTGCCGGAATGATGGATCCACCGCGCCCGGAAGCGATTGATGCGATCGGCGCCTGCCAGCAGGCTGGGATCCGCGTCAAGATGATCACCGGCGATCATCCGCAAACGGCCATGAGCATTGGCGGTATGCTCGGGATTCATAACAGCGCCCACGCGGTGACTGGCTATGAGCTGGAGCAAATGGACGACACCGCGCTAGCTGAAGCCGCTGTGACGTACGATATTTTTGCCCGCACCAGTCCGGAACATAAGCTGCGCCTGGTGAAAGCGCTGCAAAATAAAGGCGAAATTGTTGGCATGACGGGCGATGGCGTGAACGATGCCCCAGCCCTTAAGCAGGCTGACGTTGGCATCGCGATGGGGATCAAAGGCACCGAAGTGACCAAAGAGGCCGCTGACATGGTGCTGACGGACGACAATTTCGCCACCATTGCCAGCGCGGTGCAGGAGGGGCGCCGCGTCTACGACAATCTGAAGAAAACGATCCTGTTTATTATGCCAACCAACCTCGCGCAGGGATTGTTGATTATTGTCGCGCTGCTGGCCGGAAACCTGATGCCCCTGACGCCGGTACTGATTCTGTGGATGAACATGGCGACGTCCGCTACGCTGTCGTTCGGCCTGGCGTTCGAAGCCGGAGAGCGCAATATTATGCGCCGCCCGCCACGCCGGCCCCACGAAAACGTGATGGATGGTTTTGCTATCTGGCGCGTCGGCTTTGTTGGCACGCTGATTGCCGCCAGTGCCTTTATGCTGGAAGCCTGGCTTCAGCCGCGCGGCCATAGCCCGGAGTTTATTCGAACCGTACTGCTGCAGACGCTGGTCACGGCGCAGTGGGTCTATATGCTGAACTGCCGCGTATCGGACGGTTTCTCGCTGGGGCGTGGCTTGCTGATGAACAAAGGCATCTGGCTGGTGAGCGGCATTCTGCTTCTGCTACAGCTGGCCATTATCTATGTGCCTTTCCTGCAAATGATGTTTGGTACCGAAGCACTGCCGCTGCGCTACTGGGGTATCACGTTGGCCATTGGCGTCGCGCTGTTCCTGATTGTTGAAATCGAGAAACCGCTGACCCGCAAATTCCGCCGGATTGCGTAATCAGAATAACGTAAAGGCCTCCATTTTCGGAGGCCTTTACGCTGGAATGCCTGACGGCGCGCTTAGAACGGAATATCGTCGTCAAAGTCCATTGGCGGTTCGTTAGACGGTGCCGGTGCAGACTGCTGCTGCGGACGAGACTGCGCGCCGCCGCTGAACTGGTTGCCGCCCTGAGGCTGCTGCGGCTGACCCCAACCGCCCTGCTGCTGCTGACCGCCTGCCGGCGCGCCGCCGCCCTGACGGCCACCCAGCATCTGCATGGTGCCGCCCACGTTAACCACAACTTCCGTGGTGTATTTGTCCTGACCGGACTGATCGGTCCATTTACGGGTACGCAGTTGACCTTCGATGTATACCTGAGAGCCTTTACGCAGATATTCGCTGGCCACTTCCGCCAACTTACCGAACAGCACAACACGGTGCCATTCAGTCTGCTCTTTCATTTCACCGGTCTGCTTATCACGCCAGGATTCGGAAGTAGCCAGCGTAATGTTGGCAACTGCGCCACCATTCGGCATGTAGCGTACTTCCGGGTCCTGGCCCAGATTACCCACGAGAATAACCTTATTTACGCCTCTGCTGGCCATGATCGAGTCTCCTGAAAAACGTTTCTTAATAAGTGTAAACGCGCGATTGTAGCATTACCAATGGCGGTTTTACCACGTTGTGACGCTGATTCCGCGAAACAACCTTAGCCGGACATTGTTACACACTACACTGCGTTTTGCATTCCAATACTGTATATCCATTCAGGTTATATTGTGTCATAATTAACCGTTTGTGATCGCCGGTCGCACCATGCATGCAGCCGGGCAAAAAGCGTTTAATCCGGGAAAGGTGAATGGATAAGATCGAAGTTCGGGGCGCCCGCACCCATAATCTCAAAAACATCAACCTCGTTATCCCTCGCGACAAACTGATTGTCGTGACCGGGCTTTCGGGGTCTGGCAAATCCTCGCTTGCTTTCGACACGCTGTATGCCGAAGGGCAGCGTCGTTACGTAGAATCCCTTTCCGCCTATGCGCGTCAGTTTCTGTCGCTAATGGAAAAGCCGGATGTCGATCACATTGAGGGGCTGTCTCCGGCTATCTCAATTGAACAAAAATCGACGTCACATAACCCGCGTTCCACGGTCGGCACCATTACTGAGATCCACGACTACCTGCGTCTGCTGTTCGCCCGCGTCGGCGAACCGCGCTGTCCGGATCACGACGTGCCGCTGGCGGCGCAGACGGTGAGTCAGATGGTCGACAACGTGCTCTCACAGCCGGAAGGCAAGCGCCTGATGCTGCTGGCGCCGGTGATTAAAGAGCGTAAAGGCGAGCACACCAAAACGCTGGAAAACCTGGCAAGTCAAGGGTATATCCGTGCCCGTATCGACGGTGAAGTGTGCGATCTCTCCGATCCGCCGAAGCTGGAACTGCAAAAAAAACACACCATTGAGGTGGTGATTGATCGCTTCAAAGTGCGTGACGATCTCAGCACCCGTCTGGCGGAGTCGTTTGAAACCGCGCTGGAACTTTCCGGCGGTACGGCAGTGGTTGCCGATATGGACGATCCGAAAGCGGAAGAGCTGCTTTTCTCGGCGAACTTCGCCTGCCCGATCTGCGGCTACAGCATGCGCGAGCTGGAACCGCGCCTGTTTTCGTTCAACAACCCGGCGGGCGCGTGTCCGACCTGTGACGGCCTCGGCGTACAGCAATATTTCGACCCGGACCGCGTGATCCAGAATCCGGACCTGTCGCTGGCTGGCGGCGCAATCCGCGGCTGGGATCGCCGTAACTTCTACTACTTTCAGATGTTGAAATCGCTGGCGGAGCACTACAAGTTCGACGTAGACGCGCCGTGGGGAAGCCTCGACGCCAGCGTGCATAAAGTGGTGCTGTACGGTTCCGGCAAAGAGAACATTGAATTTAAATACATGAACGATCGCGGCGACACCTCGGTGCGTCGCCATCCGTTCGAAGGCGTGCTGCACAATATGGAGCGGCGTTATAAAGAGACGGAATCCAGCGCGGTACGCGAAGAGTTAGCCAAGTTTATCAGCAACCGTCCGTGCGCCAGCTGCGAAGGGACACGTCTGCGTCGCGAAGCGCGCCACGTCTTTGTTGAAAATACGCCGCTGCCGACCATTTCCGATATGAGCATCGGTCATGCGATGGACTTCTTTAATAATCTCAAACTGTCCGGCCAGCGAGCGAAAATCGCCGAGAAAGTACTGAAAGAGATTGGCGATCGCCTCAAATTCCTGGTGAACGTCGGTCTGAACTACCTCACGCTTTCCCGCTCAGCCGAAACGCTTTCCGGCGGCGAAGCGCAGCGCATTCGTCTGGCAAGCCAGATTGGCGCGGGGCTGGTCGGCGTCATGTATGTCCTTGATGAGCCGTCCATCGGTCTTCATCAGCGCGATAACGAGCGTCTGCTGGGCACACTGATTCATCTGCGTAATCTCGGGAATACGGTCATTGTGGTGGAGCACGACGAAGACGCGATTCGCGCCGCCGACCACGTGATCGACATCGGTCCGGGCGCGGGCGTCCACGGCGGTGAAGTGGTTGCCGAAGGTCCGCTGGAAGCGATTATGGCGGTGCCGGAATCGCTGACCGGGCAGTACATGAGCGGCAAACGGAAAATCGACGTGCCGAAACAGCGCGTTCCGGCGAATCCGGAAAAAGTGCTGAAGCTGACCGGCGCGCGCGGTAACAACCTGAAAGACGTGACGTTGACGTTGCCGGTGGGCCTGTTCACCTGCATTACCGGGGTGTCCGGCTCCGGTAAGTCGACCCTGATCAACGATACCCTGTTCCCGATCGCCCAGCGTGCGCTGAACGGCGCGACGATCGCCGAACCTGCGCCCTATCGCGACGTTCACGGGCTGGAGCATTTCGACAAAGTAATCGACATCGACCAAAGCCCGATCGGGCGCACGCCGCGTTCTAACCCGGCGACCTATACCGGCGTATTCACACCGGTTCGCGAACTGTTTGCCGGTGTGCCGGAAGCGCGTTCGCGCGGCTATACGCCGGGACGTTTTAGCTTCAACGTTCGCGGCGGGCGCTGCGAAGCCTGTCAGGGCGACGGCGTCATTAAGGTTGAGATGCACTTTCTGCCGGATATTTATGTCCCCTGCGACCAGTGCAAAGGCAAGCGCTATAACCGCGAAACGCTGGAGATAAAGTACAAGGGCAAAACCATCCATGAAGTGTTGGACATGACCATTGAAGAAGCGCGCGAGTTCTTTGATGCCGTACCGGCGCTGGCGCGTAAGCTGCAAACCCTGATGGACGTGGGGTTGACCTACATCCGTCTCGGCCAGTCGGCGACCACCCTCTCCGGCGGCGAGGCCCAGCGCGTGAAGCTGGCGCGCGAACTGTCGAAGCGCGGCACCGGCCAGACGCTGTATATTCTGGATGAGCCGACCACCGGTCTGCACTTTGCCGATATCCAGCAACTGCTGGACGTACTGCACCAGTTACGCGATCAGGGCAACACCATCGTGGTGATTGAGCATAACCTCGACGTAATCAAAACCGCGGACTGGATTGTTGATCTCGGTCCTGAAGGCGGGAGCGGCGGCGGGGAAATCCTCGTCTCCGGTACGCCGGAAACGGTGGCGGAATGTCAAGCGTCCCACACCGCCCGCTTCCTCAAGCCGATGTTGTAAAACGAAAAACGCCGTTCATTGTCAGAAGAACGGCGTTTTTCTTTATGACTGTACCAGCAGCTTACGTTTTTCTTCCGGCAGCGTGTTCACCGCCTGCTGATACGACGCATCCACCAGATAGTAAATCTGCGAGTCCGGCAGCGAACCGTCAAGGTATACGGTGCTCCAGTGCGCTTTGTTGAGATGCCGGCTCGGGCGCACATCGCTGTGCTGCTGGCGCAATAATTCCGCCAGTTCGGGGCTGGTTTTCAGAGATACCGCCGGGCGTTCTTCCACCTCTTTCACCATGGCAAACAGCACATCTTCAACTTTAATCTGGGTGGCTTTCCAGTCGCTGTGCACGCTCTGTTCTGCGCCAGGTTTTGCCATGCAGTATTGCAGTAACTCTGAGTTAGTCATCTTTATTCCCCTTGTAGTGTCGCGATTATCTGGCGCGAACCGCCGTGGATGCGATGCTCACCGAGCCAGATGCCCTGCCAGGTACCCAGCTTTATTCGCCCTTTATGAACCGGCAGCAGTAGCGATACGCCAAGCAGGGACGATTTGATATGCGCTGGCATATCGTCTGGCCCTTCGTAGTCATGTTCGTAGTTGCCATGATCGGGAACGGCTTGCAGAAAGAAGCGTTCCATATCGTGCCGAACGGTGGGATCACAATTCTCGTTAAGCGTCAGAGAAGCGGAGGTATGTTGCAGCAAAAGGTGCAGCAGCCCGGTCTCTACGCGCGGCATATCCGCCAGAAGCCCGAGGATCTCATCCGTGACGAGATGAAACCCGCGCGGCTTCGTGTGTAAAGTCAGGGTTTGCTGATACCACATAGGCTGCTCCTTGTTGAAACGTCTTTATTCAGTTTGCAGCAAGTCAGCGAAAGGTAAAAGCTACGCGCTCATTTTTGTTTAAAAAAACAGCGAATCGCGGGCGTTTCTTAATATTCCGAATTGACGATCACCTCTTCGCCATACGCTCCTGCCTGCGGCAAGGGTTTATAGGTCGAGTTGGACGCGCGCAAAATGCGGATGCCGCGAATACCCATTTCGCGCGCAGCGCTGATATCGTTATCCGAATCGCCGTAGAAGATGCGAATATTTTTCGCCTGTAGCCACTGGGTTTTGGTGTTCTGTCCCGGCTTATCGCCCGCGAAGATCACCGGATTCATATTTGCCGCCGGAATATGAAAGTCATCGGCCAGCGTTTTCGATACCGTTTCGGTTTTGGTCTGGCTTCGTCCGGTGACAAAGTAAATGTCGTCGCCACGACGCACATGCAAGGCGATCAGCTGGCGCGCCACCTCTTTGGGAATGCTGAACTCATCCCAGCCGTTATTCATCTTTTCCCAGAATGCCGGATTCGTCAGATACGCTTCGCTGTCCGGCGAGTACATTTTCTTTCCGCGCCAGAAGCCCGGGCTGGAAAATAATACGGTATCGTCGATATCAAACCCGACCGCCATCGGCGGACGCCCGGTGAGGCTGTTTTCGATCTGTGTGACCGACACCCAGTGGACCGGCGCTTGTTCAGCGAGTTTTGCAACGTTAGTGCCCGGATTAAGCGGAGACGGCGGGGATGCAAGCGCGCTGGCGGAGTGATTTAACGTGAAAAGCAGACAGAGGGCGCTGAAGGCCAGTGTGATCTTACGCATATTTTTCCCTTCAAAGTCATTTAGTTATGATTTTTAGTGCGACTATTCAAAACGCTCTGACCTTAACCCCGACGACAAATGAAGGGAAGAAATTTCTACGGTTTTGTCATAGAAAAAGAGAATGATCACAGCTGAAGAAAGTAAGCCCATAAGCCGGATGAACAATGTGCCATCCGGCCTGCTGACGTAAAAATGTTACATAACGGCGGCAAAGGCTTTTGCCACGCGCTGAACGTTGCCGGTGTTTAGCCCGGCGACGCACATGCGTCCGCTGGCGATAAGGTAAACGCCGAACTCGTCGCGCAGGCGATCCACCTGGGCGGCGCTCAGGCCGGTATAGCTGAACATGCCGCGCTGTTTTAGCAGATAGTCAAAGTTTCGCCCTGGAATGGTCGCCGTCAGCACGTTCACCAGTTCCTGACGCATCGCCAGAATCCGGGTGCGCATCGTTTCCACTTCCGCCAGCCAGTTCGCTTTCAGCGTCTCATCGCCCAGCACTGTCGCAACCAGTTGCGCGCCAAAGTTTGGCGGGCTGGAGTAGTTACGCCGTACGGTGGCTTTAAGCTGTCCCAGTACGCGCCCGGCGGCTTCTGCATCGTCGCAGATCACGGAAAGGCCGCCGACGCGCTCGCCGTAGAGAGAGAAAATTTTAGAAAAAGAGTTGCTGACCAGCGCGGGCAATCCGGCGCTGGCAATAGCGCGAATCGCCCAGGCGTCATCGTCCATCCCTGCGCCAAACCCCTGGTAGGCGATGTCGAGGAACGGGATCAGATCGCGCGCTTTCAGGATTTCGGTGACTTCGTCCCACTGGGCATGGCTTAAATCCGCCCCGGTGGGGTTATGACAGCAAGGATGCAACAGCACGATGCTACGTGCGGGCAGCGTTTTCAGGGTAGCCAACAGGTCGTCAAAACGCACGCCGTTAGTGGCGTCGTCATACCAGGGGTAAGTACTTACTTCGAATCCAGCCCCTTCAAATATGGCGATATGATTTTCCCAGGTCGGGTCGCTGACCCACACGCCGGAATCCGGGAAATAGCGCTTGAGAAAATCCGCGCCAACCTTCAGCGCCCCGGAGCCGCCCAGCGTCTGGATCGTGGCGACACGCTGCTGCTGGAGAACCGGATGATCGACGCCAAACAGCAGTGGCGCAATGGCGTGGCGATAGCTGTTCAGACCTTCCATTGGCAGATAAAGCGAGGCGCCATGCGGTTGCGCATTCAGGCGTGCTTCCGCTTCGGCTACCGCGTTGAGCTGTGGAATGATCCCGTCTTCGTTGTAATACAGGCCGATACTCAGGTTCACTTTGTCACTGCGCGGGTCGTCTTTAAACCGCTCCATGAGCGAAAGAATCGGGTCGCCAGCATAGGCGTCAACTTTTTGAAACACGCGATGGTTCTCCAGGTTTACAGGCAGGGGTTAAGACACAATAAACCGGATAACCGTGAAGATCGAGAGGATGTTGCAGAGAATATGCCGCGCTTTGCCGGATGGCGACAACGACTCCGGCCTGCAGTGAGATCAACCCAGGCCGGAGAGCCGTACGCTTAATCGATATACTTCATCGCCACCCGTGATGTCAGGCGCGTGATAAGTTCGTAAGCACTTACTTTCGTTATTTCAGCGATGCGTTCGACGGGCAGCCCTTCGCCCCAAAGAATCACCGGATCGCCTGCATTGTCCTGCGCCTGCGGGCCGAGATCTACGCAGATCATGTCCATCGCCACGCGTCCCACAATCGGCACTTCACGACCGTTCACCAGCACCGGGGTGCCGGTCGGCGCCGCGCGCGGATAGCCGTCGCCATAGCCCATCGCGACAACGCCAAGCCGTGTGTCTCGCTCGCTTCGCCACGTTCCTCCGTAGCCTACCGGTTCCCCGGCTTTGTGCTCGCGCACCGCTATCAGGCTGGAAGTCAGGGACATCACCGGCTGGCAGCCGAAGTCCGCGCCGGAAGAGTGGTTTTCCAACGGCGAAACGCCATAAAGGATGATCCCCGGGCGCACCCAGTCAAAATGCGACTGTGGCCATAGCAGGATCCCGCCGGACGCGGCAATGGAGCGCTGCCCAGGCTTTCCCGCGCAGAAGGTGTTGAAAATCGCGAGCTGCTTTTCCGTCGCTCCACATTCCGGTTCATCGGCACGGGCGAAATGGCTGACGATATTGACTGGCTGACGCACATTTTTGCATCGGGTCAGACGCTGATAAAACGCGTCTGCCTGCTCCGGCAGCACGCCCAGACGGTGCATACCGGTGTCGAGCTTCATCCACACGCTTACTGGCGCATCCAGTTCCGCCGCTTCCAGCGCAGCCAGTTGTTCTTCGTTATGTACCGCCGTATGCAGATGCTGTACGGAGATAGTGGGTAGATCAGACGCCTCAAAAAAGCCTTCCAGCAGCAGGATAGGCTGGGTGATCCCTCCCGCGCGCAGGCGCAACGCCTCTTCAAGACGCGCGACGCCAAAAGCGTCAGCATCGGGGAGCGTTCGCGCGGTCTCTAACAGACCGTGTCCGTAGGCGTTCGCTTTCACCACCGCAACCAGCTTGCTGGCAGGCGCCAGTTGACGCAGACGTTGCAGATTGTGTCGCAGAGCGCGGCGATTAATAAGGACTGTTGCCGCTTGCATTTGAATTCCTTAAATTATTTGTCTCAAATTTGGCGTTATTGTTGCAGCGAGTTTGGGGGCGGCCAGCGCGCAGCCACCGGAGCGTACTGAAGTACGTGAGGATGGCGAGCACTGCCCAATCCCAAAATCGCAAATAAAATAGCCAAATTATTTATTCGTCGTCGTATTGTGGCCCGGCATAATTATCAAAGCGCGACCATTGCCCGTTGAATGTCAGACGCACCGTGCCGATGGGGCCGTTACGCTGCTTACCAATAATGATTTCCGCGATGCCTTTCAGGTCACTGTTCTCGTGATAAACCTCATCACGGTAGATAAACATAATCAGGTCGGCGTCCTGCTCGATAGAGCCGGACTCACGCAGGTCGGAGTTGACCGGACGCTTGTCGGCACGTTGTTCCAGGGAGCGGTTAAGCTGCGACAGCGCCACTACCGGCACATGCAGTTCTTTCGCCAGCGCTTTCAGCGAGCGGGAGATTTCGGCGATCTCCAGGGTACGGTTGTCGGAAAGCGACGGTACGCGCATCAGCTGAAGATAGTCGATCATAATAAGCCCGATGCCGCCATGTTCGCGGGCAATACGGCGCGCGCGGGAGCGCACTTCCGTCGGCGTCAGGCCGGATGAATCATCAATATAGATATTGCGTTTTTCCAGCAGAATGCCCATCGTACCGGAAATACGCGCCCAATCCTCGTCGTCGAGCTGACCGGTACGGATGCGGGTTTGATCGACGCGGGACAGCGACGCCAGAGAACGCATCATGATCTGTTCCGAGGGCATTTCCAGACTGAAGATAAGCACCGGCTTGTCCTGCAACATCGCCGCGTTTTCAACGAGGTTCATCGCAAAGGTCGTTTTCCCCATCGACGGACGCGCGGCGACGATAATCAGATCTGAGGGCTGTAAACCGGCGGTCTTTTTATTGAGGTCGTCATAGCCAGTGTTCACGCCGGTCACACCATCGTGCGGCTGCTGGAATAGCTGTTCGATACGCGCGACGGTAGCGTCGAGCACATCGGCAATATTTTTCGGACCTTCGTCTTTATTGGCGCGGCTTTCGGCGATTTTGAACACGCGGGATTCGGCAAGATCGAGCAGGTCTTCGCTGGTGCGCCCCTGCGGATCAAACCCGGCTTCGGCGATTTCATTTGCCACCGAAATCATTTCACGGACAACGGCCCGTTCGCGGACAATGTCGGCATAAGCGCTGATATTCGCCGCGCTTGGCGTATTTTTTGACAGTTCCGCCAGATAGGCGAATCCGCCAACGCTGTCCAGCTGTCCCTGGCGCTCCAGCGATTCCGCGAGCGTAATCAGGTCGATAGGGCTGCCGCCTTCCTGCAGGCGACCCATTTCAGTAAAGATGTGACGGTGCGGACGGGTGTAGAAATCATCCGCTACCACACGTTCGGCAACGTCGTCCCAGCGCTCGTTATCCAGCATTAAACCGCCCAACACCGACTGTTCCGCTTCAATCGAGTGCGGCGGCACTTTCAGCCCGGCAACCTGCGGGTCGCGCTCCCGGACATCAGTCTGTTGTTTGTTGAAGGGTTTATTTCCTGCCATAGTGAATGGAGTTACCGAAATAATGATTGGGTCGAAAGATTACCACATTTCTTTTGGAGGAAGCATGGCAACACGTATTGAATTTCACAAGCATGGTGGCCCTGAAGTGCTTCAGGCCGTGGCGTTCACCCCGGCAGATCCGGCGGAGAACGAAATCCAGGTCGAAAACAAAGCGATTGGCATTAACTACATCGATACCTACATCCGCAGCGGGCTTTATCCGCCGCCAGCGCTGCCCAGCGGGCTGGGTACCGAAGCAGCGGGCGTAGTGAGCAAAGTGGGCAGCGGCGTAACGCACATCAAAGCGGGCGATCGCGTCGTGTATGCGCAATCTGCGCTCGGCGCCTACAGTTCAGTGCATAACGTCGTGGCCGATAAGGCGGCGATTTTACCCGACGCGATCTCTTTCGAGCAGGCCGCTGCCTCGTTTTTGAAAGGGCTGACTGTCTTTTACCTGTTGCGTAAAACCTATGAAATCAAACCCGATGAACCGTTCCTGTTCCATGCGGCGGCAGGCGGCGTGGGTTTGATTGCCTGCCAGTGGGCGAAAGCGCTGGGCGCAAAACTTATCGGTACCGTGAGCAGCGCGCAAAAAGCGCAGCGGGCGCGGGATGCAGGCGCGTGGCAGGTGATTAACTATCGCGAAGAAAATCTCGTAGAGCGGGTCAAAGAGATCACCGGCGGGAAAAAGGTCTGCGTAGTGTACGACTCGGTGGGCAAAGACACCTGGGAGTCCTCGCTGGACTGTCTGCAGCGTCGCGGCCTGATGGTCAGCTTCGGTAACGCGTCCGGCCCGGTGACCGGCGTGAACCTGGGGATCCTGAATCAGAAGGGTTCCCTGTACGTCACGCGCCCTTCTCTGCAGGGCTACGTCACCAATCGCGATGAGCTGACTGAAGCCAGCAACGAACTGTTCTCGCTAATCGCCAGCGGCGTGATCAAAGTCGATGTGGCGGATAGCCAGAAGTTTGCCCTTCAGGATGCGCAACGCGCGCATGAAATGCTGGAAAGCAGGGCCACGCAAGGGTCCAGCTTGCTGATTCCGTAAGCCGGGATCCGCTGAAAGAATTAGGGCTTCCACCTGGGAAGCCCTTTCTTTTTTTAGTTCGGCTGTATGTAGGGTACAGCACGATGAATCCGTTAGACGCGCAATAGTGACAGATTTGATTATCAATTCCTATTTGGTTCTAAAGGCAAAATTGCAGGTTGTGACGAACCCCACAATACCCTAGTAACGCCAGCGGTTATTGCGACGATATTGCGGCACTTTCGGCGATTTGATTGCCTTGATAACCCATACCACAGCAACCGCCAACAGCAGCCATGGCAACAGTTTGATCATCAAAGCAAACATTCCGCCCAGGAACATCACCGCGGTTGCCACCACCAGCGCAGCCAGGATGCCCAACAGCGAAACGCCAGTGACCATCAGCATGATAAAAAAGCCAAGCACAAAAAGTAGTTCCAGCATGACGCTCTCCCATAATGAAATTCTGCTCAATGCTTTACAAAATGCGTGCCAACATTAATCCGTTGATATATAAACAAAACGCCCCGCGGCAGTGCGCAGGGCGTGGTGAAATTGACTAACTAATGGTGAAATTTTAACGCTTATCAGCGACCAGTTTTAACGCATGCTCAAGCACGTTGATATCCGCACCGGCTTTATGGGCATTTTCGCTCAGGTAACGACGCCATTGACGCGCGCCCGGAATGCCCTGGAACAGGCCAAGCATATGGCGGGTGATATGGCCTAAATAGGTCCCCTGGCGCAGTTCCCGCTCAATATACGGATACATCGCCCGTACCACGGCCACCGGATCGGCATCCGCGGTGTCAACGCCGAAAATCTCCCGGTCAACCGAGGCCAGAATTCCCGGATTCTGGTACGCTTCGCGCCCGACCATAACGCCATCCATATGGGCAAGGTGCGCTTTCGCCTGTTCCAGTGACGTAATACCGCCGTTAATCGACAGGGTGAGATGCGGAAAATCCCGTTTGAGCTGATAAACCCGTGGGTAATCCAGCGGCGGAATTTCGCGATTCTCTTTCGGGCTTAATCCGGAAAGCCAGGCTTTTCGGGCATGAATGATGAACATGTCGCATTCACCGTTGCCTGAGACGGTATTCATGAAGTCACAGAGAAATTCATAGCTGTCCTGGTCGTCAATACCGATGCGCGTTTTAACGGTCACCGGAATCGACACCACGTCACGCATCGCCTTCACGCAATCGGCTACCAGCTGCGCGTTCCCCATCAGGCATGCGCCAAACATACCGTTCTGCACGCGATCCGATGGACAGCCGACGTTAAGGTTGATCTCGTCATAGCCGCGAGCCTCCGCAAGTTTTGCACACTGCGCAAGCTGAGCCGGATCGCTTCCCCCCAGTTGCAGTGCCACCGGATGCTCCTCATCGCTGTACGCCAGGTAATCGCCTTTGCCATGAATAATGGCGCCTGTTGTGACCATCTCGGTATAGAGCAACGTCTGGCGAGACAGCAGGCGCAAGAAATAGCGGCAATGTCTGTCCGTCCAGTCGAGCATCGGTGCGATGGAGAAACGGTGAGCGGGAAAGGCAGCGTGTAATTCTGATGACATGGCGATTTTTTGAGCGTCTGGTGAACAAGGGGCGCTACTATAGCACAAAGGTAAACCGGAGACGTAACGTCTCCGGTGCTGCCTCAGAACGTCATGCTGAGCTGCGCGCCTGCCCCCCAGGTTTCGTCTTCACCATACAGACCCATCAGATCCACATGAACGCGGTTGAACGGAGAAAACCCAACGCCGCCGGTAAAGACATTGCTGTCGTTCGCCTTCACATCAGCACGGTAGCCTGCCCGAACGGCCAGCCAGTTCAGCGGACGAACCTCTGCGCCGACGCCTACATACTGGGAATCATCTTCGCTCTTAAAACCTTTCGTTTCGGTTAGATCGCCATCCGCTGTCAGCGTCACTACGTCGTTATGCCAGGCGACACCCGCGGTGACCAGCGGGCGAATCTGATAGGTATCCTGATAATTACGCGTTTCGCCGGTCAGGCCGTTGGTAATGTAAATTGATTTGGTGTCGATATCGCGCGAGATAAGGTTTTGCCCGCTGACGCCCAGCGTCCAGTTTTCGCCAAAGTCCGCCGCAATCCCGGCATCGACGTTAAAGCCGGTGTCATCGTTGCGGTATCGGCTGCTGTTCCAGTCGCTGCTGTCGTAGTTATAGATCGAGGTCGTGTAATTATAGAGCCAGGTTTTTTGCAGTTTCGGCGTGACGCCAATAGAAAGCGGCACGTCGCCTAAGGCAAACTGACGCGCCACCGCGATACCGTAATCGGAGACGATTGCCGCCCGGCCGGATGCCGTGGAGTTAAGGTGTTTGGTGATTTCATCAGAGCCCTGCAGCGCCGCCCTGCCCGCTTCAACTAACGCATAGGCATCGCTACCCTCGATTCTGCGCAGATAATCAATATCGCCTTGATCGATTGACGCGCTTACACGGCCATGCGCATAGCCTTTCGCCACAAACGCAACGGATAACACCTCGTTGGGAATACTGACCGCCAGTCCGGCCCCGGCGTTAGCATGCGCCGTCTTCCCTTTCAGGTACTCCAGCTCATCGGCAAGATCGCGCGCCGCCCCCTGAAACTGGTTTAACACGCCGCGAGGGTTCAGCAGAACCTCGGCTGGCGTCAGGTTATCGACGACGTCATCGTAGTAGTCGATTTTGTCGCTGATTTCATCAATCTCATCCTGCAAGTTATCCTCGTCGGTAATTTGCGCCCCAACCGCAGGAAGGATGACGGTAATGCTGTCCTCAGGTTTAGCCTTCGCCAGCAAAGCCGGGTTGATGAGAACCCCACTGCCATAATGTGCCGAAGCCACGCCCGTCCCGCCCATTGCATCGTTACGCGCTTCCGCCCAGGTATTTGCCGCGTTCGCCTGGTGTGATACCCAAAACGAAACCGCGATCGCCACCACCGAAAAGTTAAAATTTTTATTCACAGTAAACCCATTTTTATTAGCAGGTGAAATAACGCCTCTGCCAGTATCAACGCAGCAGAGGAGAACTATTGCTGTGAGAAAATGAATAAAAATGGTGCTATTCGCTTCATGCAGAATGGGGCTGAAGCGTTCTCTTTTTGTGATACGCCTCAATATGTATAGAAGACTTTATTAAGCGCGGAAAGATTCGCAGACGATATATCGTCACTGGCAGGATCTCGGCGTTTCCTGCAGAACATGATAAAGTGAGGGTTTATCACCCCACGCTAACCGAGGTGCCCAATGGAAAAGACCACAACGCAAGAGCTGCTGGCGCAAGCTGAAAAATTGTGCGCGCAACGCAATGTGCGACTGACCCCGCAGCGCCTCGAAGTGTTACGCCTGATGAGCCTGCAGGACGGGGCGATTAGCGCTTACGATCTGCTCGATCTGCTGCGGGAGTCAGAGCCACAGGCCAAACCGCCGACGGTTTACCGGGCGCTGGATTTTCTGCTAGAGCAAGGGTTCGTGCATAAGGTGGAATCCACAAACAGCTACGTACTTTGTTATCTTTTCGATCAGCCGACGCATACCTCAGCCATGTTTATCTGCGATCGCTGCGGCGCGGTGAAGGAAGAATGCGCGGAAGGGGTGGAAGATATTATGCATACGCTGGCGGCAAAAATGGGTTTTGCCCTGCGTCATAACGTGATTGAAGCGCATGGGTTATGTTCAGCGTGCGTGGAGGTTGAAGCCTGTCGTCATCCTGGCGATTGCCAACATGACCATTCTATTCAGGTCAAGAAAAAACCCCGTTAATGGCGCGAGCGGCAAGGCGCGCCGCTCACTGTAAGCAAATAAAGGGCAGTACGTCCTTGTACTTTTGGGCAGGAGGGTTTACCAGCGGTAGTCGTTGCGGGTTTCCCAGTCACCCACCTCTTTTTCCGCCTGATCTTTCTGGTAGCCATAACGTTCCTGGATTTTACCTACCAGCTGATCGCGCTTACCTTCGATAACCGTCATGTCATCGTCGGTTAATTTGCCCCATTGCTCTTTCACCTTACCTTTGAATTGTTTCCAGTTACCACCGGCTTCGTCTTTATTCATCATAAAGTCCTCTTCGTTAGGCTGTGAATAGCGAGTCTACGTCATCCAACGTTGCTACGTTTCTTGCTGGACGTGATATTAAGTGTAGTCAGGGATTCTGGGTTCGGTTGAGTATTCAGAATATTTAACCGTCACGTTACCGAAAACCAGGTACCGTTACGCCAGTGCCGCCGCCAAATCCATGCTAACGAAAGTCCGCGCAGCGCCAGGAAAACCGCCAGCGCCAACCACAAACCGTGATTCCCCAATGCCGGTAGCGCCAGCAGCGTTAACGCAAAACCCGACGCCGCCACCGCCATACTGTTACGCATTTCCGCAGCGCGGGTCGCGCCAATAAACATGCCATCCAGCAAGTAGCACCAGACGCCGACCAACGGCAGGATCACCTGCCAGAACAGATAACGATCGGCTAACTGCTGCAACTGCGGCAGTGAGGTCAGCAGCGCGATTATCTGCTCCCCCACCAACAGGTAGGTCAAAGAAAACAGCAGTGCTACGATGCCTGACTGACGACACGCCGCCCGCCAGACCTCCAGCAATTGACTACCGTCCCGCGCGCCATAGGCCTGGCCGGAATGTGCCTCAACAGCGTAGGCAAAGCCGTCCAACGCATAGGCGGTAAAGGTAAGCAGCGTCATGAGCACTGCGTTCACGGCAATGATGTCGCCGCCGAGCCTTGCGCCAAGAACGGTAATGGCGCCAAAGCAGAGCTGGAGCAGCAGCGAACGCAGCATAATGTCGCGATTAAGCGCCAGCAGGCGACGAATATTCCCGCGCCAGGCCTGCTTTAACATCGCCATCGAGACGCCGCGCAGATGCAGCACCTTGCGCACCATCAGCATTCCCAGCAATAGCGTGGCGTATTCAGCTATCACCGTAGCCAGCGCAGCGCCCTGCACGTTCATATGCAGGCCCATCACCAGCCACAGGTCGAGGATAATGTTGAGGATGTTACCGACAATCAGCAGAATCACCGGCGCCCGCGCATACTGCACACCGAGCAGCCAGCCCAGCAGGACCAGATTGGCCAGCGAGGCGGGCGCGCTAAGCCAGCGGATTTCCAGGAAGCGTCTTGCCTGCGCCAGCACCGCTTCGCTACCGCCGACGATATGCAGCGCCAGATCGATCAGCGGCGTTCGGCAGAGCGCAATGAGCAGGCCAGCGCCCAGCGCCAGCAGCAATGGCTGTACTAACGCGCGCGCCAGCGCCTGTGGGTTCTTCGCTCCAAACGCCTGCGCCGTAAGCCCGGTAGTGCTCATTCGTAAAAAGAGCAGCAGCATGAACAGAAAACTGGTAGCCGTCGCCCCAACCGCCACCCCGCCGAGGTAAACAGGACTGTCAAGGTGGCCTATCACCGCGGTATCCACCAGCCCAAGCAGCGGCACAGTGATGTTGGAGAAAATCATGGGTAAGGCAAGACGCCAGAGCGCTTTATCAGCAGATGCAAAGAACGGCATGAGAAGAAGCCTGAGGAGCAGTTATCGTAGATTTAAAATTATACAGGCCTGATAAGCACAGCGCTGCCAGGCCTGGCGCCGGATAACGGCGCGTACGCTCTTATATCCGGCTAAATGAAATTACAGCCATTCACCGTTGCGGATGACGCCGACGGCCAGCCCTTCAATCGTGAAGCTTTGTTCACGCAGATCCACGACGATCGGTGTAAATTCGCTGTTTTCTGGCAGAAGCTCGACTTTGTTGCCCTGTTTTTTCAGGCGTTTTACCGTTACTTCGTCATCAATGCGCGCCACGACCACCTGACCGTTACGTACATCCTGCGTTTTGTGTACCGCCAGCAGATCGCCGTCCATAATGCCGATGTCTTTCATCGACATACCGCTGACGCGCAGCAGGAAGTCGGCGTTCGGTTTAAACAGTGACGGATCGACCTGGTAATGGCCTTCAATGTGCTGCTGCGCCAGCAGCGGCTCGCCTGCCGCAACGCGACCGACCAGCGGTAAGCCATCTTCTTCTTCCTGCAACAGTCGAATGCCGCGGGACGCGCCGGAAACGATTTCAATCACCCCTTTGCGCGCCAGCGCTTTCAGGTGTTCTTCAGCGGCGTTTGGGGAACGGAACCCCAAACGCTGCGCGATTTCCGCACGCGTCGGCGGCATACCTGTCTGGCTGATGTGATCCCGAATAAGATCAAACACCTCTTGCTGCCTGGCCGTTAACGCTTTCATTCCGCCCCCTGGGTGTATATACAGTTATGCTGTGAGTATATACAGCTAAAGGTGATTTTGGAACCACAAACTGCACAATGATCCGCAGTTTTATGCGGTTATGGAACGGAGCGCGTATGTTGTTAGCGAAAATGGGCCCACAGCAGAATGCCCCAGGTGATCAGCGCGACAATAATGGAAAGCAGCACTGCCGCCGATCCCATGTCCTTCGCCCGTCCTGACAGCTCGTGATATTCGGATCCAATACGGTCGACAACGGCTTCAATTGCACTGTTTAAAATTTCAACAATCATGACCAGCAGCACCGAGCCAATCAGCAGAACGCGGGTAATAGCATCGACATCCAGCCAACAGGCGATGGCCACGCCTGCCAGCACCGCAATGCTTTCCTGACGGAACGCCGCCTCGTTGACCCATGCTGCGCGAAACCCCTTCCAGGAGTAACCGGCTGCTTTAATAATTCGGGTGAATCCAGTGGTATTGTTAGCCATTAAAAGAACCTTTTTGCATTATTGGCGTCAATGACAATGCTTTGTTAGCGCGTATAATCTGAGTGCGGGCAACGCGGCGCGAAGTATGACCGTATACAACAGAAATTCACATGACTTTCTGATATCCTTGCAGCGCATTTGCATTATTAACCAGAGGCTTTACATCGTTTATGTCCGGCTGGCCACGAATTTACTATAAATTACTGAATTTACCATTAAGCGTACTGGTAAAAAGCAAGTCTATTCCGGCGGATCCTGCCCCGGAACTGGGACTCGATACCTCTCGCCCAATTATGTACGTTTTGCCGTATAACTCCAAAGCGGACTTACTCACACTGCGCGCGCAGTGTCTGGCGCACGATCTTCCCGACCCGTTAGAGCCGCTGGAGATCGACGGCACGCTGCTGCCGCGCTATGTCTTTATTCATGGCGGACCGCGTGTCTTTACGTATTACACGCCGAAAGAAGAATCTATTAAGCTGTTCCATAACTATCTCGACCTGCATCGCAGTAATCCAGACCTGGATGTGCAAATGGTGCCGGTCTCGGTGATGTTTGGCCGCTCGCCTGGACGTGAAAAAGGCGAAGTGAATCCGCCGCTACGTATGCTTAACGGCATTCAGAAATTCTTTGCCGTCTCCTGGCTGGGGCGCGACAGCTTTGTGCGTTTCTCGCCGTCCGTGTCGCTGCGCCGCATGGCCGACGAACACGGCACCGACAAAACCATCGCGCAGAAACTGGCGCGCGTGGCGCGTATGCACTTCGCCCGTCAGCGTCTGGCGGCGGTCGGTCCGCGTCTGCCGGCGCGACAGGATCTGTTTAACAAACTGTTGGCCTCGAAAGCCATTGCCCGCGCGGTAGAAGACGAGGCGCGGAGCAAGAAGATCTCCCACGAAAAAGCGCAGCAAAACGCCATTGCGCTGATGGAAGAGATCGCTGCGAACTTTTCTTACGAGATGATTCGCCTGACCGACCGCATTCTGGGCTTTACCTGGAACCGGCTGTATCAGGGGATCAACGTCCATAACGCCGAGCGCGTGCGCCAGTTGGCCCACGACGGGCACGAAATCGTCTATGTGCCGTGCCACCGCAGCCATATGGACTATCTGCTGCTCTCGTATGTTCTTTACCATCAGGGGTTGGTGCCGCCGCATATCGCTGCCGGTATCAACCTGAACTTCTGGCCTGCGGGACCGATTTTCCGTCGCCTGGGCGCGTTCTTTATCCGCCGCACTTTTAAAGGCAATAAGCTCTATTCGACGGTGTTCCGCGAGTATCTCGGCGAACTGTTCAGCCGCGGCTATTCCGTTGAATACTTTGTCGAAGGCGGGCGTTCCCGTACTGGCCGTTTACTGGATCCGAAAACCGGCACCCTGTCGATGACCATCCAGGCGATGCTGCGCGGCGGTACCCGTCCGATTACGTTAGTCCCGATTTACATCGGCTACGAGCACGTCATGGAAGTGGGCACTTACGCCAAAGAGCTGCGCGGGGCGACGAAAGAGAAAGAGAGCCTGCCGCAGATGCTGCGTGGCCTGAGCAAACTGCGTAATCTCGGTCAGGGCTACGTTAACTTCGGCGAACCGATGCCGCTGATGACGTACCTCAACCACCACGTTCCCGACTGGCGCGAGTCTATCGACCCTATTGAAGCGGTGCGTCCGGCCTGGCTGACGCCGACGGTTAACGGTATTGCTTCTGAACTGATGGTGCGCATTAACAACGCAGGGGCGGCGAACGCCATGAACCTCTGCTGCACCGCGCTGTTGGCGTCACGTCAGCGTTCGCTCACCCGCGAGCAGTTAACCGAGCAGCTCAACTGTTATCTGGATCTGATGCGCAATGTGCCGTACTCCTCTGACTCAACGGTCCCGTCGGCCAGCGCCAGTGAACTGATCGATCACGCGTTGCAGATGAATAAGTTTGAAGTCGAAAAGGATACCATTGGCGATATCATCATTCTGCCGCGCGAGCAGGCGGTACTGATGACCTATTATCGCAACAACATTGCCCATATGCTGGTTCTGCCGTCGCTGATGGCGGCGATCATTACCCAGCACCGCCGTATCTCCCGCGACGCGTTGCTGCAGCACGTGGATGTCCTTTACCCAATGCTGAAAGCCGAGCTGTTCCTGCGCTGGGAGCGCGATGAACTGGCTGGAGTCATTGATGCGCTGGCGACAGAAATGCAGCGTCAGGGGCTGATTACCGTACAAAACGACGAGCTGCATATTCATCCTGCGCGTTCCCGCACGCTGCAACTGCTGGCGGCAGGCGCACGCGAAACGTTGCAACGTTACGCCATTACCTTCTGGCTTCTGAGCGCGAACCCGTCAATCAACCGCGGTACGCTGGAAAAAGAGAGCCGGACCGTGGCGCAGCGTTTGTCGGTTCTGCACGGCATCAACGCGCCGGAGTTTTTCGACAAGGCAGTGTTCAGTTCGTTAGTGCTTACTTTACGTGACGAAGGCTATATCAGCGATACTGGCGATGCAGAACCTGGCGAAACCATGAAGGTGTACCAGATGCTGGCGGAGTTGATTACCTCGGATGTGCGCCTCACTATCGAGAGCGCGACGCAAAGCGAGTAACGTATAAAAAAACCGGTCGAATGACCGGTTTATTGTTTATAAATGCCAGTAGCTCATCGCCAGCCCGATAAACAGCGCCAGCCCGACATAGTTATTGTTCATAAACGCTTTGAAGCAGGCTTCACGTTCGCGGTTAGCAATCAGCTTCTGCTGATACGCGAACAGCGCGCCAGCGACCACAATCGCCCCGTAAAATCCTATCCCCAGTCCGTTCAGCCAGCCAATCAGCGCCATCAATACCAGCACCGCGACCTGCAAAATACCGATGATCAGCTTGTCGTTTTTACCAAACAGAATAGCGGTCGACTTAATACCGATTTTCAGGTCATCGTCACGGTCAACCATCGCATACTGTGTGTCGTAGGCCACCGCCCAAAGTATGTTAGCCAGGAACATTAACCAGCAACTCAGCGGCACCGATTCGCTCACTGCGGCAAAGGCCATCGGAATCGACCAGCCAAACGCCGCGCCCAACACCACCTGCGGCAAATGGGTGTAGCGCTTCATAAACGGGTACACCCAGGCCAGCGCCAGCGCGGCAACGGAAAGTAAAATAGTCATGGTGTTGAGCGTCAACACCAGCAGGAAGGCGAGCATCACCAGCACGACAAACAGCGTCCGGGCCTCTTTTTCAGTCACTGCGCCGCTGGGTAACGGACGGTTCGCCGTGCGCTTCACGTGGCCGTCAAATTTGCGATCGGCATAGTCGTTTACCACGCACCCGGCGGCGCGCATCAGCCAGACGCCCGCAACGAAGACCGCCAGAATCCACAATGGAGGCACGCCAGGGGTCGCGACCCATAACGCCCATAGCGTCGGCCAGAGCAGCAGTAAGGCGCCAATGGGCTTATCCGTCCGCATTAAGCGATGAAACGCCAGAAGCTTGTTCTGCGTCAGACTCCACTCCATTTTATTTTCCTCTTAGTACAACGGTGATGCCGGTAAAAACAGCTCGGTCAGCAACAGCGGCTTACCGCTCAGCCGCAGGCGCGAACGCCGCCCCCAAAGCCCGGCATCACAACCAATCTCAATAAAATCTCGGGTTAATGTCGATGATGTAAAAAGATAGCGCCCTAACGGGATTTTGCCCAATTTTTGTAGGGCTATTTCCGGGCCGCTGAGGGTGGATTCAGGCACCACTGTGCGTCCGGCAAGCCAGGGTTCGTCATCGGCGCATAACAGGATTTCACGCAGCCAGTAGCGGGACTCTTGCGGCAGCAACGCCAGTTCGTCCGCTACCTCTTGTTGCCCGACAAAGCCTTCTCTTATCAGCGTCACCGTGACCCGTTTTCCCTGCTGCTCAAAACGTTTTGTCATGGAATCTTCCAGTAACAGCCAGTCGAGCTGTTCTGCATCCAGCGCAGGGATCGCTTCAAAATAGCGCAGCGCACGCAGTTGCGTTAACGCGGGGTGTGACATGCTGACTCTCCGTTTCATAACTGAAAGTCATTGTATCGCAGAAAAGCGATTACAGAAGGAAGAAACACAGTTAAGTGATCTGTTACGCAACAGAAACGTAACAATTCGCATCGAATGCTAAAACGAGGGCGAAAAAAAGGTGCGCCACAAGACGCACCAGTTGTTGCAAATCAGCAATGTGGGGAGAACCTTACCCCTTGCCTTTTACACTGCTGATAAAGGTGGAACGAGCAGATGTCGACCCCAGGCGTTCAGCTTCATCAAGCAGTTTCAGCGCTTTATCCACGTCACCTTTGGCGACGGCGTCTTTAATCGCCTTGTTAAAGTAGCTTTCAGTGTCGTTCAGCATCGGCTCGCTTTTCTTAACCGGCGCAGGTGTCGGCGCGGCAGCGGGTGCGGCATAGGCAGGCGCAGGCGCGGCGGTATTACCGACCGTCACCGGACCCGGGCCGGACGATCCAAACAGCGGCCCTACCAGCACGCTGGAGCTGCTGCTGGTTTTCACTTTCAGTGTCAGCAGGCCGTCGGTGGTGTGACGGGCCACGGGGTCCGGAATATCCGGTACGGCGTTACCGACACCTTTGGCATAGGCTTTGGCCGGATCAAGCAGCGTAGTGGTCTGCTGGAGATCTTTCTCGGTGGTAAAGACCAGCACGTAGAGCTTCTGCTGGCCCAGCGCTGGCGTCAGACGCATCACCCCTTCCAGACGATCCGCGCTCATTACGCCCGGCGCCTGGTAAGTGAAATAACTGCTGGGGAAAAACGCGGATGGCGTCATGTTCTGATCAAGAATCAGCACGTTCGGCGCAAAGACGCTGGTTTGTTTATTCACTTCGCTGGAAAGCGTAATGTTCAGTTCGCCGATATTCGCCGGGACGCTCCAGGCCGCGACGGGGCCGGTAATGCCCGCCACGTCGAGGCGCTGGCCGCCGGTTAAAAGCTGGACAGATTGCGTTTTAGATTGATCGGCCGGCGTCCAGGTTAATTGCTGGAGCGCAGCGGTCGGAATAGTCGGCGCGGCGCTGGTGTTTTGCGGCACATAGTTGACCTCAGCCAGGCTGATGCCCGGCGCGCTGGCGAGTAACCCTGCGGATAAACAAAGGGCGACGAGACTTTTCTTCATTTTCATTGTTATCACCTCAGAAAGCATGGGTTCAGCGGTGGCCAGGCAATAGCGCGCTAAACCGCGAGAAAACAGAGGGGCTTACGCCCCTCGTTACGTCAGGTTAATGCCGGATTACCACCAGATTTCCATCTGGGCGCCAAAGGACCACTCATCGTTGTCGCCACGGCTGAAGGTACGGGCGCTGGTATCGCTATAGGCGATGCCGTTGTCATAACCCCATTTTTCATCCCACTTCGCGTAAGTTGCGAAGACACGGATAGCCGGACGAGACCAGATGCTGTCGCCCGCCTGCCATTGTTGCGCCAGGGTGATTTTGTACTGGTTGTTGGTGTCGTCGGTACGCTGAGATTTCACGTTGTCGTAACCCACTTCCATCAGGGTGCTCATGATCGGCGTCCATTTGAACATTGGGCGCACACCCACGGTCCACCAGCGCGTACCGTTTTTGTCGTCACGGTCGATATCCTGATACATACCGACGTACATCAGATCCCAGCGATCCCCCAGCGAGATGGCGCCGTGGTCAAGGATACGTACCAGCGAACCGTTGTTATTGATTTGGTTGTTAATGTAACCAATCTCATTATCGCCGTCGTAGTTATTGCCGGTGTAGGAGCCTTGCGGAACCCCTTTACCCTGCGTCGTCATTGCGTCGGTAGCGTACTGAACTACAAACTTGTTGTAGCCCTTCAGCATGCTCTGGGTGTGTTCAGCGGTGAACATCCAGCCGTCTTTGGTTGCGCCGTCGGCGTAACTGTAGCCGTCGGTTTTGTTAGCGCGACCATAGTCAACGCCCAGCTCCAGTACGCCGTCCGGGTTGGTTTCCAGTCCTGCTAAACGCACGTCGAACACGTCGTTCGCTGTGTCTTTATAGTCACGATAGATATCGTTGCTGGAGAAAATATAAGAACCGCCCGCTTCCTGAGAACGGGTCGCGGCCAGAGACAGTTTACCGAAGCCCAGATCGATGTTTTCAATACCGGCGCCAGGACCGGAAATATCCCAGTAGTAGAAGTCGATCATGTGGACGTCATGACGCTGATAGAAGCGCTTACCGGCCCAGATAGTGGAGCCCGGCAGCCAGTCGATCAGGTTTTTACCCTGTACGTTGGCTTCACGGAACGCCGGATCGGTGGCTTCCCAGTCGTTCTGCTGCGCGACGGAGTAAGCGACGTTGGTATCGAAGTAAAAACTCTTATCGCCCTCTTTCCACACTTCCTGACCCAGTTTCAGTTCCGCGTAGGTTTCACATTCGTTACCAAGACGGTACTTACTTTGAGCGCCGGTTGCCTGGAAGCACTGTTGTTCGCCGCCACTGCCCGTCCAGCCAATACCGGAACGAGCATAACCATGGAAATCCACGGCCATTGCCTGAACAGACATCATGCCTGCTGCTACGGCAACCGCCAGGGGGAGTTTGCGCAGAGTAATCATCATTCTATCTCCTGAGATCATTGCTTTTCTTTAAACGCGTCACCGGTCGGGCTGCCGCTTTGTTGGCTTGATGCCGCCACGTCGGGTTTTACGTTTTGTTTTTTTAATGGGGAGCCTTAAACGCCCGGTTCCTTGTGCAACCGACGACATGCGGTGCCATCCTCACGGAACAGATGGCAACGCTCTGGCGGCAGGCCGATAGCGAATGTGGCGCCCTCTTCTACCAACACCACGTCGTTCTGGCGGTAAACCAGGTTCTGACGGATGGCGGGGATCTGGATATGAATTTGCGTTTCGTGACCGAGTTGTTCGACAACCTGCACTTCACCTTCCAGGGTGACGTCGGCGATGTCGCTCGGCAACAGGTGTTCAGGACGAATCCCTAAGGACATGTTTGCCCCCACCTGGACATTCGCGCTGTCGACAGGCAGCCAGACGTGCTGGCGGTTAGGCAGCTCAACCTGAACCTGGTCGATGGCGGTGGCGGTGACTTTCACCGGCAGGAAGTTCATCTTCGGCGAGCCGATAAAGCCCGCGACAAAGCGGTCAGCCGGATAGTGGTACAGCTCCAGCGGCTTGCCGACCTGCGCCACGCGTCCGGCGTCGAGCACCACAATTTTGTCCGCCAGCGTCATCGCTTCGACCTGATCGTGGGTGACGTAAATCATCGTGCGGCCCAGGCGTTTATGCAGGCGGGAGATTTCAATACGCATCTGGACACGCAGCGCGGCGTCAAGGTTGGACAACGGTTCATCGAGCAGGAACACGCGCGGTTCCGCCACCAGCGTACGGCCAATCGCCACGCGCTGGCGCTGACCGCCGGAAAGCGCCTTCGGCTTACGCTCCAGCAGGTGCGCCAGTTGGAGTACTTCCGCCACCTGATTGACGCGCTGGTTCATCACCTCTTTTTTGGCGCCCGCCAGCTTGAGGCCAAACGACATATTTTCCGCAACGGTTAAATGGGGATAGAGCGCATAAGACTGAAAGACCATGCCTACGCCGCGTTCTGCGGGCGGGATATCGTTCATTCGGGTGTCACCGATGAAAAGATCCCCGCTGGTGATGGTTTCCAACCCGGCAATCATACGCAGCAGTGTGGATTTTCCGCAGCCTGACGGTCCGACAAACACCACGAATTCCCCTTCGTGAATGTCGAGGTTGATATCTTTCGATACCACCACGTCACCCCAGGCTTTCGTTACATTTCGCAGCTGTACGCTCGCCATGCCCTTCTCCCTTCGTTACAACCTGTCATCGACAGCAACATTCATGATGGCCTGACTATGCGTGATTCATTGATTGCGTAAATCCTCCACCCCCCGGCTTTTTTATGGGGGAGGAGTCGGGAGGATGAGAGAAGGAGCACTGAGACCGACACCAGGCAGCAGCAGGGAATTTCGTGATGTCGCTTGCAAAAATGGGACTGTTTTTATGTGCGCCAGTACACATTACACACATTTATGTAACACAGATCACATAAAGCGGGGGTGGGGCGTAGGGGGAAGGATGATGGAAAGAGGATGTCAATTAAGGAGACTGGGGCACGTTGAACCACTGAAGTCGTACCACGAGCACATCACCAAAAGGATGGCAGATATGAAGATTAAGACTGGCGCACGCGTTTTCGCATTGTCCGCCCTCGCAGCAATGATGATTTCCGCACCTGCGCTCGCCAAAATTGAAGAAGGCAAGCTGGTTATCTGGATTAACGGCGACAAGGGCTATAACGGCCTGGCCGAAGTGGGCAAAAAATTCGAGAAAGACACCGGCATTAAAGTGACCGTTGAGCATCCGGACAAGCTGGAAGAAAAATTCCCGCAGGTCGCGGCCACCGGTGACGGCCCGGACATTATCTTCTGGGCGCATGACCGCTTTGGCGGCTACGCGCAGTCTGGCCTGCTGGCTGAGATCACCCCGGACAAAGCGTTCCAGGACAAACTGTATCCGTTTACCTGGGATGCGGTGCGTTATAACGGCAAGCTGATCGCCTACCCTATCGCGGTCGAAGCGCTGTCGCTGATTTATAACAAAGACCTGGTACCAAACCCACCGAAGACCTGGGAAGAAATTCCGGCGCTGGATAAAGAACTGAAAGCGAAAGGTAAGAGCGCGCTGATGTTCAACCTGCAGGAGCCGTACTTCACCTGGCCGCTGATCGCCGCTGATGGCGGTTACGCGTTCAAGTTTGAAAACGGCAAGTACGACGTGAAAGATGTCGGCGTGGACAGCGCGGGCGCGAAAGCCGGTCTGACCTTCCTGGTTGACCTCATCAAGAACAAACACATGAACGCGGATACCGATTACTCCATCGCCGAAGCGGCCTTTAACAAAGGCGAAACGGCAATGACCATTAACGGTCCGTGGGCATGGTCAAACATCGACAAGAGCAAAGTGAACTACGGCGTTACCCTGCTGCCGACCTTTAAAGGCAAGCCGTCAAAACCGTTCGTGGGCGTGCTGAGCGCCGGTATTAACGCCGCCAGCCCGAACAAAGAGCTGGCGAAAGAGTTCCTTGAAAACTACCTGCTGACCGACGAAGGCCTGGCGGATGTGAACAAGGACAAACCGTTGGGCGCCGTGGCGCTGAAATCCTATCAGGATCAGTTAGCCAAAGACCCACGTATTGCCGCCACCATGGATAACGCCCAGAAAGGCGAAATCATGCCGAACATTCCGCAAATGTCCGCCTTCTGGTATGCGGTACGCACAGCGGTAATCAACGCCGCCAGCGGTCGCCAGACTGTTGACGCCGCGCTGAAGGACGCGCAGGGCCGTATCACCAAGTAATGTACAGGTAAGGTGTCGGATGGCGGCATCCGCGCTTTATCCGGTCTGCATAACGCTGCAGGCCGGATAAGCGCAGCGCCATCAGACACACTGACCTGCAGGATTTCAATGTTGTTGAGGAAGATCCCCATGGATGTCATTAAAAAGAAACATTGGTGGCAAAGCGACGCGCTGAAGTGGTCGGCGATCGGTCTGCTTGGCCTGCTGGTGGGTTACCTTGTAGTTTTAATGTACGCACAAGGGGAGTATCTGTTCGCCATCATGACGCTGATTTTAAGCTCTGTTGGCCTGTACATTTTCGCTAACCGTAAAGCATACGCCTGGCGCTATGTTTATCCGGGTCTCGCCGGGATGGGGCTGTTCGTCCTGTTTCCGCTGATCTGCACGATCGCCATTGCGTTTACTAACTACAGCAGCACCAACCAACTGGCGCAAGAGCGCGCGCAACAGGTTCTGCTGGACCGCTCTTATCAGGCGGGTAAAGCCTATAACTTTGGATTATACCCGGCGGGCGACGACTGGCAGTTGGCGCTGACCGACGGGGAAACCGGTAAATATTACGTTTCTGACGCCTTCACATTTGGCGGCGAGCAGAAACTCGAGTTAAAAGCAGCGGACGCCCTGCCTTCCGGCGAGCGCGCCAACCTGCGCGTCATTACCCAGAATCGCCAGGCGCTGAACCAGATCACCGCCGTGCTGCCGGATGAAAGCAAAGTCATCATGAGCTCGCTGCGCCAGTTCTCCGGCACCAGACCGCTGTATACGCTGGCCGACGACGGCACGCTCACCAATAACCAGAACGGCGTACAGTACCGTCCGAACAACAACATCGGTTTTTATCAGTCCATCAACGCCGATGGCAACTGGGGCGATGAAAAACTGAGTCCGGGCTACACGGTCACTATCGGCTGGGATAACTTCACCCGCGTCTTCACCGACGAAGGCATTCAGAAGCCGTTCTTCGCCATCTTCGTCTGGACCGTCGTGTTCTCGGTGCTGACCGTCATCCTTACCGTCGCAGTCGGTATGGTGCTGGCCTGCCTCGTGCAGTGGGAGTCGCTGAAAGGCAAAGCGATTTATCGTGTACTGCTGATTCTGCCGTATGCCGTCCCGTCGTTTATCTCGATTCTGATTTTCAAAGGGCTGTTTAACCAGAGTTTTGGTGAAATCAACATGATGCTGAGCGCGCTGTTCGGTATCAAACCGGCCTGGTTCAGCGACCCGCTAACCGCCCGCTCGATGATTATCATCGTGAATACCTGGCTGGGTTATCCGTACATGATGATCCTGTGCATGGGGCTGCTGAAGGCCATCCCGGACGACCTGTACGAAGCGTCGGCGATGGACGGCGCAGGCCCGTTCCAGAACTTCTTCAAAATTACGCTGCCGCTGCTGATTAAACCGTTGACGCCGCTAATGATCGCCAGCTTCGCCTTTAACTTTAACAACTTCGTGCTGATTCAACTGCTGACCAACGGTGGCCCGGATCGTCTCGGCACCACCACGCCAGCCGGGTATACCGACCTGCTCGTCAGCTACACCTACCGCATCGCCTTTGAAGGCGGCGGCGGGCAGGACTTTGGTCTGGCGGCGGCAATCGCCACGCTGATCTTCCTGCTGGTGGGCGCGCTGGCTATCGTTAACCTGAAAGCCACACGAATGAAATTTGACTAAGGAGGGCATCGATCATGGCTATGGTTCAACCCAAATCTCAAAAGCTGCGCCTCCTCGTGACGCACTTAGGGCTGCTGATTTTTATCGCGGCGATCATGTTCCCTCTGCTGATGGTTATCGCGATCTCACTACGTGAAGGGAACTTTGCCACCGGCAGTCTGATCCCGGAAAAAATCTCCTGGGAGCACTGGCGGCTGGCGCTGGGCTTCAGCGTCGAGCATGCTGATGGCCGGGTCACGCCGCCACCCTTCCCGGTACTGTTGTGGCTGTGGAACTCGGTGAAGATTGCCGGGATCACCGCCATCGGTATCGTGGCGCTCTCGACCACTTGCGCTTACGCCTTTGCCCGCATGCGCTTCCCGGGTAAAGCCACGCTGCTTAAAGGGATGTTGATTTTCCAGATGTTCCCGGCGGTACTGTCGCTGGTGGCATTGTATGCCTTGTTTGACCGTCTTGGTCAGTACATTCCGTTTATCGGCCTGAACACGCACGGCGGGGTGATCTTCGCCTATCTTGGCGGTATCGCGCTGCACGTCTGGACCATTAAAGGCTATTTCGAAACCATCGACGGCTCGCTGGAAGAAGCGGCAGCGCTGGATGGCGCCACGCCGTGGCAGGCTTTCCGCCTGGTGTTGTTGCCGCTGTCGGTACCGATTCTGGCGGTGGTGTTTATCCTGTCGTTTATCGCCGCCATCACCGAAGTGCCGGTTGCTTCTCTGTTACTGCGTGATGTCAACAGCTATACCCTGGCCGTGGGGATGCAGCAATATCTCAACCCACAAAACTATCTGTGGGGCGATTTTGCCGCGGCGGCTGTGCTTTCTGCCATTCCGATCACCCTGGTGTTCCTGCTGGCCCAGCGCTGGCTGGTTAACGGCCTGACGGCAGGCGGTGTGAAAGGATAAGTTTTATGCTGTACCCGCCCGGAAACGGGCAATGCCACTGCACCCTCAACGTGTATTTATCCAACTTGTGACTGTAATTCGGCGCTCCCCGGAGCGCCTTTTTTTATGTTATTTGATAATGCCGTTATGATTATTATCTTTCGTGCTCACGGTCACTGCTTTTCTATTTTCCTTTTATCACCCGGCGCAACAAACAGAATTAAGATCACAGAAAAGACATTACGTAACCGCAATGTAAAAAATGATAATTGTTTTACCTGCCTGTTAAACCCACCATCTTCGACACTGATAAAAAGAACTGTATCCGCAAGGCAGGTCTGAATGAACACCCCATATAATTCCCGATATATTTTTTCGATTACCTTAGTCGCAACATTAGGAGGGTTATTATTTGGCTACGATACTGCGGTAATATCCGGTACCGTTGAGTCATTGAATACCGTCTTTGTTGCCCCACAACATCTCAGTGAATCCGCCGCCAACTCGTTGCTCGGCTTCTGTGTCGCCAGCGCCTTGATCGGCTGCATCATTGGCGGCGCGATCGGCGGCTATTGCAGCAACCGCTTCGGTCGTCGCGATTCGCTTAAAATTGCCGCACTGTTGTTCTTTATTTCCGGTGTCGGTTCCGCCTGGCCGGAATTAGGCTTTACCACCATCAATCCGGATAATACCGTCCCCGTTTATCTGGCTGGATACGTTCCTGAATTTGTTATTTATCGTATCATTGGCGGTATTGGCGTCGGGTTAGCGTCCATGCTGTCGCCAATGTATATCGCTGAAATGGCGCCTGCGCCAATCCGCGGGAAACTGGTTTCGTTTAACCAGTTCGCGATTATTTTCGGCCAACTCCTGGTGTACTGCGTCAACTATTTTATTGCCAAATCCGGCGACGCGACCTGGCTGAATATCAACGGTTGGCGTTATATGTTCGCCTCGGAATGTATTCCTGCCCTGCTCTTTTTACTGCTGCTGTATACCGTTCCGGAAAGCCCGCGCTGGCTGATGGCGCACGGCAAACAGGAACAGGCCGAAGGCATTCTGCGCAAAATTATGGGATCCTCGCTCGCCACGCAGGCCGTACAGGAGATTCACCAGTCGCTGGAGCACGGCCGCAAAACCGGCGGACGCCTGCTGATGTTTGGCGTGGGGGTTATTGTGATTGGCGTTATGCTCTCAGTGTTCCAACAGTTTGTCGGCATCAACGTGGTCCTTTATTACGCGCCGGAAGTGTTTAAGACGCTGGGCGCCAGCACCGACGTGGCGCTGTTACAAACCATTATCGTTGGCGTGATCAACCTGAGCTTTACCGTGCTGGCCATTATGACGGTAGATAAATTTGGCCGTAAGCCGCTGCAAATCATCGGCGCGCTCGGTATGGCTATCGGGATGTTTAGCCTCGGCACCGCGTTTTACACCCAGGCGCCGGGAATCGTCGCCCTGCTGTCGATGCTGTTCTACGTCGCCGCGTTTGCCATGTCGTGGGGTCCGGTATGCTGGGTTCTGCTGGCGGAAATCTTCCCGAACGCGATTCGTGGCAAAGCGCTGGCTATCGCCGTCGCCGCTCAGTGGCTGGCAAACTATTTTGTCTCCTGGACTTTCCCAATGATGGACAAAAATTCGTGGCTGGTCGCACATTTTCACAACGGTTTCTCCTACTGGATTTACGGTTGTATGGGCGTGCTGGCAGCGCTGTTTATGTGGAAGTTCGTGCCGGAGACCAAAGGCAAGACGCTGGAAGAACTGGAAGAACTGTGGGCACCTGCGGAGAAAAAATCCCGCGAAGCCCCCGCACAGTGATTACTCTTACCTTCAACGGCGGCCTGCGGGCCGCCTTTTGCTGTTTAGCGCAACGCTAGACACGTACAAAGTCGGTTTCGAAATTAAAGGTATGCCAGAGATGACGCGCGCAGGAGTACTCGAAAAGGCGACCATTGTCGAGAAAGGCGGTTTGTTCCACCTGAATCAGGATAGTCGGCTCGCTTAAGTCCAGCCACTGCCGCTCCTGGTCACTGGCGTTCCGCCCGGTTACCGTCATATGCGCACTGTGAATAATCTGCCCCAGTTCACGGGTAATGTAAGCGTAAATGGAGTGCTGAATATGACGGAGGTTGAGATGAGGGAAAAGCGCCACCGGCATCCAGGTGTACTCAACAATCGATGGGATCGCGTCAATAATACGCACCCGCTGAATCTCATGGACCAGTTCGCCTTCCGGGATTTGCAATTTTTGCGCAATGTCCTGCTTCGCAGGCACAGCGGCATACTGCTGGACGCGTGTCGACAACGTTTTACCGTAGCTGGCACACCGCTGCGCGGTGCCTATGAGATGAGAATTGCTGGCGGCAGAAACCTGACGCTTTACAAAAGACCCCAGCCCGCGTTTACGTAACACCAGACCTTCTCTGACCAGCAGATCCAGCGCCTTCGCCACCGTTAATTCGCTACAGGCAAATTCAGCCGCCAGTTTCGCGCCTTCGGGAAGTTTTTTGTCCGGAGCATAAATGCCCGCCACAATGCGATGTCGCACCTTGTGGTATATGTCCATATATTTCGGCATAGTTCCTCCGCAAACGGCCCCTTACGGGGCCGGTTCTTGTTATCGGGATAGTGAGGCCGCCATCCGCACCCAGGTATGTCGTCGCCCACGAATCGCAATCGACAAGGCATTGAGCGCCTGCGGATCGGCCATACCCGCCACGCCGGCGTCGCCAAAATTATGCATGTCGCTGCCGCAACGCTTACTGGCAAGGCCAATTTCGCGCACCGTAGCACAATCCGCCCCTTCCTGACTACTGCTCAGGGTGGTGACGGCAAGTCCGCCGCAGTCGTGCACCGCCTGCACAATTTCCGCTACACGGACTTCCGACGCGCCGCGACAGCCCGCGGGTGCCGGAAAGATTACGCCATGCGCGCCAGCCCGGATATAGCTGGCATACTCTTCCGGCTGCCCCAGCCCTGTCGTCAAGAATTTCGCGACCAGAATCAGTTTATCTGTTTGCGCTCGGAGCTGGCTAATCGCCTGGCGCAGACGTTCAGGCGTGACGCCGGGTTTGTCATAGCCGGTGAGGCAGAAGAAATCTGCATGTGCCATCGCATGGAAATGCGCGGGCGAAAAAGCATTGGGCGTTGAGGCATCGCCTTCTCCGCTGATTTCAAAACTGACGCCAGTTAAGCGCCCGGTTAACCGTTTCACCTGGGTGACAGGATCGTTGCCAAACCGGCCGTCGCCGCCGTTGAGCTCAGGTTGCAGGCAGTTTACGCCCTTCAACAACAGCAAATCTGCGCCGAAGGCGCTAATCAGTTCCGCGTTGGTCACTTCTGCAAACAACGGCGGTGACTGTACGGCGATCTCGGCCATAATGACTCGCCCTTCGCTGACCATAATGGCTTCGCGCAACTCATCGCCCATGACGGGGAGAGAAAAGTCGCTGGCCCGACAGTTGAGGATCCGTTTCATCATGCAACCTCCCCGCCGAGGGTGACAATGGCAGGAGACGGTTGGCGAAATGCCGTTTCAAGGATTTCGAGGTTGGTCAGCGCCTCGCTTTCACTGAGGTAATTCGCCTCTCCGCGGGTCAGGGTCGCATACAGCGAATCGTAAACGCGGCCATAATCACCCGGAACCGCCGCAAACGTCTCGCGGACGGAATCCCCGTCAGCATTCACATACTCCAGCACGGCCATTTCTTGATCCGCGCCAAATGCGGCGTCTCCTGGCATAATACCGGCTTTCAGGCTGGTCTCTTGTTGATCGATACCATAGCGAATAAACGACCCCCGGGTACCATGAACGATAAACCGCGGCCCGGCTATTTTGACCAGATGACTGGTTTTGACAATCGCGGTGGTGGTGCCGTAATAGAGATGTACTTCAAAGGTATCGTCAGGATTATGCGGATTTCTCAGCTTACGGAGATGGTATCCAACCTGCTGCGGACGACCCAATAGCGAGAGGATTTGATCAACGGTGTGCACGCCCAGGCCATAAAACGCGCCGGTGAAATCGCTGCCCGGACAGGTTTCTGCATCGGGGCGAAAATAGTCGAAGTGGCTTTCGATGTCGACAATATCGCCCAGTTTGCCGCTCTCAATAGCCTGTTTCATGGTCAGAAAGCAGCTATCGAACCGTCTGTTCTGAAAGGGCGTGACGGTAAGTCCTTTTTCGCGCGCCAGCGCAAACAGCGTTCTGGCTTCCTCCAGCGTGGTGGTAAACGGTTTCTCCACCAGCACGTTTTTACCTTTTTCAAGGCATAATTTTGCGTATTGGTAATGGCTGTCAGGGTGGGTACAGATCACCACCAGTTGGATTTCGCTGTCGTTCAGAATATCGTCAGGATTCGACGTGAAAGTAATATGCTGATAGCGTTCGCTGGCTTCAATTTCCGGCTTACGCTGAATATCATAAATACGCTTAACGTTGAATTTATCTTTGCGATACAGAACATACGGCAAATGATAACGGGTGGCGCTTTTACCAAAACCGATATAAGCACAATTAATCATGATTATTCCTTAATAAAAAAAGATAAGGCCGCGTGAACCGCAGCGGGTCCGTCGAGTTTGCTAAAATGCTGAGGATCTATCGGGACAACAGGGCAGTGATGATTAATCTCCTGCGCGATCGTTTCCTGAAGATAAGCGAGCTGCGGCCCGAGCAAAATCAGCTGCGCCTTTTCATACTCTTGCGCCAGTTTTCCGGCGTTAACCGCATAAACAGTCAGCGTGCAACTCTGGCTCTCGGTATATTTACGCATTTTCGATGCCATCAATGAGGTGGACATGCCTTCATTGCAGGCCAGAATAATGGTTTTACCGTCCAGCAGATGAATACCTTCTGCGTCATCGCCATGGGTCTCAGCGTTTTGCTCCGCAACGATTTCGTCGATGACCTGTTCATTGCGGTTCTTGATCATTGCGCTTTCGTAGGCTTTCAAAAATGGCATATAGATAATCACCCCCAGCGCCAGCAAAACCGCCTGCAAAATCACATTGCGGTAATCACCGCCGGAACCCAGCCATCCGGAAATAAATGGCGGAACAGACCACGGGACATACGCGACTATTTTCGACACCCATCCCCAGGACGTTGAAAAATAAGCGATAATAAAATTAATTTGTGGGTAAACGATGAATGGAATCATCATTAACGGATTATAAAGCACCGGGAAACCAAATATTACCGGTTCGTTGATATTGAAGAGGCCCGGCGCAATGACCGTTCGGGAAAATTTACGATGGCTGGATAATTTACTACGAATAAATACGGCCAGCAGCAGCGCCAGCGTGCTCCCTGTCCCGCCCATATGACCGTAAAGATCGCGAAACGGTAGCACGATGATATGCGGCGGAACTTGCCCGCTGGCAAAAGCCGCCATATTTTCCTGCATCGCCACCA
Source organism: Citrobacter sp. Cs237 (assembly GCF_030332325.1). NCBI lineage: Bacteria > Pseudomonadati > Pseudomonadota > Gammaproteobacteria > Enterobacterales > Enterobacteriaceae > Citrobacter > Citrobacter sp. Cs237. The sequence goes on along the minus strand of NZ_JAOWIB010000106.1, from coordinate 29,161 downwards.
GTAGCGGCGGCTCCAGGACAGGATTGATAATACCGCCGGGATGAATCCCTAATGCAAACAGGATATTGGTAAGCGTCGTCAGCACCAGAAAGCCAGGAAGATTGGTGGTTAAATGCACTAATGGCGCCTGTATAAGCTGCTGTATCAGGGCCTGAACCTCTGTGTGCGCCAGCGTGCTTACCGCAAACGCCGCCAGCGCGAAACTGGCTATCGTCAGCATTATCGAAAACATGGCCTGAAAGGATTGCACCACCATTGGTGGGACGTCTTCACCAAGGCGAATCTGTAGCGCCTGACATTTTGACACCCACAAGAAGAGATTGGTTGAGAGTATCGCCGTGAGTATCGCCAGAAAGACGCCCCCGGCATTGGTACAAGCGTAAGGCACGATACCCGACAGTGTAATCTTCTGACCATCTGCCAGGGTTTGCGTTGTTTCGAGCGGCATCAATACATAGAATACCGCCAGCGCGACCATCGCGGGTATAACCGGCGTCGGGTTTTTTTTCTTACTGGCGACGTGATACGCCACTAATATTACCAGCATCAGCGATAATATATTCATCGTGCCATTAAGAATTCGCTCACCAATATTACGCAGACGTAATAAGGCTTCGGCAGATAAAAAGTTGCTCAATAGGCCATTGGTATCAAGAATGACATAATTGAGCATAATAAATAAACCCGCCAGCACGAGGAAGGGAACCGCAATAATAAAACTATCGCGTAAGCTCCGTAAATGAACCTCGGCGGCCATCTTCTGCGAGGCGTCAGTAATCCGCCCCAGTATTGAGGATTGAAACATACCGTATCCCTGTCGAAAAGAGGATTAACGCGGAGCGGGGAAATTCAGCGCGATCATTTCCTGAATAAGTTCCCGGGCGAGCATGGCCGTCATTAAATGGTCCTGTGCATGGACCATAATTAAATGAACCGGTACTTTCCCTTCTCCTTCATCATATTCAATTAGTCGGGTTTGTAAGGCGTGGGCTTCTTTCGCGGCTTGTTCAGACGCGGCCATTTGCTTCGCGGATTCAGAAAAATTGCCTTTTCGGGCCTCCTGTAACGCCTTAAATGCGCAGCTTTTACACTGCCCGGCATTAACAATCAGGCCCATCACGGTCTCTTCATAGCCTGTTTCGCTAAACATATGCACTCTCCATGAAATGTGAATGACGACATCCACCTCTGGTGAGATCCCTCACCGCCCTCAGGTTTCATGGAAAAGCATTTAAAACTATATAGTTTTAAATTAAATCTATATAGATCACATTTTAAACACTGCCTGAAGCGTCATTCCCGCTTAAGCCGTTTCGAATTACATAACCATAGCGTGATCACCAACAGCAGGATCGCCGCCGAGTAGATCAGCACATCCAGTGGAGAGGTATGATCGACGATGATCAGCCGCACAATCGCAGTGATCCCGATATACACAAAATAACGTAGCGGAAAGTGAAAGCCGGACTGAAAGTACTTAACAATCAGAGCGATAAATTCGAAATAGAGAAAATAGACCACCAGCCCTTCCACCAGCTCATATTTGCTGGTTTGCTCAGGCGCAAACAAGACATCCGCGAGATGCAGCGTCTCTTTTCCGAGGAAGACAACGAGGATCAGCCCCAGACTCAGCAGGCCAAGGTTCAGAACAGTCTGAAGCACGGTGGAGATAAACTCCGCGCGTGGACGAGATAATGACGTCATAACGGCACCTCTTTCTCAGTGGCGAGGTTCCTGTATAACGCAAAAATGTGACGGTGATCTATATTTTTTGTTTATGTTTGCTTATTCATCCGATGGCGCTGCGGTTAGCGGAGCGACAAAAACGTTAGCCGGGCAAGCGCTGTGCCGCCCGGCTAACAGCATTAACGGAAATTCACGCTCCGGTCGCTGGTCATGTCGTACAGCTGGAATTTACGTCCCAGTTGCTGACCACCGTCACGCGTCAGCGGCGTCCAGCCAACCGCCGCCCGGCTGCGGGTCGGGCCGGCGGAGAAGAGATCCAGCGGAATCGAGACATACACCCCTTTGGTGAAGTCCCCTTCGCCGTATTCGTCCGGCGACACGTTTGTGATGGTGGCGTAACCGCCCACCACCACGCCGCTGTCGAAGCGTTTGGAAATATCCAGCGTTCCGCCCTTATCGCCCGCCAGATACTGACCGACACTCGCTTTCACCAGCACATCCTGCGCAAATGACGGCGTCCAGTAGGCGGTCAAATGCCCGGTCTTAACGCTGTAGTCGGTGAATTTCATCATCTCTTTCGCGCTGCGCCAGTCACGCTGTTTCACGTAATTCGCGTCGAGACCAAAGGCCCAGTTGCTGTCTACCGGACGGTAAAGAACCTCTGCCCCCGCGCCGCCGTACATGGTTTCCAGATAACCACCATAGACCTGGCCGTAGAAGCCGTTGCCGAAATACTGGAAGTAATTGGCCTGTAGGTTATTGACGTAAGCGTCGTTCTGCACATATTCACGCACCCGGGTACGCACACGCGGCAGCTTCGAGTCATTTGGCGGATTAGTGTAGTTAAACTTGTCATAGTTGTTGGCAAGGTTGCCAAACAGGCTACCGGTGGTCAACAGATGGTCGGTGACCCACAGATCGGCCGTCGCCATGACGCCCAACTGGTACATGTAGAAGTTTTCCGGCCCGCCCACGGACTGGTTCAGCACCGGATCGATGTGGAAAGCAAAGCGCGACTTGTCGATATACCAGCCCTGCTCGGTACTTTCGGGAACCACAGGCTCGAGGCGTTTTTGCGCCAGCGGCGTTTCGTGTCCCAGCGGTTCCCCTTCAAGATGACGTTTCAGGCTGGAGACGTCCGTCTCGGTGGTCACCTGCGGCAGGTTAAGCCGGTTTTCGGTTACGCGGATCGTGCGGATCCCCTCTGGCAGATCGTTCATCACGATCCGGTTCGCACGTTCAATCCCTTCACGCGAGTCGCGGTATTTCACCTGCTCGCCGGTGACATACAAGGTATCACCCTTCACCTGAATCTTTGGATCCGCCAGTCCGGCATTGTATTTCAGCAGCGTAAGCTGGTTCGCTACCACCGAGTGTTGCAGGATCGCGTCCTGGGGCTGCGGTTGGTATTTCGGTCGGGCGTTATCGCTGTAAGAGGGGCGCAAATCGTTGAAGTTTGTACGCAGCGTGACGCCAAACATAAAGGTGTTGCCGCGCTCATAGCTGAGGTTAACGTCGGCCCAATCGGTGACGCGATAAATGGCGCCGACGTTAAACTTGCTTTTCTGTTCCAGCTTGCCCGCGAAGTCCTGCTGGTAATTATTCCCTTCATATTCCAGCTTCAGGCGTAGCGGCTGCCAGGGCGTCTGGTATTCAACGCCGCCAAACAGCGAAGCCGGGCCGTGGAACATCTGGCTACCGTCAATGGATCCCGCCTGCTTATAACTATTATCGCGGTAACAATATTTGTCGCTGTAGGAACACAGCGGGTTTGTGACGTTGCCGCTGGTCCCCAGATAACCCCAGCCGAGCCCAAGTGAAAAATCAAACGGACCCCAGGCCTTGCTCGCCACGATGTATTCGGCGTCAAACAGGCCGGTCCCCCCGATATCCCGCGCCCCCACCGCCACCTGCGGCATCCAGTAGCTTTCTTCCCAAAGTCGCAGCTTCAGATCGAAGGCTTTATCTTTATAGGTTTGATCGCCGGAGAAAGACTCTACGCTACTGTATTGTCGGGTTCGCACGTCGGTATAACGCAGTGTGGTTTCCAGCCAGGGGAAAAGCTGTACGGAAGCCGAGTAGTAACGGTACTGATCGTTATCACGATAGTTGAGACTCAGCTCACCCTCACGCGCCATGCGCGCGGTCGGGGTTTGTAATAATCCTACGCCGCCAAAGTCAGACTGAGAGGGGCCAATGGGCGCAGGGTACGTTTCGGCGTGGCAGGCCGCGCTGATGCCCAGCGCCAGTAAGCTGAGCAGATGTGTTTTTTTCATTATTCGGGTATCCGCTGCGTCAGGGTATGGAGAATGTCGGCGTTCAGCGCGTCCGGTTCGCAGCTCCAGACAGAATCGTCAAGCCCTACAAAAATGATACTGCCCGGCATCGGTTCAACGTGACGTTTATTCCAGTAAGCGACCGGCACTTTCTGACTGCGTCCATCAGGATAAACAACCCACGCGTAGCTGCGATCCGCGCCACTGAGCAAGTTTTGTCCGTCAAGATAATGGGTGACATCGCGTCCGGGCATAAACGGTTGTTTTCCGGGACGGCTCAGCAGGCCGAACAGAGTGATCTCCGTGGGCTGCGCGCCTACCCACAGCGTATAGTTTCCCTGGAGCGGCGGATTACCGCGTTCGCTAACGCGCACCACGTCCGGGTCGAGCGTGATATGTTGCCTGCCGGTGATCTTCAGCGCCTGAATTTGCTGGCGCAGGGTGTTGATAGCGGCGGCATCGTCACCGCTCTCTTCCGCGCTCAGCGCCGCCAGTCGCGCGACCAGCGCCTGCTGTTGACGCAGTGCCGTGGCGGTAGCCTGTTCTTCGCTAATGACCGCCCCCGGCCACCAGCTGTTCGCCAGCCTCGGCTGGCCGACCAGATCGATCAGGTGTTCCGCGCCGGTCAGCGTTTTGGCTTCCTCGCCCCCTGCCATAAAGACCTTGACGGTGCCCGCGGCAATAACCGATGACGCGCTCAGGCTCAAGAGCAGCGCGGTAAGCGTTCGTCTCATCATGATTTTGCCGCCTTGATCAGCGTAGTTTTCACCGGGAAGAAGTCCGCCCCCAGATACTGCTCTGACTGGCGAATCTGCCCTTCGCTGTCTACCCAGTAGCGGTTATGCCAGCGTGCCTGGTCGGTGGTCACCGCCTCGTCCAGCACACGTACCGGCGTTTCATCACTGCCCACCTTCACCGTATCGCTGCCGTCCCACGTAAAGACCGAGCGCGCGGTGGCGTAGCGAACCTGCCTGAATTCGGTCCAGCCCATCGTGCGGATCCAGGTGGCGCCGTCGACGATCTGGTTGGGCTTTCTTAGCGGGTCTTCAGCGAGGTTATTGACCTCTATAAGGTTGTCGCCGCCGAGCAGCGTTTTCACCAACCGACCATGCTGGGTCACGAGAGTCGCCTGATCCTGGGTCACCCATTTCTGCTGCCCGTTCTCCGCGAAGGCGAGCACCACGAACAGCTGCGGTCCGCCGTTAAGCTGCATATACTGACTGGCATAGGGCATATTCTGGATATCGTCGTCCGTCAGTTGGACGCCAGGCGTACCGAACATGCTGTCCCACAGTGAGTTGCCCAGTTCTTTGGTGGTGGCTGAGCATGCCTGTAACAGCAGGCAAATAAAGATGATTCCAGGTCGCTTCACGACTCTTCTCCGCATGGTTGCCAGGGGTGCGTAACCCTGGCCTTCAGGCCCACAGGCTTTCGGAAATCTAAAATAACCACACCGAAGTGTGGTTATGGTTAAACGTACCGGTGTTACTGGGTACTGGTGGTCGTGGTGGTGGTGGTCCCGGTATTGGAACCGTCACCGCCGCCGGTTGCCGCCAGAGCGACACCCACCGCTGAGCTTACGGTGCTGGCGCTGGTCGCGGAGGAACTGCCCGCTGACACCGACGTCGCCGCCGAACCTGCCGCTTCACCCACCTGAACGGGGGCTGCGTAGACAGAGCTCGCCGCAAGCGCAGATATGGCAAAAATGCCATACAGAACTTTTTTCATAACAATTTCCCTTCATTGAATGAATGGAGATTTACCCAAAAGCGTTTCGGGCGGGATCGAGTATACACAACTAAAGCATGCGGATTGCGGCGGGTCTAAATAGCGAAGTCGTTTTAGGATAATTGGACTTTTGGTGAGCAATTGATTTTAATGTAAATATGATTACGCTTTATAATCAATGCGTTGAAATTTCATGCGTATGCCTTTACCCTCCGTATTTTCCTAAAATAACTCAGGGTGATTTTAGGGGTATTCATTATTTTAGGATTAAGCTCAATATCATTATTTGCGCATCAGCACGGACAAACAGAATTATCTTATAAAAAAGCCGATATGAATATCGGCTTAAAATGAGTTCGATAAATTCATTGGAATGACAGCATAAACGCAGCCGCTACGGCTGCGTTTCAAAAGCCGATTAGCGCCAGGCTTTATAGCGGTTGATTAACCCGTTGGTTGAACTGTCATGGCTGCTGATCTCTTTATCATCATTCAGCTCCGGCAGAATACGGTTAGCCAGCTGTTTGCCCAGCTCTACGCCCCACTGGTCAAAAGTGAAGATGTTAAGAATCACGCCCTGAGTGAAGATTTTATGCTCATACAGCGCGATCAGCGCGCCCAGGCTAAACGGCGTGATTTCGCGCAGCAGGATAGAGTTGGTCGGACGGTTGCCTTCGAACACTTTGAACGGCACAACGTGCTCAAGCGTCGCCGGATCTTTACCCTGGTCGCGGTATTCCTGCTCAACCACCTCGCGGGATTTACCAAACGCCAGCGCTTCGGTCTGGGCGAAGAAGTTAGACAGCAGCTTCGGATGGTGGTCGGACAGCGGGTTGTGCGTAATCGCCGGGGCGATAAAGTCGCAAGGCACCATCTTAGTCCCCTGGTGGATCAGCTGGTAGAACGCGTGCTGGCCGTTAGTGCCCGGCTCGCCCCAGATGATGGGGCCCGTCTGGTAATCCACCGGATTGCCGTTACGGTCAACGTATTTGCCGTTGGATTCCATGTTGCCCTGTTGGAAGTAGGCCGCAAAGCGGTGCATATACTGGTCGTACGGCAGAATCGCTTCGGTTTCTGCGCCAAAGAAGTTGTTGTACCAGATACCGATCAGCGCCAGCAGCACCGGCAGGTTTTTCTCTGGCGCGGTGGTGGAGAAGTGCTTGTCCATTGCATGCGCGCCGGAGAGCAACTCAACAAAATTGTCGTAGCCCACAGAGAGGATAATCGACAGACCAATCGCTGACCACAGAGAGTAACGGCCGCCCACCCAGTCCCAGAATTCAAACATGTTGGCGGTATCAATACCGAACTCGCCGACCGCTTTCGCGTTGGTAGACAGCGCCGCGAAGTGCTTCGCCACGTGCTTTTCGTCACCGGCGGTTTTCAGGAACCAGTCGCGCGCGCTGTGGGCGTTGGTCATGGTCTCCTGAGTGGTGAAGGTTTTGGAGGCGACCAGGAACAGAGTGGTTTCCGGATTCACTGTCTTCAGCACTTCAGCGATGTGGGTGCCATCGACGTTGGAAACGAAGTGCATGTTCAGGTGATTTTTGTACGGACGCAACGCTTCGGTAACCATGAACGGACCAAGGTCGGAGCCGCCAATACCGATATTCACCACGTCGGTAATCGCTTTGCCGGTGTAACCCTTCCAGCGACCGGAAATGATCGCTTCAGAGAAGGTTTTCATCTTCTCGAGTACCGCGTTGACTTCCGGCATCACATCTTTGCCGTCAACGATAATGGGGGTATTGCTACGGTTACGCAGCGCCACGTGCAACACGGCGCGGTCTTCAGTACGGTTGATTTTCTCGCCGGAGAACATGGACTTGATGGCGCCCGCCAGATCGGTCTCTTTCGCCAGATCCTGCAGTTTGCTCAGCGTTTCTTCCGTGATGCGGTTTTTGGAGAAATCCACCAGCATCAGATCGTCAAACGTTGCGGAGAATTTGCTGAAGCGATCGCTATCCTTCGCGAACAGATCCGCGATGGTAACGTCCTTCATCTCGTTAAAGTGTTTCTGGAGTGCCTGCCAGGCAGAAGTCTGCGTCGGGTTGATGTTTTTCATGAGCAATACTCTTCTGATTTGAGAATTGTGACTGGGATCGATTGTAACGCCAGTCACCGAAAAGTGTGATTGTTTTAATGCCGTTGCCCTGGCCATGGTCAAACGAAATGAAAAGAAGCCAAAAGTATAGACGTTATTAGCACCTTTACTGAGCCTAAACGCAGCATAAAAAATCCGCATAATCCCGGCGTTGACAGTCCAGGCCACTCATTTTATTTATAAATACGCGAGTTAAATTTGCATTTGCGCCTGCACCGGTTTCTGTTTTGCCCTTGTGCCATGGTCGCTTTCTCATTCCCTGACACGAGGTTGTTATGACAGAGCTAGTCGTCTCCAAATTTGGCGGTACCAGCGTAGCCGATTTTGATGCCATGAACCGTAGCGCCGACGTGGTGCTTTCCGACACCAACGTGCGCGTGGTGGTGCTTTCCGCTTCGGCGGGTATCACCAATCTGTTGGTTGCGCTGGCGGAGGGACTGGAGCCGCCTGCGCGTTTTGAAAAACTCGACGCCATTCGGCAAATTCAGTTCGATATTCTTGAACGCCTGCGTTACCCGAACGTGATCCGTGAAGAGATCGAACGCCTGCTGGAAAATATCACCACGCTGGCGGAAGCCGCCTCATTAGCCACCTCGGCAGCGCTGACAGACGAGCTGGTCAGCCACGGCGAACTGATGTCGACCCTGCTGTTTGTTGAGATCCTGCGCGAACGCAACGTGCAGGCGCAGTGGTTCGACGTACGGAAAATCATGCGGACGAACGATCGCTTTGGTCGTGCCGAGCCGGACGTTGCCGCGCTGGCGGAACTGGCATCGCTGCAGCTGGCGCCGCGCCTGAGCGAAGGGCTGATCATCACCCAGGGCTTTATTGGCAGCGAAAGCAAAGGCCGCACCACGACGCTGGGTCGCGGCGGTAGTGACTACACGGCAGCGCTGCTGGCCGAAGCGCTGAACGCGACGCGAGTGGATATCTGGACGGACGTTCCGGGCATTTACACCACCGATCCCCGCGTCGTGCCGGCGGCAAAACGCATCGACGAAATCGCCTTCGAAGAAGCCGCGGAAATGGCCACCTTTGGCGCAAAAGTTCTCCATCCCGCGACTCTACTGCCGGCGGTACGCAGTGACATCCCGGTTTTTGTCGGATCGAGCAAAGACCCAAAAGCGGGCGGTACGCTGGTGTGCAACAAAACCCAAAACCCGCCACTGTTCCGCGCGTTGGCGCTGCGCCGCAAGCAGACGCTGCTCACCCTGCACAGCCTGAACATGCTGCATTCGCGTGGCTTCCTGGCCGAAGTGTTCGGTATCCTCGCGCGTCATAATATCTCGGTCGACCTGATTACCACGTCGGAAGTCAGCGTGGCGCTGACCCTCGACACCACCGGTTCAACCTCGACCGGCGATACGCTGCTGACGCAGTCACTGTTGATGGAACTGTCCGCGCTGTGTCGGGTGGAAGTCGAAGAAGGTCTGGCGCTGGTGGCCCTGATTGGCAACGATCTGTCGAAAGCCTGCGGCGTCGGCAAAGAGGTGTTTGGCGTACTGGAACCGTTTAACATCCGTATGATCTGCTACGGGGCATCCAGCCATAACCTGTGCTTCCTGGTGCCGGGCGCAGAAGCTGAACAGGTTGTGCAGAAGCTGCACCATAATTTGTTTGAGTGATTGAATTTTTATGCCGGAAGGCCCGATGCGCGCAAGCGTCATCGGGCCTTTTTATTTCATTACCGTCCGCACAATGCTTCCGACAAACATAAATTGTTTGAATATTAAACGCTTCCGCGATAAACAATAAGCATGGCCAGGCTCGATCCCGGCCTGTTTATAACGACACAACACACTTATCGCAAGGAATGAAACATGCTGGCCACTCTCACGCGGCTGTTCCCATTATGGGCGCTGCTGCTCTCTGTTATTGCGTATTACACCCCCTCCACTTTTACGCCGGTCGGTCCGTGGATCGCCACCCTACTGATGCTGATTATGTTCGGCATGGGCGTTCACCTTAAGGTTGACGATTTCAAACGCGTGCTTTCCCGGCCTGCGCCGGTGGCTGCCGGGATTTTCCTGCATTATCTGCTGATGCCGCTCGCGGCCTGGGTGCTGGCGCTGGCGTTCAGGATGCCGCCGGAACTGTCCGCAGGTATGGTGCTGGTGGGCAGCGTCGCCAGCGGCACGGCCTCAAACGTGATGATTTATCTGGCGAAGGGTGATGTGGCGCTCTCCGTCACCATCTCGTCCGTCTCGACGCTGGTCGGGGTGGTGGCGACGCCGTTGCTGACGCGGCTGTACGTTGATGCGCACATTCAGGTGGATGTGATGGGCATGCTGCTCAGCATTTTGCAGATAGTGGTGATCCCGATCGCTCTGGGTCTGGTGGTGCACCATCTGTTTCCCCGCGTGGTAAAAGCGGTAGAGCCCTATTTGCCCGCGTTTTCGATGGTCTGCATTCTGGCGATCATCAGCGCCGTGGTGGCCGGTTCCGCCTCGCATATTGCCTCGGTCGGCTTTGTGGTGATTATAGCGGTGATCCTGCATAACACCCTCGGTTTGCTCGGCGGCTACTGGGGCGGACGCCTGTTCGGGTTTGATGAATCCACCTGCCGGACGCTGGCGATTGAAGTGGGCATGCAAAACTCCGGCCTCGCCGCGGCGCTGGGGAAAATCTACTTTGGCCCGCTCGCCGCCCTGCCCGGCGCGCTGTTCTCGGTCTGGCACAACCTTTCCGGCTCACTGCTGGCCGGTTACTGGTCCGGTAAGCCTATTGGGAAAAACAAGCATCAATAATTAACGGAAACAGAGGCCTGATAAGCTACGCGCCATTGGGTTATAAAGGCCAGTTGGCGGCTTCGCTTTATCTGGCCTACAAAGCATCGTCTCTTTGCCGTACACTGGTTGCACTATCCGATTGAGGACACCCGCATGGCACTCCCCCGCATTACCCAAAAAGAGATGACGGAACGCGAGCAGCGCGAGCTGAAAACGCTGCTGGATCGCGCGCGCATTGCACATGGTCGTCCGCTGACGAACAGCGAAACCAACAGCGTGAAGAAGGAGTACATCGATAAACTGATGGCCCTGCGCGAAGCAGAAGCTAAAAAAGCCCGCCAGTTGAAGAAAAAGCAGGCTTACAAACCGGATTCAGCGGCGTCGTTCTCCTGGTCGGCGAATACGCCAACGCGCGGCCGACGTTAACGACCTTTCTTTTTACGCCCCGGTGAGGTGAAACGCTTACCGTTTGCCGCCGGGCGCGCTTTCTCTTTTTCTTTCGGTTTTTCGATCTTCACCACTGGGCGCTTTATCCCCGCGGTTTTCGGCTTCGATTTTGCCTTCGGTTTCGCTTCAGACGATGAGTTTTCGATCAGCTTAAACAGCGTAATCAGTTCGTCATCCGTCAGGTCGCGCCATTCGCCGAGCGGCAGCCCGGCCAGGCCCACGTTCATGATGCGCGTACGTTCAAGCTTCGTGACTTCGTAACCGAAGTATTCGCACATCCGGCGGATCTGGCGGTTCAGCCCCTGAATCAGGGTAATGCGGAACACAAATGGCGCTTCTTTTTTTACCTTACACTTTTTAGTGACCGTACCAAGGATCGGCACGCCCGCGCCCATACCACGAATAAACTCGTCGATGATCGGCTTATCGACCGTCACCAGGTACTCTTTTTCATGATCGTTTCCGGCACGCAGGATTTTGTTCACCAGATCGCCGTGGTTGGTCAGGAAAATCAATCCCTGCGAGTCTTTATCCAGTCGGCCAATCGGGAATACGCGTTTACTGTGGTTAACGAAATCAACGATATTGTCACGCTCGCTGTCTTCAGTGGTGCTGACAATCCCCACCGGCTTGTTCAGGGCGATAAACACCAAATCTTCCGCTTCACGCGGCTCAATCAGCCGACCGTTGACCTTCACCACGTCGCCCGGCATCACCTGATCGCCGATGGTGGCGCGCTTTCCGTTAATGAAGACATTTCCTTGTTCGATAAAGCGGTCGGCTTCACGACGCGAGCAGATCCCGCTTTCGCTGATGTATTTATTGAGTCGGATGGATGAGTCGGGCAGCATAGTTTCTCCTGTAGACACTGCATTCTCCAGGGTGTTACTCCCTTGCCGCCTTGATACAGCCTGAATGCCGGTGTGTATTAAAAGCGAAATATACCTTACCTTTGGGGCGATAAAAAAGAACCACGTTGCTACGCCCCGCCATCACGCGCACCACTCACTCAGTTTACCGTCAGACGCAGGGCAAGATCCTGCGGGTAGGGATCAAAATAGTTTTGCGTCAGCAGGTAGCGATCCGGGTATTCGGCCAGATAGTGCTTCAGCAGCGTTAACGGGGCGAGGATCGGCAACACACCGGCGCGATAGTTAAGAATGACGTCGCGCAGCTCCCCACGCTGGCGGCTATTAAGTTGGTTACGGAAATACCCCTGGATATGCATCAGCACATTGGTGTGGTTTTTCCGCGAGGCCGGTTTTTTCAGGATCGTCATCAACTTTTCGCGGTACACCACGAAAAACGCCTCCAGATCGTCCCATTCATGTAATGAGGCGACAAACGGCCCGATCTCGCGATACCCCGCCTGATGGTGCGCCAGCAACTGGAGTTTGTAGCGACTGTGGAAGTCCAGTAGCGCACGTCGCGTCAGGCCCGTTTCACGCAACGCGTTGAGTTCGTGCAGGGCAAATACCCGCTCAACGAAATTTTCCCGCAGCACCGGATCGTGCAGACGGCCATCTTCTTCAACGGGCAGCCAGGGATAGCTCGCCATTAAGGCGCCGGTGAACAGACCGACGCCCTCTTTACGCCCGCGATTGCCTTTTTCATCGTACAGCCGTACCCGCTCCATGCCGCAACTGGGTGATTTTGCACAGACGATAAAGCCGGCCAGATCGCCCAGATGCGAGAGATGGCTGTCGGTAAACGTCGCCATGTTGTCCGTCACATCCTCATGCGGCGCATGGCTAAAGCGCATCCGGATGTCCCCTGCCGCCGTCTGCACCAGGCGCAGCGCCGGACGCGGAACGGGCAGACCAATCGCCATCTCCGGGCATATCGGTTTGAACGTGACCCACTGCGCCAGTTCATCCATGACAAAGCCCATACGCTTGTGGCCGCCGTCAAAACGAACGTTCGATCCGGTTAAACAGCCGCTGATACCAATAACGGGTTGCACGTTCATGCTCTTCTCCTGACTGTGAATCATAAGGCGTAATGATATTTTAGCTGCTGGGCATACTCTTATGTAACAGGCGCATAACAGTGGATAAAGATTACTCCCAATCTTCTGCCAATCACGCCGGTTTGAATGAAGCGCGAACCGTTTGCACTACACTTTACTTCCAACTGCGTAGATGAAAGGAGTTCTCATGAAGCTATGGCCTGTCGTAACCGGTGTCGCGATTGCGTTGACGCTGGTTGCCTGTAAATCCCCCACGCCGCCGAAAGGCGTTCAGCCCATTACGAATTTTGACGCCAGTCGCTATCTGGGCAAATGGTACGAAGTCGCCCGCCTGGAAAACCGCTTTGAGCGGGGGCTTGAGCAGGTGACCGCCACCTACGGCAAGCGCAGCGACGGCGGTATTAGCGTGCTTAACCGCGGTTACGACCCGGTGAAAAATACGTGGAATGAGAGCGAAGGGAAAGCCTATTTCACGGGTGAGCCAACCACGGCCGCGCTGAAAGTCTCGTTCTTCGGGCCGTTCTATGGCGGCTATAACGTGATCAAACTGGATGATAATTACCAGCACGCGCTGGTCAGCGGCCCGGACCGCAGCTATCTGTGGATCCTGTCGCGCACGCCCACTATCCCGGACGCGGTGAAGCAGGATTATCTCACCACCGCGCGCAGTCTGGGCTTCCGGGTCGATCAACTTGTGTGGGTGAAGCAGACGCCATAAAGACTCATGCCGCCCTTCGGGACGGCATGAAAGGTATTACCGAACCAGATGCAAAAAGTGGAGATGTTTTTCATACTGGTCAAGAATGTCGTTGATGATTTGTTCCTGATTCCAGCCCATCACGTCGTAGTTTTGTCCGCCCTCTTTCAGATAAATTTCAGCACGATAATATTTATGCTGTTCATTCTGCTGCTCGTCATTTTCCAGTGCGGACAGGGCAAAGGTTGGAGAATTATACCCCCGCAACCTGACTTCATAGATGAAGTTCAGCTCGTTTCCCAGATCAACTTCCAGCCGGAGGCGATCCTCCGACGCATCGCTGATGTGGCTAAGCGTACCCTGTTTATTCAACTCTTCCTGGACCAGCACCATAGCAGGCTGGATCACATCATCCATAAAACGTTTAACCAGCGAGCGCTTCGGCAAATAGGCGATATTACGCAGCCTGCGCTGCCACGGTATCGGGTTTCTGGCGGCGGTTGGCGCAATCGTCGCCATGCTCTGGCTTTCGCGTTTGGTCAGATCCCGGCGCAACGCCTTGAGCAAACCGTAAATCGAAATCAACAATATCGCTGAGAACGGCAGCGCACTGGCTATTGTCACCGTCTGCAACGCGCTTAGCCCACCCGCCAGCAGAAGGGCAATTGCGACAATGCCCATCAACGAGGCCCAGAAAATGCGCTGCCAGACAGGCGTATTGCTGGACCCGCCAGAGGCCAGCGTATCGACCACCATGGCGCCCGAATCGGCAGAGGTCACAAAGAAAACGATCACCATCGCCATAGCGATAAACGAAAGCGCCCCGGAAAACGGGAAATGTTCGAGGAAATTAAACAGCGCCAGGGCCACATCCTGCTGAACGGTTGTAGCCAGATCGTTGGCGCCCTGGAACATAATCAGGTAGATAGCGCTGTTGCCAAACACGGTCATCCACATCAGCGTGAAACCGGCCGGTACAAACAGCACGCCCGTGACAAACTCCCTGATTGTTCTGCCCCGGGAAACTCGGGCGATAAACATGCCGACAAACGGAGACCAGGACAGCCACCATCCCCAGTACAGCAGCGTCCAGCCGCCCAACCAGTTACTGGACTTCGGTTCATAGGCGTACAGGTTGAATGTTTTACTCACCAGTTCCGATAAATAGCCACCGGTGTTTTCTACAAAGGACTTCAGTAAAAGCACCGTCGGCCCCAGCAGCAGAACCAACGCCAGTAGCAAAACGGCGAGACCGAGGTTCAATTCCGACAAAATACGAATACCTTTATCCAGCCCGGAAACCACTGAAATTGTCGCCAGCCCGGTAATTACCACTATCAGAATGACCTGAACCGTTTCATTTATCGGCACGTCAAAAAGATGATTAAGCCCGGCATTGACTTGCAATACGCCATAACCCAGTGACGTGGCCACCCCAAAAACGGTACCAATGACGGCAAAAATATCCACGGCATGCCCGATAGGGCCATATATGCGATCGCCAATAATGGGATAAAGCGCGGAGCGAAGCGTTAGCGGCAAGCCGTGACGATAGCTGAAAAAAGCAAGGATCAGCGCCACTATCGCGTAGATTGCCCAGGCGTGAAGCCCCCAGTGGAAAAATGTCAGACGCATCGCCTCTTTTGCCGCGGTGACGGTTTCAGGCGTACCCACCGGCGGCGAAAGGTAGTGCATGACGGGTTCAGCGACGCCAAAGAACATCAGGCCAATCCCCATCCCCGCGGAAAAGAGCATGGCGAACCACGAGTGATAGCTGAAATCCGGCTGTGCGTGGTCCGGGCCGAGCTTAATATCGCCGTAACGGGAAAGGCCAAGAAATGTCACGCTCAACAGGATCAACGCAACCGCCAGAATGTAAAACCAGCTGGCGTTGGTGAAAATGCTCTGCTGTAGCAGCTTGAAATTTTTGTCAGCGATTTCAGGAAAGATCGCTGCGAAGGCGACCAAAAGGAAAATTAACAAAGCAGACGTAAAAAATACTGCTTTGTTAATCTGGCTTTTTGATTTCAGGGGTGTCGTTTCTGTTTCACTCATAGAATATCCATTGCGTTGGAGGCTAATTTCGCATTAGGAAAAGACCTAATTACTGACATCCTAACAAAATTAATTCTAATTCTCAGGTCGTATATCCCGCAGGGTGCTCCTGAGATAAACGAATATTGAGGGTGAATTACACCGCTGAAGGTACTCACATCAGATAAATAACAACCAGGAAAATCGACGTTCACTCACTGGCCCGGCCAGCGCCACCGGGCTCGCTTTTCTCTCTCTTTACTGTCACTGATACTCGTCACGCTCGTCATCTTCATCCGGTTGCTCAAGCACGCTGTAAGCAACTGAGCAGAACAGCGAGTTCAGACGCTGCATGTCACCCAGCAGCCCCAAATGCAGAGAACTGGTTTCGATGCTTTGCACGTTCTGCTGATGCAGACGGTCGACGTGCGCGTGGGAATAGCGGCGGTTCAGTATACGAAAACGGTGCTTGCTGCGGCGCAGTCGTCGGGCGCTGGTGACGTCGCCAGAGAAGAATACCGACATCGCCAGCTGTAGGTTACTGAGCAGTTGATCGTGCAGCGCATCCAGCTCTTTTAACCCTTCGACAGAAAATGCGCGACGTGCCGCCAGCGATTTATCGGCAATTTCACTGCCCATGCGCTCGACGATATCCGATGCCTGCTCAAGGTTAAGCGACATTTCGATGATCTCCGCCCAGCGCGTAGACTCCTCTTCCGCCAGCTCTTCTTTCGGCATCCGCGCCAGATAGAGCTTGATAGCGGTATACAACACGTTGATGTCATCCGCTATTTTGCGCAGCTCTTTCTCTTCACGCGGCTCGCCGTGCATCACCTTTTTCAGTCCAACCATCATCTGTTCCATCGCGTCGCCGATCCGCAACGCTTCCCGAGCGGCATTGGCCAGCGCCAGCGTCGGGGTATCCAGCGCGCTGACGTCCAGATGCTTCGGTTTCAGGTGCGCCTCCAGCTCCGGCTGGTCACGGATCAATCGCTGGCAAAGCCGCGCCATCGGTTCAGCGAACGGGATCATCGCCAGACAACGCACCAGGTTGTAAAAGACGTGGAAGTAGATCACCAGTTCGGACTTCGGCAGCGGCAATTCATCCATCAGGTCCGCCAGCGGATGCACGAACGGCAGAATAATCAGGCTGCCCACCAGCTTGAACAGCAAGCTACCCAGCGCCACGCGACGGGCAGCGGCATTGGCGGCGCTGTTGTTGAGCATCGCCAGCAGACCGGAGCCGAGGTTAGCGCCAATCACCAGACACAGCGCCACCGGGAACGAGATAATGCCCGCCGCCGTCAAGGTCGCGGTCAGCAGCACCGCCGCGAGACTGGAGTAACTGATGATGGCAAACATCGCGCCGATCAGCGCATCAAGCATGATATCGCCGGTCAGCGAGGCGAAAATCACCTGCACGCCGTTAGCCTGGGTGATCGGCGTGACCGCCTGGACAATCAGCTCCAGCGCCAACAGAATCAGTCCCAGACCAATACCAACACGTCCCAGTTGCCCGGCGCGGGACTGTTTGCGCCCGAGGAAGAAGATCACGCCGATAAAAATCAGCAGTGGCGACAACCACGATAAATCGAAGGTCAGAATACGCGCCATTAGCGCGGTCCCCACATCCGCTCCGAGCACAATCACCAGCGCAGGCGTCAGGGCGACCAGATCCTGAGCGACAAATGAGGTGACCAGCATCGTCGTGGCATTACTGCTTTGCACCAGCGCAGTGACGCCAATCCCCGCACAGAAGGCGAGTGGTTTCTTTTCTACACTACGGCTGAGGACGGTACGCAAGCGCGCGCCAAATACGCGCATCACGCCGGTACGCACAATATGGGTGCCCCACACCAGCAGGGCGACAGCAGAAAGCAGGTGTAACAGCGTTAACACGGAATCAGGTACTCCTTATATTTATATGTTTTCCTGAGGCTCATTAGCGATAAATTTTGCGCAGCGCCTGCCTTGAGTATAAGGGTTTAATTGTAAGAAAGAGACAGGGCGCTCAATGAGCGCCCCGGGAGTTGTAAGGAAACGTGACTTCAGTCTGACGGGTCAGTCCGCATCGTAGCCCAGATTAGGCGCCAGCCAGCGCTCCACTTCCGTTACGCTCATTCCTTTGCGGAACGCGTAATCTTCCACCTGATCGCGCTGAATCTGCGCCACCGCGAAGTACTTGCTGTCCGGATGGCTGAAGTACCAGCCTGATACCGACGCGCCAGGCCACATGGCAAAGGACTCGGTGAGCTTCATGCCGGTATGCTGTTCAACGTCCAGCAACTGCCAGATGGTGCCCTTCTCGGTATGTTCCGGGCAGGCAGGATACCCCGGCGCCGGACGGATCCCCTGGTAATTTTCGCGGATGAGATCCTCATTGCTGAGGTTTTCATTTGCCGCATAGCCCCAGTGCACCTTGCGCACACGTTCATGCAGGTACTCGGCGAACGCTTCCGCCAGGCGGTCGGCAATCGCTTTTACCATGATTTTGTTGTAGTCATCGTGCTGGGCCTCGAACGCGTCCGCCAGCGCGTCCTCTTCAAGCCCGCCGGTCACCGCGAAGGCGCCAATATAGTCGGCTTTGCCGGACAGCTTCGGCGCGACGAAATCGGCCAGGCAGTAGTTGGCAAAACCCACTTTTTCGGTTTGCTGTCGCAGATGATGGCTGACCGCAAGCACATGGGTGCGGGTTTCATCGCGGTAGATCTCGATATCGTCACCGATACGGTTCGCCGGGAACAGGCCGACCACACCGCGCGGGTTGAGCGTTTTCTCAGCGCTGAGTTTATCCAGCATGTCATTGGCGTCTTTAAACAGGCGTTTTGCCTCCTCGCCCACCACTTCATCTTCAAGAATGCGCGGATATTTCCCGGCCAGCGACCAGGTCATGAAGAATGGCGTCCAGTCGATGTAATTACGCAGCGTTTCGATGCTCGCCTCCACCTCCTGTACGCCCAGACGGTGCGCCACCGGCGGCGTGTAGCTTGCCCAGTCGAAAGCCAGATCGTTATCCCGCGCGGCAGCCAGCGAGACAGGCGGCGTGCGCGGTTTTTTACGCCCGTGCTGAATACGTACGGTTTCGTACTCTTTACGGGTACGGGCGACAAACTCATCGCGTTGAGTGTCCGACAGGAGCGCCGCCACCACGCCCACCGTGCGCGAGGCATTCTGCACGTAAACCGTCGGGCCGCTGTAGTTCTGCTCGATCTTCACCGCCGTGTGCGCTTTTGAGGTGGTCGCGCCGCCAATCAGCAGCGGAATGGTAAAGCCCTGACGCTCCATCTCTTTCGCCACATTCACCATTTCATCCAGCGACGGGGTGATCAGGCCGGAAAGGCCGATCAGATCGGCATTCACCTCTTTCGCGGTTTTGAGGATTTTCTCCGCCGGAACCATCACGCCGAGATCGACAATTTCGTAGTTATTACACTGTAAAACGACGCCGACAATGTTTTTGCCAATGTCATGAACGTCGCCTTTCACCGTGGCGATGACCATCTTGCCATTGCTCGAGCCCTGCTCTTTACTGGCTTCAATAAACGGCTCCAGATACGCCACCGCCTGCTTCATCACGCGGGCGGATTTGACCACCTGCGGCAGAAACATCTTCCCTTCGCCAAACAGATCGCCGACCACGTTCATGCCGTCCATCAGCGGTCCTTCAATCACTTCAATCGGGCGGGCAGCCTGCTGACGGGCTTCTTCGGTATCCTGTTCGATAAATTCGGTGATGCCTTTCACCAGCGAGTATTCGAGGCGCTTTTTCACATCCCAGCTTCGCCACTCCGCCTGCTGGGCGTTGGCGGAATCATCAGCCTTGCTGCCGCGATATTTTTCCGCCAGTTCCAGCAGTCGCTCGGTGCCATCATCGCGACGGTTGAGGATCACATCCTCTACCGCATCGCGCAGTTCCGTCGGCAAATCGTCGTAAATCGCCAGTTGTCCGGCGTTGACGATCCCCATATCCATGCCGTTGCGAATGGCGTAGTAGAGGAATACCGCATGAATCGCCTCGCGCACCGGGTCGTTGCCGCGAAACGAGAACGAGACGTTAGAAACGCCGCCGGAGATCAGCGCGTGCGGCAATTCGCGTTTAATGTCTTCACACGCGCCAATAAAATCCTGCGCGTAGTTGTTGTGCTCCTCGATTCCGGTGGCGACAGCGAAAATGTTCGGGTCGAAGATAATGTCTTCCGGCGGGAAGCCCACCTCTTCGGTCAAAATTTTGTACGCGCGGCGACAAATCTCGATTTTACGCGCGCGGGTATCCGCCTGGCCCTGCTCATCAAACGCCATGACTACCACCGCCGCACCGTAGCGGCGCAGCAGCTTCGCATGATGGATGAAGGTTTCAACCCCCTCTTTCATCGAGATGGAGTTGACGATGCCTTTACCCTGAATGCACTTCAGCCCTTTTTCGATCACCTCCCATTTAGAGGAGTCGATCATGATCGGCACGCGGGCGATGTCTGGCTCCCCGGCGATCAGATTGAGAAAACGTACCATCGCCGCTTCGGCGTCGAGCATCCCCTCGTCCATGTTGATATCGATGATCTGCGCGCCGCTCTCCACCTGCTGACGGGCGACATCCAGCGCCTCGCTGTATTTTTCTTCTTTGATCAGGCGCTTGAACTTCGCTGAACCCGTAACGTTGGTGCGCTCGCCGACGTTCACAAACAGACTGTCGTCGCCAATGTTAAGCGGTTCAAGCCCCGACAACCGGCAGGCGATAGCAATGTCCGGCAGTTTACGCGGCGGTAAGCCTTCTACCGCGCGGCTCATGGCGGCAATATGTTCCGGCGTGGTACCACAGCAGCCGCCGACGATATTCAGGAAGCCCGCTTGCGCCCATTCGCGGATTTGCTTCGCCATGGTATCGGCATCAAGATCGTACTCGCCGAAGGCGTTAGGCAGTCCGGCGTTCGGGTGGGCAGTGACGTAGCATTCGGCAATACGCGACAGTTCCTGCACGTACTGGCGCAGCTCATCCGGTCCCAGTGCGCAGTTCAGGCCAAAAGTGAGCGCTTCGGCGTGGCGCAACGAGTTGTAAAACGCTTCGGTTGTCTGGCCGGAAAGCGTGCGTCCGGAGGCGTCGGTGATAGTGCCGGAAATCATAATCGGCAATTCCACGCCCAGCGCCTCAAATTCTTCTTTCACGGCGAATATCGCCGCTTTCGCATTCAGCGTATCGAAAACCGTTTCGATCAGAATGAGGTCTGCACCGCCTTCCACCAGCGCCCGCGTGGATTCACGGTAGGCCGCCACCAGTTGATCGAAAGAGATATTACGGAACGCCGGGTCGTTCACATCGGGCGAGATGGAGGCCGTGCGGTTAGTGGGGCCGAGGACGCCTGCCACATAGCGCGGTTTTTCCGGCGTGCGCGCCGTCCACTCATCGGCGCAGGCTCGCGCCAGCTTCGCGGCAGCAAAGTTAATTTCCGCCGACAGCGACTCCATCTGATAATCCGCCATCGCGATGGTCGTGGAGTTAAACGTGTTGGTTTCGATGATATCCGCGCCTGCGTCAAAATAAGCGTCATGGATAGCGCGGATAACGTCCGGTTTGCTGAGCACCAGCAGGTCGTTATTCCCTTTCAGGTCGCAAGGCCAGTTGGCAAAACGGTCACCGCGAAAATCGGCTTCGCTCAGACGGTAGCTCTGGATCATCGTGCCCATACCGCCGTCCAGCACCAGAATACGTTCATTTAACTGCGCACGCAGTTGTTCAACTTTGCTGCTCACACTTGCTCCCGACAACGCTCAACCAGACCCAAAAAATCTCAACAGGTCATACTGGCACAAACGGAAGAGGTGGAAAAGAGAACAACAGACAACATGAGACATGTTCAGCTTCACTCATCCGATCAGTTTAAGTCTGCTTGCATTATAATTGAATAAAACGAAAATGATTTCCACGATACAGAAAAAGGAGTCAGCCATGGTTGCCACCGTTCCCGCGAAACGCGGTAGAAAACCCGCCGCGACGACAGCCCCCGCCGCCGGACAGGTTCAGTCGCTCACCCGTGGCCTGAAGCTGCTGGAATGGATCGCGGAGTCCAACGGCAGCGTGGCATTGACCGAGCTGGCGCAGCAGGCAGGTTTACCCAATTCCACGACCCACCGCCTGCTGACCACCATGCAGCAGCAGGGTTTCGTCCGTCAGGTTGGCGATCTCGGTCACTGGGCGGTCGGCGCGCATGCGTTCATTGTCGGCAGCAGCTTTCTGCAAAGCCGCAATCTGCTGGCGATTGTCCACCCAATCCTGCGACGTCTGATGGAAGATTCCGGCGAGACGGTGAATCTGGCGGTGCTGGATCAAAGCGACCATCAGGCGATTATTATCGACCAGGTGCAGTGTACTCAACTGATGCGCATGTCAGCGCCTATCGGCGGCAAGCTGCCGATGCACGCCTCCGGCGCGGGCAAAGCGTTCCTTTCCCAACTCAGCGAGGAGCAGGTCACCAGTCTGCTGCACCGTAAAGGACTGCATGCCTATACCCATGCTACGCTGGTGTCGCCTGTCCATCTGAAGGATGATCTCGCCCAGACCCGTAAGCGCGGCTATTCGTTTGATGATGAAGAACACGCGCTGGGCCTGCGCTGCGTGGCATCGTGCATTTATGATGAGCATCGCGAGCCGTTCGCCGCCATTTCGATTTCCGGCCCGATTTCGCGCATCACCGATGACCGCGTGACTGAGTTTGGCGCGATGGTGATCAAGGCGGCGAAGGAAGTGACGCTGGCATACGGTGGAATTCGTTAAGCCCGGTTTACCGGGTGGCGACGCGCCCTTTCCGGCCTACGCCGGCTCCGCAGAACCGGCGTACCGCACGCAAAACCGCTGCTTACGCCGGTAAGCATAGACATCCTCTACATGCCCTTCCCGTATACGCGTCTGTAACGCTCGCCAGTAGTCGGCGCGAAACAGGTCGGCATGCATCTCTTCAAACAACGGTCCGATGCGCGGATCGGCGCACAGCCAGTGGCGAAATTCTTCCGGAAACACATCGCCCGGCGATACGCTGTACCAGGGTTCGGCGCTCAACTCATCTTCCGGATACCGCGCTTGCGGGATATCGCGGAAATTGACCTCTGTCATGTAGCAAATCTCATCGTAGTCGTAAAACACCACGCGGCCATGACGGGTAACGCCAAAGTTTTTAAACAGCATGTCGCCGGGAAAAATATTGGCGGCGGCAAGCTGGCGAATGGCGTTGCCGTACTCCTCAATGGCGTCACGCAACTGCTGGCCATCAACCTGCTCAAGCCAGATATTCAGCGGTACCATTCGCCGTTCAATATACAAATGACGAATGATAATGTGATCGCCAAGGTCGGTGATTTTCTCCGGCGCTTCTTCACGCAATAGTGACAATAACGCCGGGTCGATTTGCCGTTTCTCCAGCACGAAGTTTTCAAACTCCTGGGTATCTGCCATACGCCCGACGCGATCGTGCTCTTTCACCAGTTGATAGCAGGCGCGAACATGGGCGGCAGACATCTCTTTTTGCGGGGCAAATTTATCTTTGATGATTTTGAAGACCCGGTCGAATCCCGGCAGGGTAAACACCAGCATCACCATCCCACGGATGCCCGGCGCTTCAATAAACTGTTCGTCACAACTGCGCAAGTACAGTAAATACTCGCGATAACTTTCGGTCTTGGCGTGCTTCTGGCAGCCGATCGCCATATACAATTCGGCGGTGGTTTTCCCCGGCAGGATCTCGCGTAACCACTCCACCAGCGCGGCGGGCAGCGGCGCGTACACCATAAAATAGGAGCGGGCGAAGCCAAACACGATGCTGGCTTCTGCCGTAGTGGTCAGGCAGGCGTCGACAAACAGTTCGCCTTCATCAGTGCGATGAATCGGCAGCAGGAACGGCAAAGTGCCCTCGGGCATGACCAGCTTACCCACCAGCCAGGCCGCCTTGTTGCGATAAAACAGTTCGTTCGCCACCTGCAAATGGCTACGGGATAACACATCCGCGCCAAAGGTTTCCGTCAGATGCAGGGTGATATAGCGAATATCACGGCTTTTATTTTGCCACGGCAGACGCAGAGGGAGATCGCTGAGCACGCGCGTTAATAGCGCTTCCCAGCCGCGATCGGGAAAGAAATCTTTCGCCAGCGGGCGAGGAATGGTGCGAAAGCGTCGCTCCGGCTGGGAGCTGAAGATAAACAGCCGCTCGGGGGTCAGCGAACGGTGATCGAATAACCGGCAGTAGACGGAGTTAAAAAAGCTCTCCGCTATCTCGAAGCGTGGATAGTCTGGTAACAGCCGGGTGTAGTGTTCTTTTACCCGCAGCAAAAAATCCGCATCGGTACTTTTGCCGTCGGTGATGCAGCGCAACTGTTCCACTACCAGACCAACATGGTGATCGTAGAGATGGATACGCTGTTTCATGGCCTGCTGAACCGCGTGCCAGTCAGCCTGTTCGAAGCGCTGCTGCGCCCCGGAAGTCACTTCCAGAAACCGACCATACTGGGCGTCAAAGCCTTGCAGAATGGTTTGTGCAATCAGTAATTCCAGGCCACGCGTCATCGCTTCTCCCCATCCTGCACATGATCATGCCAGATGGCGCATTCGCTTATCCGGCCTACAGGTTATCGTAGACCCGGTAAGCGCGCGCCACCGGACATCAGGTCATCAGAACTGCGACTCTTCTGTCGACCCGGTTAATGCGGTAACCGATGACGCGCCGCCCTGAATAATGGTGGTGACTTTATCGAAATAACCGGTACCCACTTCCTGCTGATGAGAAACAAAGGTATAGCCCTCTTTACCGGCGGCGAATTCCGGCTGCTGCACTTTCTCAACGTAGTGCTTCATGCCTTCGCCCTGCGCATAAGCATGTGCCAGATCGAACATGTTGAACCACATGCTGTGGATCCCGGCTAATGTGATGAACTGATATTTGTAGCCCATATCCGACAGTTGCTGCTGGAAGCTGGCGATGGTCGTATCATCCAGATTCTTCTGCCAGTTAAATGACGGCGAGCAGTTGTAGGCCAGCAGTTTGCCTGGATATTTGGCGTGGATGGCCTCGGCAAAGCGTTTCGCCAGCGCCAGATCCGGCGTGGAGGTTTCACACCATACCAGATCGGCATACGGGGCGTAGGCCAGACCACGACTGATTGCCTGCTCGATCCCAGCGCGGGTGCGGAAAAACCCTTCGCTGGTGCGCTCGCCGGTAATAAATTCGCTATCGTACGGATCGCAGTCGGAGGTAATCAGATCCGCCGCGTCGGCGTCAGTACGGGCAATCAGCAGCGTAGGCACGCCCATCACATCCGCCGCCAGACGCGCGGCAACCAGTTTCTGGATCGCTTCCTGCGTTGGCACCAGCACCTTGCCGCCCATGTGACCGCATTTCTTGACGGAAGCCAGCTGATCTTCAAAGTGAACGGCCGCTGCACCGGCTTCAATCATCGATTTCATCAGCTCAAACGCGTTTAACACACCGCCAAAACCGGCTTCCGCATCCGCCACGATCGGCAGGAAGTAGTCCACATAGCGCGGATCGTTTGGTTCAATCCCGCTGGACCACTGGATCTGATCCGCACGACGAAACGTATTGTTGATCCGATCCACCACCGCCGGTACCGAGTTCGCCGGATACAGCGATTGATCCGGGTACATGCTGGAGGCCAGGTTAGCATCCGCCGCCACCTGCCAGCCTGACAGATAGACCGCCTCAATACCGGCTTTCGCCTGCTGCAGCGCCTGCCCACCGGTCAGCGCGCCGAGGCTGTTGATGTAACCTTTTTTCGCCTCACCATGCAGCAAGCGCCACATTTTCGCCGCGCCAAGCTGTGCCAGCGTGCATTCCGGATTGACCGAGCCGCGTAATTTCACCACTTCCTCCGCGCTATAAGGGCGACGAATGCCTTCCCAGCGCGGTTGTGTCCATTCTTTTTGTAATTCTTCAATTTGTTGGGTACGGGTTTTCATGTGCAGATGCTCCATATTGTTATGTGGTGAATTACGCCAGGAAGCGGTATCCCGGCAGGGTCAGGAAGTCGATTAACTCATCTGATGTGGTGATTTGCTCCATCAGGCGCGCAGCGTCGTCAAAACGCCCGCTGCTGTAACGGTGCTCGCCCAGCTCGTCCTGGATCACCCGCATCTCTTCGGCCAGCATCTGGCGGAACAGCGCTTTGGTTACCGGCTTGCCGTTGCTGAGGGTTTTTTCGTGGTGGATCCACTGCCAGATGGAGGTGCGGGAAATTTCCGCCGTCGCCGCATCTTCCATCAGGCCGTAAATCGGTACGCAGCCGTTACCGGAGATCCACGCCTCGATATACTGCACTGCCACGCGAATGTTGGCGCGCATCCCTTCTTCAGTACGCTCTCCTTCACACGGCGCCAGAAGCTGTTCGGCAGTGATTGGCGCATCCTCCTCACGGGTGACGAAAAGCTGGTTTTTGTTTTCACCCAGCACCTCGTTAAACACTGCCATTGCGGTATCCGCCAGCCCCGGATGTGCAATCCAGGTGCCGTCGTGGCCGTTTTTCGCCTCCAGCGCTTTATCCGCTTTTACCTTTTCGAGCACCTGATTATTACGCTCGGCATCTTTGCTCGGAATAAACGCCGCCATGCCGCCCATCGCGAACGCGCCGCGCTTGTGGCAAGTTTTTATCAGCAGGCGTGAGTAGGCGCTGAGGAAGGGTTTATCCATTGTCACCACCTGGCGGTCCGGCAGGACGCGATCCGGATGATTTTTCAACGTTTTTATATAGCTGAAGATATAATCCCAGCGGCCACAATTCAGACCAACAATGTGGTCACGCAGCGCGTGGAGGATTTCATCCATTTGAAAAACAGCAGGCAGCGTTTCTATGAGCAGAGTCGCTTTAATGGTGCCGCGTGGCAGATTGAAGCGATCTTCTGCGTAGCTAAAGACTTCACTCCACCATGCCGCTTCTTGCCAGGCCTGCGTTTTCGGCAAATAGAAGTAGGGGCCGCTGCCTTTGGCCAGCAGCGCCTGATAGTTGTGGAAGAAATAGAGCGCAAAGTCGAACAGGCTGCCCGGGATCGCCTCGCCGCGCCAGGTGACGTGTTTTTCCGGCAAATGCAGACCGCGAACGCGGCAGATGAGTAACGCCGGATCGGGCTTGAGTTGGTAAATTTTACCGGCTTCGTTGGTGTAGCTGATGGTGCCATTGACCGCGTCGCGCAGGTTAATATGTCCGTCGATCACTTTGCTCCATTCCGGCGCCAGTGAATCCTCAAAATCGGCCATAAACACCTTCACGTTGGCATTCAGGGCATTAATAACCATCTTGCGCTCAACCGGTCCGGTGATCTCAACGCGTCGATCCTGTAAATCCGCCGGGATGCCGCGAATCGTCCAGTTACCCTCACGAATGGAAGTCGTTTCCGAAATAAAATCTGGCAGATTACCGTTGTCAATATCCTGCTGTTGCTGGATGCGCGCCGCGAGCAGCTTGTTGCGTTTGGGCGTGAAACGCGTCACCAGTTCAGTCAGAAAAGCCACTGCTTCTTCGGTGAGGATTTGCTTCTCCGGCTCGCCATACGGCCTGGTGAAGGTCAGTTCATCGGTGGTCGTCGCCTGTTGATTCATTCTTAAGCTCCTCGTCATGGATCACATTACATCCCCAATGCGAACGAAGGATCGTTGTGCGCTTTTCGTTCAGCACAACTAAGACTACTCAATTAAATTTCAAAATCAAAAACAATTTCCATTTTTAATTTAATTATCAAGCAACTTATTGATAACATTAATAATAAAGTTTAATTACAAGATGAAGTGAATTTCGGAAATAAAAAAGGCACCCGAAGGTGCCTGATGCAAGCTGCTGAAACGCTTTAGGATCGTCAGCGGCAGAAGATTAATCCAGTGTTGGATTCATGCGACGCAGATCGTACGGGGTAATCTGATAGACGTAATAGTTGAGCCAGTTGGTAAACAGTAAATTTCCATGGCTTCGCCAGGTGGCGCGCGGTTTGTTTTGCGGATCGTTTTTAGGGAAGTAATTATACGGTACGTCCGGATTCAGCCCGGCTTCAACATCACGAAAATATTCGCTGGCAAGCGTGTGCGCATCGTATTCCGGATGGCCGGTCACAAAGGCAATGCGTTTATCTTTGCTGGCAAAAAGATAGGCGTCTCCATCCTCTGTTTCTGCGAGGATCTCGAGATCGGTATAGTCACGAATCAGCGCCGCCGGAAAGTCAGCATAGCGCGAGTGCGGCGCAAGGAAGGAATCATCAAAACCGCGCGTCAGCAAGGCATGGGGATGCAAGATGTGATGTTCATAGACGCCAGACAGTTTATCGGCGCGAGTTTGCTTGGGAATACCGTAAAGGATGTTAAGCGCAGCCTGTACCGCCCAACAGACAAACAGTGTCGAGGTCACATGATCTTTCGCCCATTCCAGAACCTGTTTGATCTGCGGCCAGTAAGCGACATCGTTAAACTCAACCAGCCCCAGCGGTGCGCCAGTGACAATCAGTCCATCGAAGTTGTGATCGCAGATATCTTCAAAGTTGCAATAAAAGTTATTCAGATGCTCTGCTGGCGTGTTGCGCGACTCACGCGCGTCGATCCTGAGCAACTGGATATCCACCTGCAGCGGCGAATTGGAAAGCAGGCGCAGGAACTGATTTTCAGTTTCGATTTTCTTCGGCATCAGGTTGAGAATAAGTACCTTCAGCGGACGAATTTCCTGACCTGACGCGCGGGAAGACGTCATCACAAAGACGTTTTCCTCACGCAAGAAATTGACGGCGGGTAGCTCGTCCTGCACGCGAATCGGCATAACCTGATAACCTCACAACATACGTTTATACGTTTAGACATCCAGATAGCCGAAGATACCGAGAAATCAGCAAAATGTCGAGCCTGCATGTTGAAGGTGAGAAAGTTTCACGTCGGTAAGTGCGTTAGACTATAAGCGTGAAGAAAAGGAGAAAGTATGGTTATTAACATTCGCCGATCGCGACATGATGATGGGGATAAGTTGGTCAAGATCTGGTGTCGTTCAGTCGATGCCACGCATGATTTTCTGTCAAAAGCGTATCGAGCCGAGCTTGAGGAACTGGTGAAATCATTTCTGCCAGAAGCGCCGTTATGGGTGGCCGTCGATGAAAAGGATGTCCCTGTGGCCTTTATGCTGCTGACCGGTGAACATATGGATGCGCTGTTTGTGGATCCAGACGTTCGCGGATGTGGAATTGGAAAATTATTGATTGAACATGCACTTACACTGGCCCCGGAGCTCACAACCAATGTTAACGAACAGAATGCGCAGGCAGTGGGATTCTATAAAAAAATGGGGTTTACAGTAACGGGCCGTTCAGAAGTGGACGATCTGGGAAAACCGTACCCGTTGTTGAATTTAGTATATCGATAGGTCAGATCGCGTTGGATGGTGTAGACCAGCGCCAGAAACGCAAAAAGCCCATCCGTCAGGATGGGCTTTTCACTTGTTTGATGCCTGGCAGTTCCCTACTCTCGCATGGGG
>NZ_JAOWIB010000105.1:135591-165124 GCF_030332325.1 Citrobacter sp. Cs237 | reverse complement strand
TGAGGTTCTGGTCTGAACCCCGCTGACCCGGCGGCTTGCGTGCCGTTGTTCCGTGTCAGTGGTGGCGCATTATAGGGAGTAATTCTGAAGCTGCAAGGAGAAAGTGAAAATTATTTACCAACCGCTCACTTTCCAGGCAAATCATTCCCCGAACCTGAATTTTCGCCTGGTTTTTAAACAAAAACGAGCCGCAAGCGGCCCGTTTTTGTATTTTGTGACTTACTGCACTGCCACGATCCGATCGCCATTCGCTTCCAGACGAATGGTTTTGCCTGGAATTAACTCGCCGGACAGAATCTGCTGCGCCAGCGGGTTTTCGATCTGTTGCTGAATAGCGCGTTTCAACGGACGTGCGCCATACACCGGGTCATAACCATTTGCGCTAAGCAGCTTCAGGGCGTCATCAGAGATATGGATTTCATATCCACGCTCTTCCAGACGTTTATACAGACGCTGCAGCTGGATTTTAGCAATCGAGGCAATATGCTGTTCACCCAGCGGATGGAATACCACCACCTCATCGATACGGTTAATAAATTCCGGACGGAAGTTATGGCTCACCACGCCCAGCACCATTTCTTTCATATGGCTGTAGTCCAGATCGCCGAAGCGTTCCTGAATCAGATCGGAACCCAGGTTAGAGGTCATAATGACAACCGTATTGCGGAAGTCGACCGTTCTCCCCTGCCCGTCAGTCAGACGTCCATCGTCCAGAACCTGCAACAGAATGTTAAATACATCCGGATGCGCTTTTTCCACTTCGTCTAACAAGATGACGGAGTAAGGACGACGGCGAACCGCTTCGGTCAGATACCCGCCCTCTTCATATCCGACATATCCCGGAGGCGCACCGACCAGGCGAGACACTGAGTGTTTCTCCATAAACTCGGACATATCGATACGCACCATCGCGTCGTCGCTATCAAACATAAAGTTCGCCAGCGCTTTGCAAAGTTCGGTTTTACCCACCCCGGTTGGCCCGAGGAACAGGAAAGAGCCAATAGGACGATTCGGATCCGCCAGCCCCGCGCGGCTACGGCGAATAGCATTCGATACCGCTTCTACCGCTTCGTTCTGACCAATAACGCGGCTGTGTAGCTCCTGTTCCATTCTCAACAGTTTTTCGCGCTCGCCCTCCAGCATTCTCGCGACAGGAATACCGGTCCAGCGCGCCAGCACTTCGGCAATTTCCGCATCTGTCACTTTATTACGCAGCAGACGCATCGTTTTGCCTTCAGACTGGGTGGCCGCTTCAAGCTGTTTTTCCAGCTCCGGAATTTTGCCGTACTGCAGTTCAGACATCCGCGCCAGATCGCCCACGCGACGCGCCTGCTCAATCGCAATCTTCGCCTGCTCTAACTCAGCTTTAATGGTCTGGGTTCCGGAAAGCGAGGCTTTTTCCGCCTTCCATTCCTCTTCCAGCTCAGAATACTGGCGCTCTTTGTCTTCCAGTTCTTCATTAAGCATGTCGAGACGTTTCTTGCTCGCTTCATCAGACTCTTTCATCAGCGCCTGCTGTTCCAGTTTGAGCTGGATGATACGGCGGTCGAGTCTGTCGAGCTCCTCCGGTTTGGAGTCAATTTGCATACGAATGCTGGAAGCCGCTTCATCGATCAGGTCGATGGCTTTATCGGGTAACTGACGATCGGCAATATAACGGTGTGACAATGTCGCCGCCGCCACGATAGCCGGGTCAGTGATCTGAACATGGTGGTGCAGTTCATAACGCTCTTTCAGACCACGGAGGATCGCGATGGTGTCTTCAACGCTAGGCTCAGCAACAAACACCTTCTGGAAACGACGCTCCAGCGCGGCATCTTTTTCAATGTACTGACGGTATTCATCAAGCGTGGTTGCCCCCACGCAGTGCAGTTCACCACGCGCCAGCGCAGGTTTCAGCATGTTCCCGGCATCCATTGCGCCGTCCGCCTTACCCGCGCCAACCATGGTGTGTAGTTCGTCAATAAACAGAATGACGTTGCCTTCCTGTTTCGCGAGATCGTTCAATACGCCTTTTAAACGTTCTTCAAATTCACCGCGGTATTTCGCCCCTGCCACCAGCGCGCCCATATCCAGCGCCAGTACGCGACGACCTTTTAATCCTTCCGGCACTTCGCCGTTAATGATCCGCTGCGCCAGTCCTTCCACAATTGCGGTTTTACCGACGCCCGGCTCACCAATCAAAACCGGGTTGTTTTTGGTACGACGTTGCAGTACCTGGATGGTACGGCGAATTTCTTCATCACGACCGATCACCGGATCGAGCTTGCCCTGTTCGGCGCGCTCGGTCAGATCGACCGTGTATTTTTTCAAGGCCTGACGTTGGTCTTCCGCCCCTTGATCGTTCACGCTTTCACCTCCGCGCATCTGTTCAATTGCCTGAGTGATATTGGCGGTTGTTGCGCCAGCCGATTTCAATAAATCGGGCAGTGTGCCGCGAGACTCAAGCGCCGCCAGAACGAACAGTTCCGACGAAATAAAGTTATCGCCCCGTTTTTGCGCCAGCTTGTCGCAAAGGTTAAGGACGCGCACCAGATCCTGCGACGGTTGCACGTCGCCGCCGGTGCCTTCCACCTGCGGTAAACGGCTCAGCGCTTCATCGATAGCGGTGCGTAACTGCCCTGCGTTAATACCCGCAGACGTTAATAAAGGACGAACCGAGCCCCCTTCCTGATTCAGCAAGGCGCTCATTAAATGTAAAGGTTCGATGAATTGGTTGTCGTGCCCCAGTGCGAGCGACTGGGCATCGGCAAGAGCAAGCTGGAATTTGTTGGTAAGACGATCCAGACGCATAACTCCTCCCATAACAGGTCAAATTTGCTACTGGAGATTAAATGAGGTCATCCCTCAATTATTCAAGGTTAATGACCTGAATTATGTGAAAAGAAAATTACACGTACCGGATCGTCTTGATTCTTTAGGTTATATCAGCCAAATAAAACTTGCCATACGCCCCGTGGTCTTGTCGCGACGATAAGAGAAGAAAGTCTCATTTTCACTAAAAGTACAGCGATTGCCGCCGAATATTTGTTCAACGCCAACATTTGCCAGCCGTTGACGGGCAAGCTGATAAATATTCGCCAGATATTTTTCGCCATGCGGCGCAAAGGCTTCGTGCGCACGGGCGTCCTTAATACAAAACGCCTCACGCACCTCAGCCCCCACTTCAAAGGCTGTCGGGCCGATGGCCGGACCCAGCCACGCCATAATATTTTCAGGTTTATCCGCAAAGCAGGCGAGCGTTTCTTCCAGCACCCCTGCACATAATCCGCGCCAGCCCGCGTGGGCCGCCGCGACTTCTGTTCCTGCCCGGTTGCAAAACAGTACCGGCAGGCAATCTGCCGTCATTACCGCACATACCGCGCCCGGCGTGTTGCTGTATGAGGCATCCGCACGTCTGGATGCGTAAGGGCCACCAGTCAGTTTCAGCACATCCTTACCATGAACCTGTTCCAGCCAGACGGGCATTGAAGGCAAATTGCCCGCAGCAAACAGCCGATTACGGTTCTCTTCAACATGCGTCGGGTTGTCGCCACAGTGGGCGCCCAGGTTCATCGCATCATAAGGCGGTAAACTTACCCCGCCGATACGGGTCGAACTGCATGCCGCCACGCCTTCCGGCAGTGGCCACTGCGGGACAATGAGCATACTCATAACCAGGCCACGTCATCCTTATGTTCTTCAAAATCCGCGCGCATGGCGTCGATAAGCTCAACCATATCCTGCGGAATTGGCGCATGCCATTCCATTTCGATACCGGAGATCGGGTGATACAAACGCAGCATAGTGGCATGCAGCGCCTGGCGATCGAACTTGCGCAACGTGGAGATAAACGCCTCCGAGGCGCCTTTCGGCGGACGCGGGCGACCGCCGTATACCGGGTCGCCCACCAGCGGATGGGTAATGTGCGCCATATGCACGCGGATCTGATGGGTACGCCCGGTTTCCAGACGCAACCTAAGACGCGTGTGCACACGGAAGTGTTCCATGATGCGATAGTGCGTGACCGCCGGTTTTCCCATCGGATGCACCGCCATGTGGGTACGCTTGGTCGGGTGACGGCTGATAGGCTCTTCCACCGTGCCGCCCGCGGTCATATGACCGATAGCGACGGCTTCGTATTCACGGGTGATCTCGCGCAGCTGAAGCGCCTCAACCAGACGCGTCTGCGCCGGAACGGTTTTCGCCACCACCATCAGACCGGTAGTGTCTTTATCCAGACGGTGGACAATACCCGCGCGCGGCACGTCGGCAATCGGCGAGTAGTAATGCAGCAAGGCGTTTAATACGGTGCCATCGGGATTCCCGGCCCCCGGATGCACGACCAGATCGCGAGGTTTGTTAATAACAATGATGTCATCGTCTTCATAAACGATATCCAGTGGGATATCCTGAGGCTCAAAGCGGATTTCTTCATCGATCTCCGCGTCGATAGCGACCTGTTCACCGCCTAAGACTTTTTCTTTCGGTTTGTCGCAAATTTTACCGTTGACCAGCACGCGCCGATCGAGAATCCATTCTTTTATGCGCGAACGTGAATAATCCGGGAACATTTCGGCCAAAGCCTGATCTAAGCGTTGACCGAGTTGATTTTCGGATACCGTTGCGGTGAGTTGTACTCGTTGTGCCATATACAGCTTCTTCGTTTAACGTTGGGTTTTACGGCTTTGCCGTTTAATATAGTGTGCTATTGTAGCTGGTCTTAACCGGGAGCAGGAACAGAGAATCTCCCGCAAAAACATTTTGAGGAAAGTCAAAACGTCATGACGCGCATGAAATATCTGGTGGCAGCAGCCACGTTGAGCCTGTTTTTGGCGGGTTGCTCTGGTTCAAAGGAAGAGGTGCCCGATAATCCGCCTAATGAAATCTACGCGACTGCTCAGCAAAAGCTGCAGGACGGTAACTGGAAACAGGCAATAACGCAATTAGAAGCGTTGGATAACCGCTATCCATTCGGCCCGTATTCCCAGCAGGTGCAGTTGGATCTCATCTACGCCTACTACAAAAACGCCGATCTGCCGCTGGCTCAGGCCGCTATCGATCGCTTTATCCGCCTGAATCCGACACATCCCAATATTGATTATGTCATGTATATGCGTGGCCTGACCAATATGGCGTTAGATGACAGCGCGCTACAAGGCTTCTTCGGCGTCGATCGCAGTGACCGCGACCCGCAGCACGCACGCGCTGCGTTTAATGACTTTTCCAAACTGGTGCGCGGCTACCCGAACAGCCAGTACACCACAGACGCCACTAAACGTCTCGTGTTCCTGAAAGATCGTCTGGCGAAATACGAATATTCCGTGGCGGAATACTACACCAAACGTGGCGCATGGGTCGCCGTGGTGAATCGTGTGGAAGGTATGCTGCGTGATTTCCCGGATACCCAGGCCACACGCGACGCTCTGCCGCTAATGGAAAACGCCTACCGCGAAATGCAGATGACGACCCAGGCTGAGAAAGTGGCAAAAATCATTGCCGCCAACAGCAGCAACACCTGAACCGCGATTTCGCAAGCAAAACGGCAGCCCTTGGGCTGCCGTTTTTTTATTCGTTTCGCATCACGTCAGGCCCGTTTTCCCGGTAACCTAACTCATCAACTATGGCCCGCTTTTCCCCTTTCCTCAAGTGAAATATCCCCTTCTCCTGCGATGCCTCACAAAAAGGCTTCCTTGACAAAAAGTGACAAAATAATGTGATTCAAATCACACATTTTGACATTAGGAACGGTATGCTGAAATCACCAAGACGGGAAAGACAAGAGGTAAAATTTATGACAATGAACATTACCAGTAAACAAATGGAAATTACTCCGGCAATTCGCCAACATGTCGCAGACCGTCTCGCCAAACTGGAAAAATGGCAAACACACCTGATTAACCCACATATCATTCTGTCCAAGGAGCCACAGGGTTTCACCGCTGATGCCACCATCAATACACCAAACGGACATCTGGTCGCCAGCGCAAAACATGAAGATATGTATACCGCGATTAACGATTTGATCAACAAGCTGGAACGGCAGCTCAATAAAGTGCAGCACAAAGGCGAAGCGCGTCGCGCAACCGCGTCAGTTAAAGACGCAAACTTCGCTGAAGCAGACGAAGAATAGTCCCTTACATTGAGTGTATCGCCAACGCGCCTTCGGGCGCGTTTTTTGTTGACAGCATGAAAACAGTGCGGGTACTTTACTAGCGTCACTTAAGGAAACTGATATGCAACTTACGCCGTTCTTCTTCGCCTTCTTTTTTACCTTCCCCTGAACGGGAGGCTTTCGTCGTGTGAAAAAGAATGCGAAGACGAATAACAAGGCCTCCCACTCCGGGGGGCCTTTTTTATTGATAACAAGAAAGGCAACACTATGACATCGGAAAATCCATTACTGGCGCTGCGTGACAAAATCAGTGCGCTTGATGCAAAACTACTGGCGTTACTGGCCGAACGGCGCGGGCTGGCGGTCGAAGTGGGTAAAGCAAAGCTTGAATCCCATCGACCGGTACGCGATATCGACCGCGAGCGCGACCTTCTGGACCGGTTGATTCAGCTTGGCAAAGCGCACCATCTGGATGCTCATTACATCACCCGCCTTTTTCAGCTTATTATTGAAGACTCGGTTCTTACCCAGCAGGCGCTGCTCCAGCAGCATCTGAATAAGATCAATCCCCATTCGGCCCGCGTGGCGTTTCTGGGACCAAAAGGCTCTTACTCCCATCTCGCCGCCCGTCAGTACGCCGCGCGTCATTTCGAACAGTTCATTGAAAGTGGTTGCGCGAAGTTTGCCGATATCTTTAATCAGGTCGAAACAGGACAGGCTGACTACGCGGTGGTGCCCATTGAAAACACCAGTTCAGGCGGCATTAACGATGTCTACGATCTCCTACAGCATACCAGCCTTTCCATTGTGGGCGAGATGACGATTGTGATCGACCATTGTGTGCTGGTCTCCGGCACCACCGATCTCGACACCATCGACACGGTGTACAGCCATCCGCAACCGTTCCAGCAGTGCAGCAAATTCCTCAATCGTTACCCGCACTGGAAAATCGAATACACCGAAAGTACTTCCGCAGCGATGGAAAAAGTTGCGCAGGCGAATTCTCCGCGCGTGGCGGCATTGGGCAGCGAGGCGGGCGGCGTGCTGCATGGCCTGCAAGTGCTGGAACGTATTGAGGCGAACCAGACGCAGAATATCACCCGCTTTATCGTACTGGCACGTAAAGCGATTAACGTGTCCGATCAGGTTCCGGCGAAAACCACGCTCCTGATGGCGACGGGCCAGCAGGCCGGCGCCCTGGTGGAAGCGCTGCTGGTTCTGCGTAATCATCATCTGATTATGACTCGCCTGGAGTCCCGCCCTATCCACGGCAACCCATGGGAAGAGATGTTTTATCTTGATATTCAGGCCAACCTGGAAGCGCCGGAAATGCAAAAGGCGCTGAAAGAGCTGGGCGAAATTACCCGCTCGATGAAGGTGCTGGGCTGCTATCCGAGCGAAAACGTTGTTCCGGTCGATCCTTCTTAACGTTCGATAAACGGCTTTTTCTTCATCCCTGCCACCCTCGCCGGCAGGGTGAAGATCGCCCCGGAAAGCGGATATTCCGCCACCTCCTCTTCGCTCATGTTTTCCCGCGTGGTGGTGATAAACAGCGTTTTCATGTCGTCGCCGCCAAAGCAGACCATTGTCGGACAACGCACCGGCAACCGGTATTCCTCAAGCTGTTCGCCCAGGGGAGAAAAGCGGGCAATCCGCCAGCCGTCGAACAACGCGCTCCAGTAGCAGCCTTCCACGTCCATTGCCGCACCGTCCGGGATCCCCTCCCCGGCCTGAAAACGACGGAACGCCTCACGTTTTCCCGGCTCGCCCTGCGCGTCCAGCGGCGCACGCCAGATCACGCCGTTTGGCGTATCAGAGGTGTACATCCATTGCTTATCCGGACTGAACGCCAGCCCGTTATGCCCGTGGATATCACACTGAATCACCTTTGGCGTTAGGTCGTTATCGATGCGCATCAACATCGCGCCGTTGTAGTCTCCGGGGCCCCAGAAGGTCCCGGCGTAAAAACGTCCGTCATGATCGGTGCCGCCATCGTTGAAACGCGCCAGCTGCGGGTTCGACGGGTTATCGCACACTTTTCGCTGAAGCAGACCGTTTTTATCGGTCAGCCAGATAGCATTACGCAACGCAACAATAAATCCGCCACGCTCGCGCAGCGCAAAGCATCCAACCTCTTCCGGGAACGCCAGAACGATGTGTTCTCCTGTCGTCAAATGGTAGCGATGGATCTCTCCTTCCAGAATATCCGCCCAGTAGAGCGCATTCTCGCCCGCACTCCAGGTCGGGCATTCCGGCAACTGTCCGGTATAGTCAAATAACACGCGTGGTTCAGCCATGACGAATCCCCAAATAAAAAAACCAGCGGTAGCCCCGCTGGTTTTTCAGTATAACCCTC
The DNA here is from genome assembly GCF_030332325.1 of Citrobacter sp. Cs237. Classification (NCBI taxonomy): domain Bacteria; kingdom Pseudomonadati; phylum Pseudomonadota; class Gammaproteobacteria; order Enterobacterales; family Enterobacteriaceae; genus Citrobacter; species Citrobacter sp. Cs237. The sequence goes on along the minus strand of NZ_JAOWIB010000105.1, from coordinate 156,674 downwards.
CTGGCGCTAACGATGCGGAAAAACCACCAGCGCATTCGTAGGCCAAAGGGCGTTACACGCTGGCCCGAATCAGACCAGCGTAAGGATTATTGTCGGCTGTCGTTGGCCTGTCGCAGTAAGGTACGGCTTTCCTGCTGGAAGCGTTTCGCGTAGTCCCCGAACCAGTGCTCGACTTTGCGGAAGCTGTCAATAAACGCCTGTTTATCTCCCTGTTCAAGCAGACCGATCGCCTCGCCAAAGCGTTTGTAGTAGCGTTTAATCAGCGCCAGATTACTTTCCGACGACATAATGATGTCGGCGTACAGCTGCGGGTCCTGCGCAAACAGCCGCCCGACCATTGCCAGTTCGAGGCGATAGATCGGCGAAGAGAGCGCCAGGAGTTGTTCAAGCTGCACGTTTTCTTCCGCCAGATGCAGCCCGTAAGCAAAGGTCGCAAAGTGGCGCAACGCCTGGATAAACGCCATATTCTGGTCATGTTCCACGGCACTGATGCGGTGCAGTCGCGCTCCCCAGACCTGAATCTGCTCAAGAAACCATTGATAGGCCTCCGGGTTTCGCCCGTCACACCAGACTACCACCTGTTTCGCCAGGCTACCGCTGTCCGGACCAAACATCGGGTGCAGACCCACCACTGGCCCGTCATGGGCGGCAAGCATTGCCTGCAACGGCCCATTTTTCACTGAGGCCAGATCCACCAGAATACAGTCGGACGGTAAACGCGGCAGTCGAGCAATCACTTGTTCAGTGACATGGATAGGCACGCTGACAATCACCATCCCGGCATCCGCGACGATCTCCGGCGCGCGATCCCAGTCCTGCTGTTCCAGAATACGCACCTTGTAGCCCGACAGGGTGAGCATTTTTTCAAACAGTCGTCCCATCTGGCCGCCACCGCCGACGATGACCACCGGACGCAGCGTCGGACAAAGCGTTTTAAACCCTTTGTCGTTTTCGCTGGAATAGGACTCGCGCATCACCCTGCGCAGCACATCCTCAATCAGATCTGGCGGTACGCCCAGCGCTTCCGCTTCCGCACGGCGCGAAGCCAGCATAGCGGCCTCGCGCTCGGGGACATAAATAGGCAGCCCAAAGCGGCTTTTGACTTCGCCGACCTCCGCCACCAGTTCCAGGCGACGCGCCAGTAAGTCCAGCAGCGCCTTATCCACTTCATCAATTTGATCGCGTAATGCGGTCAATTCAGCCACCATAACAAACCTCTTAAGCCTTGCGCGCCGCCAGCTGGCCGTTCAGGTCTTTGTGAATTTCACGCAGCAGCGCATCCGTCGTTTCCCAGCTAATGCAGGCATCGGTAACGGACACGCCGTATTTCATATCGCTGCGCGGTTGCTCAGAAGACTGATTACCTTCGTGAATATTACTTTCAATCATCAAGCCAATGATTGAACGGTTGCCATCTTTAATTTGCGCAACCACAGACTCCGCCACGGCAGGCTGACGACGGTAATCTTTATTGGAGTTACCATGACTGCAATCTACCATCAGTGAAGGCCGCAGTCCCGCCTGCGCCATCTCTTTTTCGCACTGTTCGACATCGGCCGGACTGTAGTTCGGCGCTTTACCACCGCGCAGGATCACATGTCCGTCCGGGTTGCCCTGCGTTTGCAGCAGCGCAACCTGCCCGGCCTGGTTGATCCCCACAAAGCGGTGCGACTGGGCGGCGGCGCGCATGGCGTTAATCGCCGTCGCCAGACTGCCGTCAGTGCCATTTTTAAACCCGACCGGCATCGACAGGCCGGACGCCATTTCACGGTGAGTCTGCGACTCCGTGGTGCGCGCGCCAATAGCCGACCAGCTAAACAAATCCCCGAGGTACTGCGGACTGTTTGGATCCAGGGCTTCTGTCGCCAGCGGCAGTCCCATATGAACAAGTTCAAGCAGCAACTGACGCGCAATCTTCAAACCCGCTTCAACGTCGAAAGAGCCATCCATATGAGGATCGTTAATTAACCCTTTCCAGCCGACGGTGGTACGGGGTTTTTCAAAATAGACGCGCATCACCAGGTAGAGGCTATCGCTGACCTCTGCGGCAAGGGCTTTAAATCGACGGGCGTATTCAAGAGCGGCATCAGGATCGTGAATAGAACATGGACCACACACCACCAGCAGACGCGGATCGCGCCCGGCGATAATGTCAGATATGGTTTTGCGCGACTGAGCGATCTGCGCCTCTTGCGCCTGACTCAGCGGGAATGCCGCTTTGAGTTGTTCCGGGGTCATCAAAACCTGTTCGTCGGTGATGTGTACGTTGTTCAGCGCGTCTTTTTGCATGATGGCGATCCTGTTTTAGCTCGTTTGCGATAGTTGTCCTCAGCGAGGATGACGTAACGATAACACAAAGAGTAAAGATATCAATCCAAAATACGTAAAGTTTATTGTACAAGCATCTATAATACTGATTATGACACGCACAGATTCGTACACTTTACTTTACATGCAATTCTGTCGCGGATTTTAAACTTAAATAAAATTGTATGATTACGGCAAGAAAGATAAAAAAAACCGTCCCGGCGATATTGATTAATAAGATTTAACTTAAGGACAAAACATAAATATCTTTGGCGTAATGACGCCTATGCAAAATAATGTTATTTTGCTGCAAACAATCAAGGATGTATTTAATGCGTTACGAAAGATACGGGTGAGGACGCCGCTCATGTTCTATTCTCACCGACTTCTGGTGCTGCTGATGCTATTGCTGGCAGGATCGCCGGTTTATGCTCAGGAATTACCCGATGACGCCAAAAATGTGCGTGCAATTGTCTCAGGCATTGTGAGCTATACGCGCTGGCCTGCGCTCTCCGCGCCGCCCAGGCTATGCATTTTCACTTCATCCCGTTTCGTTAGCGTATTGGGTGACAGTGACGATACCTCCCTGCCCTATCAACCTGTTATTATTCGTAACGAACAAGAGGCGCTGGTCGCACGTTGTGATGGCGTTTATTTCGGCAATGAATCTCCGGCCGCTCAGGTTGAATTAGCCAATAAATATCCCTCTAAGGCTTTGTTATTAATTGCGGAACAAAATGCCGAATGCATTATTGGCAGCGCCTTTTGTCTTATTATTCAAAATAATGATGTCAGATTCGCCGTAAATCTGGATTCTCTGGCGCACAGCGGCGTCAGGGTCAATCCGGATGTACTGATGCTCGCACGGAATAAAAAGCATGGATAAGGATCTTTCCCGCACGACGCGTCCAACGTTTAAGCGAGCCTTGAGACGCATAAGCATGATCAGCGTGGTGGTGACCATGACGTTGATCTGGCTGTTGCTTAGCGTCGCCTCTGTGCTGACGCTGAAACAGTATGCGCAAAAAAATCTGGAACTGACCGCCGCCACCATGGCCCACAGTCTGGAGGCCGCGCTCGTGTTCGCAGACGATGCCGCTGCGACCGAAACGCTGGCGGCGCTCGGCCAGCAGGGTCAGTTTTCTGCCGCCGATGTACGCGATAAAAATGAGAACGTCATCGCCAGCTGGCGCTATAACGCACAGGAAACTGACGACAAACTCAGTGGTTACATCAGCCAGTGGCTTTTTCCATTGCCGGTCGCGCAACCTGTCTGGCATAACGGGGAAATCATTGGCGAAGTGCGGATAACCGCCCGTGACAGCTTAATCAGCCATTTTCTCTGGCTGTCGCTGGCTGTCCTCACCGGCTCGATCCTGCTGGCGTCCGGTATCGCCATCCTCCTGACGCGCCATCTGCACAACGGCGTCGTCGTAGCGCTGCAAAATATCACCGACGTCGTGCACGATGTGCGTACCAACCGGAATTTTTCCCGTCGCGTATCAGAGGAGCGAATTGAGGAGTTTCACCGTTTTGCCCAGGACTTCAACAGCCTGCTGGATGAAATGGAAGAGTGGCAACTGCGTCTCCAGGCGAGGAACGCCCAACTGCTACGCACGGCACTGCACGATCCGCTGACCGGACTGGCTAACCGCGCTGCTTTTCGCAGCACGATCAACGCGCTCATGAATGATGACGCCGCCCGCAGTAGCTCAGCGCTGCTGTTCCTTGACGGCGACAACTTTAAATTCGTTAACGATACCTGGGGCCATGCGGCGGGAGACCGGGTTTTGATCGAAGTGGCTAAGCGACTCGCGGAATTTGGCGGCAACCGCCACCAGCCCTATCGTCTTGGCGGGGACGAGTTTGCGATGGTCCTCTACGGCGTACATTCCGAATACGAAGTGCAGCGCATATGCGCCGCGCTGGCGCAGGAATTTAACCGGCCTTTTGACCTGCACAACGGCCATCTGACCAGCATGACGCTGAGTATGGGCTATGCCCTGACGTGGGAGCACGCCTCAGCCGAAAAATTACAAGAACTGGCCGACCGCAATATGTATCTGGCCAAACATCAGCGTGTCGAACGCGTGATCAAATAATAAGGATTCCCCCATGCTGAAACGTCTTTTATCGCCTTTTGTTGTTGCTCTCCTCCTGGCTGGCTGCCAGGCGCCGCAGGGAACGTTTACCCCGCAGCAGGTCGCTGCCATGCAGTCATACGGGTTTACCGAGTCGGCGGGGAGCTGGTCTTTGGGTATGTCGGACACCATCCTGTTTGATAAAAACGACTATAAGCTGCGTGCTGAAAGTCAACGACAGATCCAGACAATGGCTGCCCGTCTGGCCTCCGTTGGCCTGAAACATGCGCGCATGGACGGACATACTGATAATTATGGCGAAGACAGCTACAACGAAGCCCTGTCCCTGAAACGCGCCAACGTTGTGGCCGATGCATGGGCGGAAGGCGCGCAGATCCCGCGTAGTCATCTGACAACACAGGGATTAGGCAAAAAATATCCTGTCGCCAGTAACAAGACCGCAAAAGGCCGTGCTGAAAACCGCCGCGTCGCCGTAGTCATCAGCACGCCTTAAGTCTTAGTCGGCTGGCTGCGCCAGAACCCTGCGCGAGGCGCTATACCAGCGTAGCCAGTCGACCAGCATAAACAGCATCAAACTTAGCCCCAGAACCGGCATCGCCATGCCCAACGTAACCGCCAGCAACACTGACCCGACGCGTCCTCCGCCGTTCAGCATTAGCCAGCTTTCCAGCAACGTTTGCGCCGGACTGACCGCAGGGCGCGCAGGGCGACGTATCCACCACATCCGGTAGCCCAGCGCAATCATCACACAAAGCCCCACGCCAAAGCCTATCAGCAGCAGTTGATTAGGCAGGCCAAACAGAATGCCCATATGAAAATCCACGCCCCAGCGGGTCAGTTTTGCCATCAGAGGAAACTGCGTGAAGTCGATACTGTCGATAATCTGCAATGTGGTCGGGTTGACGGAAACGGCATCGACCTGGGTGGGCCAGCGACGATCGATTTCGCTGACCGTCCAGCCATGCTGCGTGTCTTTCGCCGGACGAATTTCCACTTCGCTGGCGTCAATTCCCGCCGCCTGCGCCGCCTGCAGCACAGGATCAAACAAGCGGATATCGACAGGCCCGGCGGACATGCTCATCGCGCCATGGTGTCCCGCATGTTCATTCTGCGCCGGACTGTGCCCGTGAAGCTGCGTATTCACCTGCGGCGTCAGCCAGCCAAACGCCGTACGTATCCGATCCACGTTACCGCCCGCCCATTGCGACCACGTCAGGCCAGTGGCAGAAAAAAGCAGCATTCCAGCCAACAGCAGCCATCCGAACGAAACGTGCAGACGACGGTATTTCTGACGCGGATTGTTCAGGCGACGCTTTGGCCGTGTGAAATACCAGAGCATTGCCCCACCCAGTGCCGCTACCCACATCCATGAGGCGGCCAGCTCACTGTAAATACGTCCAACCTCCCCCAGCAGCAACGATCGATGGGCGTAATCTATCCACTGACGCAGCGGTAAAATCCCGCTGGTGCCATAAACCGTCATATCCCCTTTTATCGCCAGGGTAACGGGATCGATAAAAATAGCCCGATGCTCCGAGGCGGCAAGCCGCGGATCCGCAAACATGACCCGTGTCGTCCTCCCCGGCTCGAGTCCGGGACGAACGGCGTGCAGGGGTTGCGCATTTCCGGCGAACCGTTGAGCGGCGTCAATTTGCGCCGCCAGCGACTGCGGCTGACCTTGCGCAGTCCCTGTAAGCGCCTGCGCGTAGAGCGACGCTTCCAGCTGTGGCGTCGCGACATAAAGCGTGCCGGTCAGCGCGGCAATAAAGATAAAAGGCCCAACGAACAAACCAATGTAGAAATGGAGACGCCGCAGCAGGGTAAGCCATGCCGCGCGCGGTGTGCAGGTTGTCATACTTTTCCTCAGAAAAAGCAAAAAGGTGTCGTGACGCTTGCGCGCACAATCTTATTTTTCAGGGTCAGGAAGCAGTAGAGCAGTACGGAGGCGCGCGAGTATCAGGATACAGCCAGGGGAAAAAGTGCCAGTGGTTTACCGCTGGGCGTGATGGCCGGTTCATCTGCCTGAGCAACAGGCCACCGGGCAGCATCACCCGCGCCAGGAGCAGGCCCGGCACATGCGCCAGTAGCACACAGTAACCGCACGCTTCACCGTGATCGACAGTAAGCGGGGTGAAAGACGAAACATCATGATGCGGCGCGTGGTCCGCCGTCATGTCCATTTCATGGTGCATGCCCGGCATAGCGCGCATCGGATCTTTTTGCAGCGCGATGGAGATCGGCGGCGAGATGATTATCAGCAGGATCGCAAACAGCGCGAGCCATGCCGCGTTGCGCTGAACACCTGGCTGACGAAATTGCCCGATAACCACGATCCCTCCCGCAAGACACGGCAGGTATTGTAAATGATTTATGAATTAATGGTTAACGCTACGAGCTTTCGGGGATAAAAAAAGGGCCAGCCATCTGGCCAGCCCCTTCTAACAGGATGTCGCCTGAGCGATATCTTAGTTAAGACGCTCTTTGATACGAGCAGCCTTACCAGTACGCTCACGCAGGTAGTACAGTTTAGCTTTACGAACGGCACCACGACGTTTGACAGTGATGCTGTCAACAACCGGAGAGTGAGTCTGGAAGACACGCTCAACGCCTTCGCCGTTGGAAATTTTACGAACAGTGAATGCAGAGTGCAGACCGCGGTTACGAATAGCGATAACCACGCCCTCGAATGCCTGCAGACGTTTTTTGGAACCTTCAACAACCCATACTTTCACTTCCACGGTGTCACCCGGACGGAAGGAAGGCACGTCCTGCTTCATCTGCTCTTGTTCAAGTTGCTTAATAATGTTGCTCATAATTTAATCTCTTATCCTGGGTAAACTGATATTAGGGGGGCTTATGCCATCCCATCATGTTTATGTTGCCTGTGCGTGCTCTTTTTTGAACTCCGCCAGCAACCTTGCTTGCTCTTCAGTCAGAGCCAGGTTTTCCAGAAGTTCAGGTCTTCTAAGCCAGGTGCGGCCCAGCGACTGCTTCAGACGCCAGCGACGTATCTCAGCATGGTTTCCTGACAGCAATACTGCCGGTACTTCCATCTCTTCTAACACTTCAGGCCGGGTATAGTGCGGGCAGTCCAGCAATCCATCCGCAAAGGAATCTTCCGTTGCCGATGCCTCATGACCCAGAACTCCCGGAATGAACCGGGATACGGAGTCAATCAGTACCATCGCTGGTAGCTCTCCACCGCTGAGAACGTAATCGCCGATTGACCACTCTTCGTCAATTTCGGTTTGGATCACGCGCTCGTCTATGCCTTCGTAGCGACCACACACCAGAATCAGTTTTTGATTCGTTGCCAGTTCGCTGACGCCCGCTTGATCAAGCTTGCGTCCCTGAGGTGACAGATATATCACCTTAGCGCCTTCACCCGCCGCGCTTTTTGCTGCATGAATGGCATCCCGCAAAGGTTGCACCATCATTAACATCCCCGGTCCGCCGCCGTAAGGACGATCGTCCACGGTACGGTGCCGGTCGTGCGTGAAGTCACGCGGACTCCAGCTCTGGATGTTCAGCAGGCCATTTTTTACAGCCCGGCCAGTTACCCCGTAATCGGTAATTGCACGAAACATTTCTGGAAACAGGCTAACGATACCTATAAACACAGCCAATCCCCATCACGCCGTCATTTACCGCTTATCCGGTGGTTTAAAAACCAGGATCCCAATCTACTTCGATAGTACGCGTAGTGAGATCGACTTTCTTGATAACCTGCCCATCGAGGAACGGCACGAGGCGTTCCTTGATACCAAACGCATCTTTCAGGTTTGCCTTAATGACGATGACGTCATTCGATCCGGTTTCCATCATATCGACGACTTTACCGAGATCGTAGCCTTCGGTGGTCACTACCTGGCAGCCCATCAGGTCTTTCCAGTAATAGTCACCGTCTTCCAGCGCAGGCAATTGCGAAGAATCCACGACAATTTCACAATTGGTCAGCAGGTTCGCCGCATCGCGATCGTCAACGCCTTTCAGCTTGATGATCAAATCCTGATTGTGGTGCTTCCAGCTTTCCAGCTGGACTTGCTGCCACTGACCCGCCTTCTGGATAAACCAGGGCTGATAGTCAAAAATGCTTTCAGCGTCTTCAGTGGAGGAAAACACTCTGAGCCACCCACGAATACCGTAAGACGACCCCATTTTCCCTAAAACAATAGGGTCTGCGGGCGCTTGCGCGGTGAGTTGTTTGCTCATCATGACCACCGTGACAGATTAAGCTGCTTTGTTTGCTGCTTTGATCAGCGCTGCTACGCGATCGGAAATGGTCGCGCCCTGGCCAACCCAGTGAGCGATGCGATCCAGATCCAGGCGAGTGCCTTCTTCTTTTTCGCTGGCGATTGGGTTGAAGAAACCTACGCGCTCAATGAAGCGACCGTTACGTGCGTTACGGCTGTCAGTAACAACAACCTGGTAGAACGGACGCTTTTTAGCGCCGTGACGTGCTAAACGAATAGTTACCATAACATCCTCTTGTGTGAATAAAACAACCGGGCCCCATCGAGGAACGGAGCCCGGCGTCATATTAAAAGCCCGAAAATTTTACTGATTTCTGGGGAAATTGCAATCAGCAGTTAATCACTCTGCTGCAAAAGGCCGTCGGCGGTGCAGCCAGTTCGGTGCCGGCGTGCGCGCAGCCACCGGAGCGTACACGCAGTACGTGAGGATGGCGAGCACACCCCGGCGCCGAAATGGCAAATGAGCCAGGCCGGAAAAGATCAGCGGCCAGGGAAGCCTGGCGGCATCATGCCCTTCATACTTCTCATCATCTTCGCCATCCCGCCCTTCTTCATCTTCTTCATCATGCGCTGCATGTCGTCGAACTGTTTCAACAGGCGGTTAACGTCCTGCACCTGCATGCCGCAGCCGGCTGCGATACGGCGTTTGCGGGAGCCTTTAATGATTTCCGGCTTCGCGCGCTCTTTCAACGTCATCGAGTTGATGATCGCCTCCATGCGCACCAGCACTTTGTCATCCATCTGCGATTTAACGTTATCGGGAATCTGGCCCATGCCCGGCAGCTTGCCCATCAGGCTCGCCATGCCGCCCATATTTTTCATCTGGCGCAACTGCTCAAGGAAGTCGGTGAGATCGAAACCGTCGCCTTTTTTCAGCTTGGTAGCCAGCTTCTCGGCCTGCGCGCGGTCAACTTTGCTTTCGATATCTTCGATCAGCGACAGCACATCGCCCATACCGAGAATACGTGAAGCAATACGATCCGGGTGGAAAGGCTCCAGCGCGTCGGTTTTCTCGCCCACGCCGAGGAACTTGATCGGCTTACCGGTGATATGACGAATAGAGAGCGCGGCGCCGCCACGGGCATCGCCATCGACTTTAGTCAGCACCACGCCGGTCAGCGGCAGCGCTTCGTTAAACGCCTTCGCGGTGTTCGCCGCATCCTGACCGGTCATGGCGTCGACCACAAACAGGGTCTCTACCGGATTGATAGAGGCGTGAACCTGCTTGATTTCGTCCATCATCGCTTCGTCAACGTGCAGACGACCAGCGGTATCCACCAGCAGCACGTCGTAGAACTTCAGCTTCGCTTCCTTCAGCGCGCCGTTAACGATATCGACGGGCTTCTGGCCGACGTCAGACGGGAAGAAATCCACGCCAACCTGCTCGGCCAGCGTTTCCAGCTGTTTGATCGCCGCCGGACGATACACGTCCGCAGAAACGACCAGCACTTTCTTTTTGTGCTTTTCACGCAGGAATTTACCCAGTTTGCCGACGCTGGTGGTTTTACCCGCCCCCTGCAACCCCGCCATCAACACCACGGCGGGCGGCTGCGCGGCCAGGTTCAGGGACTGGTTTTCTTCGCCCATCGCCGCGACGAGTTCGTTACGAACAATTTTGACGAACTCTTGCCCCGGCGTCAGGCTCTTGTTGACTTCGTGGCCAACCGCTTTCTCTTTTACGCGATTGATAAACTCACGCACTACCGGCAGCGCAACGTCAGCCTCCAGCAGCGCCATGCGCACTTCGCGCAGCGTCTCTTTAACGTTGTCTTCAGTAAGGCGTCCACGGCCACTGATATTGCGCAGCGTGCGCGACAAACGATCGGTTAAATTATCAAACATTGTCTCTCGCCTGGGGTGGAAACGGTTGGTCGCTCATGCGACACAGGAACAGAATTTTGTCGCAGTATAACATGAAGCCGCCTTTGTTGTTATGCAACGGTTGGAGCAGCGGTCACGTAACGTTATACTGCTTCTCTTTCTCACTGGCTAATTGTCGACATCACTATGCCCGTTTTTGCTTTGCTCGCCCTTGTCGCCTATTCCGTCAGCCTCGCGCTGATCGTTCCCGCTCTGCTGCAAAAAAACAGCGGCTGGCGGCGTATGGCTATTCTTTCTGCGGTCGTCGCGCTGGTGTGCCACGCTTTTGCGCTGGAAGCCCGTATCCTTCCCGCAGGTGAAGGCGGACAAAATCTGAGCCTGCTTAACGTCGGGTCGCTGGTGAGCCTGATGATCTGTACGGTGATGACGATTGTCGCCTCACGCAACCGCGGCTGGCTGTTGCTGCCGATCGTGTACGCTTTCGCGCTCATCAATCTGGCTTTCGCGACCTTTATGCCAAACGAATACATAACGCATCTTGAAGCCACTCCGGGCATGATGATCCATATCGGGCTGTCGCTGTTTTCCTACGCGACGCTCATCATCGCCGCTCTTTACGCGCTGCAGCTGGCCTGGATCGACTACCAGTTGAAAAACAAAAAGCTGGCGTTCAGTAACGAAATGCCGCCGCTGATGAGCATTGAGCGCAAAATGTTTCATATCACGCAAATCGGCGTGGTGTTGTTGACGCTCACGCTGTGTACCGGCCTGTTTTACATGCACAACCTGTTCAGCATGGAAAACATCGACAAAGCCGTTCTCTCTATTGTGGCGTGGTTTGTCTATATTGTTTTGTTATGGGGACATTATCATGAGGGCTGGCGCGGCCGCCGCGTGGTGTGGTTTAACGTCGCAGGCGCAGGCATTCTGACGCTGGCCTATTTCGGCAGCCGGATTTTGCAGCAGGTCGTAAGTTAAGCCCTAAAAGGAGTCTCCCCTGGAACACATCTCAACCACCACGCTGATCATCACGTTACTCATCATGGTGGTCATCTCAGCCTATTTTTCCGGTTCTGAAACCGGAATGATGACCCTTAACCGTTACCGGCTGCGCCACATGGCCAAGCAGGGAAACCGGGCGGCAAAGCGGGTGGAAAAACTGCTGCGTAAGCCGGATCGCCTGATTAGCCTGGTGCTTATCGGCAACAACCTGGTCAATATTCTCGCCTCCGCCCTCGGGACCATTGTCGGTATGCGGTTGTATGGCGATGCGGGCGTGGCGATTGCCACCGGCGTGCTGACTTTTGTCGTTCTGGTGTTTGCCGAAGTGCTGCCAAAAACGATCGCCGCGCTCTATCCGGAAAAAGTGGCTTATCCGAGCAGCTTCCTGCTTGCGCCCTTGCAAGTATTAATGATGCCGCTGGTCTGGTTACTGAACACCATTACCCGGTTGCTGATGCGTCTGATGGGCATTAAAACCGATATCGTGGTCAGCGGCTCGCTGAGCAAAGACGAACTGCGCACCATTGTGAATGAATCCCGCTCGCAAATTTCTCGTCGCAACCAGGATATGCTGTTGTCGGTGCTCGACCTGGAAAAAATGACTGTCGATGACATCATGGTCCCGCGTAATGAAATTATCGGTATTGACATCAACGACGACTGGAAATCGATTGTGCGTCAACTGTCGCACTCGCCGCACGGACGCATCGTGCTGTATCGCGATTCGCTGGACGACACCATCAGCATGCTGCGGGTGCGCGAAGCCTGGCGGCTGATGTCTGAGAAAAAAGAGTTCACTAAAGAAACCATGCTGCGCGCCGCCGATGAGATTTACTACGTCCCGGAAGGCACACCGCTGAGTACCCAACTGATTAAATTTCAGCGCAACAAAAAGAAAGTCGGTCTGGTGGTCAACGAGTATGGCGATATTCAGGGGTTGGTGACGGTGGAGGACATTCTTGAGGAGATCGTCGGTGACTTTACGACCTCCATGTCGCCAACGCTGGCCGAAGAGGTCACACCGCAGAATGACGGCTCGGTTATCATTGACGGCAGCGCCAACGTGCGTGAAATCAACAAAGCCTTTAACTGGCATCTGCCGGAAGATGACGCGCGGACAGTAAATGGCGTGATTCTGGAAGCGCTGGAAGAGATCCCGATCGCCGGCACCCGGGTGCGCATCGGTCAGTATGATATCGATATTCTCGACGTTCAGGAGAATATGATTAAGCAGGTCAAAGTGGTGCCGGTGAAGCCCCTGCGGGAGAGCGTGGCGGAATAAGACGCAGGATAGATAGGCCGGGTAAGCCGCAAGCCGCTACCCGGCGCTACAGATCACGCATTACGCTTTGGCTTTCGCTACCGTGACCATTGCCGCACGAATCGTACGACCGTTCAGCGTATAACCTTTCTGCATAATACCCAGCACGTTGCCCGGCGCGACCTCTTCCGACTCGACCATCGCAATGGCCTGATGCACGTTCGGGTCCAGCGCGACGTTGGTCTCGGCAATCACTTCAACACCAAACTTGCGCACCACATCCAGCATGGATTTGAGCGTCAGTTCAATGCCTTCGATCATCGCCGCCATGTCCGGGTTAGCTTTATCAGCCACTTCCAGCGCACGATCCAGGCTGTCGATCACCGGCAGCAGCTCGTTGACGAATTTTTCCAGCGCGAACTTGTGCGCCTTCTCAACGTCCAGCTCGGTGCGGCGACGCAGGTTTTCCATTTCCGCTTTCATGCGCAACAGACTGTCGCGTTCACGCGTCTGGGCCTCAGCAAGCTGCGCTTCCAGATTCGCAATTTTTTCATCGCGCGGATCCACCTGCTCAGCAGAAGCGTCTGATTCAACCGCCTCAACTTCTTCGTGCTGTTCCATGATAATTTCTTCCGGGGCTTGCCCCTCAGGCGTTTTCTGTTCTTTACTACTCATGAATTTCTCCGCGTTTTTTTCGCATTCATCTCGCTAACTTCGCTTATTATGGGGATCGGATTCAGGGTTTCAAGGGAAGCACTCACATTGTCATCAATCTTCGTTACAAGGACCTCGAAAAATGAATAATCATTTCAAGTGTATTGGCATAGTGGGACATCCACGTCACCCCACTGCTCTGACAACACATGAAATGCTCTATCGATGGTTATGCACGAAGGGCTATGAAGTCATTGTTGAGCAGCAAATCGCGCACGAGCTGCAGTTGAAAAACGTTAAAACCGGCACCCTGGCCGAAATTGGTCAGCAGGCGGATCTGGCGGTAGTGGTTGGCGGTGACGGCAACATGCTCGGCGCGGCGCGCACCCTCGCGCGTTATGACATCAAAGTGATTGGCATTAACCGCGGCAATCTCGGGTTTTTAACGGATCTCGATCCTGACAACGCCCAGCAGCAGCTCGCCGACGTGCTGGAAGGCCATTACATTGCGGAACAGCGTTTTTTGCTGGAAGCGCAGGTCTGCCAGCAGGATTGCCAGAAGCGCATCAGCACGGCGATCAACGAAGTGGTGCTGCACCCCGGTAAAGTCGCGCACATGATTGAGTTTGAAGTCTATATTGACGAGAACTTCGCCTTTTCACAGCGTTCAGACGGGCTAATCATCTCGACCCCAACCGGTTCTACCGCCTACTCGCTTTCGGCAGGCGGCCCGATTCTGACCCCCTCTTTAGATGCGATCACTCTGGTGCCGATGTTCCCGCACACCCTTTCGGCTCGTCCGCTGGTGATTAACAGCAGCAGTACCATTCGGCTGCGTTTTTCTCATCGTCGTAACGACCTTGAGATTAGCTGTGATAGCCAGATCGCCCTGCCTATCCAGGAAGGCGAAGATGTGCTGATTCGGCGTTGCGACTATCACCTGAACTTAATACACCCAAAAGATTATAGCTATTTCAATACGTTAAGCACCAAGCTGGGTTGGTCAAAAAAATTATTTTAATTTCACGTCAGCCTCTTTACTGGATAAAAAACCTGTTTATACTGTATGTAATTACAGTTATGGTTTTTCATACAGGAAAACGGCTATGTTGGCACAACTGACCATCAGCAATTTTGCAATCGTTCGTGAACTTGAGATCGATTTCCAGAGCGGAATGACCGTCATTACCGGGGAAACCGGGGCGGGTAAATCCATTGCGATTGATGCACTCGGCCTGTGTCTCGGAGGCCGGGCTGACGCCGACATGGTGCGAGCCGGCGCCGCACGTGCCGACCTCTGCGCTCGCTTTTCTCTGAAAGATACGCCTGCCGCCCTGCGTTGGCTGGAGGCCAACCAGCTCGAAGACGGACGTGAGTGTTTACTTCGCCGCGTCATTAGCAGCGACGGACGCTCCCGCGGCTTTATCAATGGCACTGCCGTTCCCCTCTCTCAGCTTCGCGAGCTGGGCCAATTGTTAATTCAGATTCACGGCCAGCATGCCCATCAGTTGCTGATCAAACCTGAGCATCAGAAATCGCTGCTCGACGGCTATGCCAATGAATCCCAGTTGGTGCAGGACATGGCTTCGCGCTACCAGTTGTGGCATCAAAGCTGCCGCGATCTGGCGCATCATCAACAGCAGAGCCAGGAACGCGCCGCGCGCGCCGAGCTGTTGCAATATCAACTCAAAGAGCTTAACGAATTTAACCCGCAGGCGGGTGAATTTGAGCAAATTGATGAAGAGTACAAACGGCTGGCCAACAGCGGCCAGCTTCTCTCTACCAGCCAGAATGCGCTGGCGCTGCTGGCGGATGGCGATGATGTTAACCTGCAAAGCCAGCTGTATACCGCGAAACAACTGGTCGGCGAACTGGTCAGCATGGACAGCAAACTTTCCGGCGTGCTGGATATGCTGGAAGAAGCGACCATTCAGTTAACCGAGGCCAGCGACGAGCTACGCCATTACTGCGATCGTCTGGATTTAGATCCTAATCGCCTGTTTGAACTTGAACAGCGTATTTCAAAACAAATCTCGCTGGCGCGTAAGCATCACGTCAGTCCGGAGGCGCTGCCGCAGTATTATCAGTCTCTGCTGGAAGAACAGCAGCAGCTTGACGATCAGGCTGACTCGCTGGAAACGCTGACGCTGGCCGTTAACAAGCATCATCAGCAGGCGCTTGAGTCCGCGAAGGCGCTACATCAACAGCGTTTGCACTATGCACAGGAGCTAAGCGCGTTGATTACCGAGAGTATGCACTCACTCTCTATGCCGCATGGCCAGTTCACTATTGCCGTGAATTTTGACGAACATCATCTGAGCCTTGACGGCGCGGATCGCGTGGAGTTCAGGGTCACGACGAACCCCGGGCAGCCCATGCAGCCTATAGCCAAAGTCGCTTCCGGCGGCGAACTGTCGCGTATCGCGCTGGCGATCCAGGTGATCACCGCCCGTAAGATGGAAACCCCGGCGCTGATTTTTGATGAAGTGGATGTCGGGATCAGCGGACCAACCGCCGCCGTCGTCGGCAAGCTCCTGCGCCAGTTGGGAGAATCCACCCAGGTGATGTGCGTGACGCACCTTCCACAGGTGGCCGGCTGTGGTCATCAGCATTTCTATGTCAGCAAAGATACTGACGGTGAAATGACCGAAACCCATATGCAGCCGCTGGACAAACGCGCGCGCCTGCAGGAACTGGCGCGACTGTTGGGTGGTAGCGAAGTGACCCGCAATACCCTCGCAAACGCGAAAGAACTGCTGGCGGCATAAACTTTTTGGCCCCTTAACGGTCAGAGTAGACAACAAAAACGCCGACGGACCCGTAAGCAAAAGGTTTTAAAGTGGTGAAAGGTCTATTATCATCGGCATATTACATATGAGCCACGTACTGCTCGGGCCCGAAAAGGAATCAAATCACTATGCGCTGTAAAACGCTGACTGCTGCCGCAGCAGTATTATTGATGTTGACCGCAGGCTGTTCCACTCTGGAGCGAGTGGTTTACCGCCCTGATATCAACCAGGGGAACTACCTGACCGCTAACGACGTATCGAAAGTGCGCGTCGGCATGACTCAGCAACAGGTTGCCTATGCGCTGGGAACGCCAATGATGTCCGATCCGTTTGGCACAAATACCTGGTTCTACGTGTTCCGCCAACAGCCGGGACATGAAGGCGTAACGCAACAAACGCTAACGCTGACCTTTAACAGCAGCGGCGTGTTGACCAACATTGATAACAAGCCGGCATTGACCAAAAACCCCTAAACCAGGCTTGAGAACGTAAATCTAAATGTTAAAAGGTGCTCAATGAGCACCTTTTTTGTCACTTGCAGCGTTTGCCGACTGAAAGTATCGCGCCCCGCCGTATATAGCCTACTTATTGGCAGACTTCTCCGCCCGCTGTCTGCGCAACTCTTTCGGGTCGGCAATCAGAGGGCGATAAATTTCAACCCGATCACCCTCCTGCAGCGTATCGCTCAACTTCACCGGGCGGCTGTATATACCCACTTTGTTTTTCGCAAGATCAATATCGGTGCGTAGCTCGAGCAGACCGGAAGCGCGAATGGCGTCTTCCACCGTCGCCCCGTCATGCAGCGTGACGCGCTGCAGATACTGTTTTTCCGGTAACGCATAAGCCACCTCGACAACAATCTTAGCTGGCACTGTAAACCTCTTTTGCGCGCACAGTGAATGCCTGCACCATATTGGCGGCTAACTCTTTAAAGATACGACCAAACGCCAGCTCAATGAGCTTATTGGTAAACTCAAAGTCGAGATGAAATTCTACCCGGCAGGCTTCCTGACTCAGTGGGGTAAATTTCCAGCCGCCAATCAGTTTCTTAAACGGACCGTCGACCAGATTCATCAGAATGCTCTGGTTACGGGTTAACTGATTGCGCGTGGTAAACGTTTTACTGATCCCTGCTTTGGAGACATCAACTGCAGCCGTCATCTGCCCCGGCGTGGACTCCAGAACGCGGCTGCCGGTGCAACCCGGTAAAAACTGGGGATAGGACTGTACGTCATTCACTAACTGATACATCTGTTCCGCACTGTAAGGGACTAACGCGGTTCGACTAATCTGCGGCATAGCTATTTCCATCAACAAAAATCGAACAAATAATAGCATTTATCCTACGGTAAAAAAAACGCTATCCCGCAACAGGGTACAACCCGGTTCATGCTAAGATAATCCCTTCACCCCCTGAGGACGAAATGGGGTGTTTTTCGATTCCAGTTTACCTATACTGAGCGGCACTATGACGAAGAAAAAAGCACACAAACCTGGCTCAGCCACCATCGCGCTTAACAAACGTGCGCGACATGAATACTTCATCGAAGAAGAATTCGAAGCGGGACTCGCCCTGCAAGGATGGGAAGTGAAATCCCTGCGTGCCGGTAAAGCTAACATCGGCGACAGCTATGTCTTGTTACGCGACGGCGAAGCGTACCTGTTTGGCGCCAACTTTACGCCAATGGCTGTCGCATCGACCCACGTGGTTTGCGATCCTACCCGCACCCGTAAGCTGCTGCTTAATCAGCGCGAACTCGACTCGCTGTATGGCCGCGTTAACCGCGAAGGGTATACCGTGGTCGCGCTCTCTTTGTACTGGAAAAATGCCTGGTGCAAAGTCAAAATCGGCGTGGCGAAAGGTAAGAAACAGCACGATAAGCGTTCAGATGTGAAAGAGCGCGAATGGCAGCTTGATAAAGCCCGCATTATGAAAAATGCCGGGCGCTAACGCCTGCAGAATGTGACCAGCCCGACATTTTAGGCTGGTCACCTTTAATGACTCCCTGAAATCACAAAAATATATTCTCCCTGATCGTATAAATATATTTGCTGAATCGTTAAAATAACAAGAATATATCTTTAGATATATTTACAGTTATTGCATAGCCGAAGAACCCAATACTTCAAATAAATATTTTTTCTTCTTCTTAATCGCCTGAATAACATTACAGTTTATGCTTGTAATGACTTCCCCTTGCACAACAACCCTCCCTTTAAAACCTTATATTACAATTACATAAATTGTCATGCCGCTTTGCTTTAACCGTTTTCCATCCAGTAAAGTCCGACCCGGAGAATATATTTTAGTGAACCTAAGCAAATCGTTAATATTACTTAAGTTGCAGAAAGAGATCTTTCTGGCTATATCATCTAATACGAAAGTACCAGTACATAAAAACAAAAGGTTATTCAGCACACAACAAGCCGCCATCCGAACGACCAGTAAACAGAAATCATCCGCGAGAATTCATCATAACGATGAACGAGGGCGCTCGTCTGCGTATTTTCCTGATGGGTGATTTTAAAAAATAACGCACTGCGCAAGCTATCAGGAGTGAATATATGCGTCTTCTCGCCGTTGTATCCAAGTTGACGGGCGTTTCCACCAATGTCGAAGCCTCTGAAGTCACACTTAATACCCCTTCCATGGTGAAGTTAAGCGCGCAACGTGAAGAAATCAGCCAGCTTGCTCGCGTTAATCAGGATTTGGTCATTACTTTTCATTCCGGTGAAAAGGTGACCATTAAAAATTTCTACGTCACTAACGATCAGGGCGCGAGCCAGCTGGTGCTGGAAGACGACAACGGAGCCTTGTGGTGGGTAGAGAACCCGGAAGCAGGACTGCAGTTTGAGCAGATCTCATCCATCGATGAGCTGTTAATCACCGCAGGCGGCGCAAATGAAGGCGCCGCTATTTGGCCCTGGGTACTCGGCGGCGTAGTCGCTGCTGGCGGGATCGCGGCAATCGCCGCATCGGGCGGCGGTGGTGGGGACGATGACGACGACAATGGCAGCGGTAACCCGGGCGGCGGTACCGATACTGGCGGGGGTGGCACAGACAATGGCGGCGGAGGCACCACCAACCCTCCACCGGGAAGTGTTGATACCACCCCGCCCGCATCGCCACTGATCACCAGCGCGCTGGATGCCGTTGCTGGCATCACCGGCGCCATTCAAAATGGCCAAACCACAAACGACAACCAGCCTGTGCTCTCCGGTACTGGCGAAGTTGGGGCCGTTATTACCGTTTATGACAATGGTCAGGTTCTCGGTACAACAACTGTAGACGCCTCGGGCAACTGGAGCTTCAAACCACCGTCTTCGCTCGCCGATGGCGAACATGAACTGACGGTTACCGCAACGGACAAGGCGGGCAATACCAGCATCGTGTCTGGCGAATTCAGCTTCGTTGTAGATACGGTCCCCCCCGCTGCGGTATCGGGATTAACCATTTCTGAAGACGGGCTTTTCGTGTCCGGTACGGCGGAAGCTGGCAGTACGGTTACCCTGCTCGACAATCAACAAAATACGCTCGCAACCTTCACAGTTGATGAGAGCGGAACATTTACTGTTCGCCTCACCTCTGCCCAGACCAACAGTGAGCAACTCGTTGCCACCATTACCGACGCAGCAGGCAACAGTGGCCCGAACACGCCATTTTTCGGCTCTGACTCGGGTTTTCCGGATGCCCCGGACATCACGGGCATCATTGACGATACTGAATCCACCGCCGTGACGTTAACCGACGGTCAGTTTACTAACGATACAACACCAACGCTTACCGGTACCGCCGAATCAGGAGCCGTAATAAAAGTTTATGAAAATGGCGTCGAGATCGGCAGCGTAACCGCGGTTAATGGCACATGGTCGCTTCCACTCAATAATGTTATAGAGGGACAGCATACCTACACCGCAACCCAAACCACGGCGAACGGCACAAGCGGCGATGCAGAGACGTTTTCGATAACGGTTGATATCACTGCCCCAGACGCACCTGGCGATCTACAGGTTTCTCCGGACGGTAGCGCCCTGACCGGTAGCGCTGAACCCGGGAGTACCGTGACGATCGCTAACAGTGACGGAGCTACGCTTGGTACCGTGACCGCAGGCAGCGATGGGAAATTCACATTCCCGCTCTCCCCGGCCTTTATGAATGGCGAAGTATTGACCGCGGTTGCCATCGATAAGGCGGGAAATCCAGGCGCTTCAGGTAACGCCACCGCGCCGGACATCACTCCACCGCAGCCAGCCGGTAATCTTGACGTTTCCGATGACGGCGCCACCGTCACCGGCACTGCCGAACCGGGCAGCACCGTCACCATTCGCGATCCCGATGGCAATCCGCTGGGTCAGGGCACTACGGACGATCAGGGGAATTTCAGTGTCGACCTCGACACGCCGCAGACCAACGGCGAGACCTTAACCGCTGTGGTCACCGATCCGGCGAACCTGGAGAGCACACCAGCCTCTGTTACCGCACCCGACACCACCGCGCCACTGCCAGCCGGTAACCTGGATGTTTCCGATGATGGCCTCACGGTCACCGGTACAGCCGAAGCAGGCGCCACCGTGACCATCTACGGCAGCGACAGCGCACCGCTGGGTAGCGCAGTGGTTCAGGATGATGGTACGTTCACCGTTACCCTGAGCACGCCGCAGACCAACGGTCAGATTGTGACCGCAATTGTCACCGATCCGGCAAACCAGGAGAGCACGCCAGCCTCTGTTACCGCACCCGACACCACTCCGCCGCAGCCTGCCGGTAATCTTGATGTTTCCGATGATGGCGTCACGGTCACCGGGACCGCCGAAGCCGGTACTAGCGTGACCATCTACGCCAGCGACAATACGCCGCTCGGTTCCGCGCTGGTTCAGCCCGACGGTACTTTCA
>NZ_JAOWIB010000105.1:0-135541 GCF_030332325.1 Citrobacter sp. Cs237 | reverse complement strand
AGTGTCGACCTCGACACGCCGCAGACCAACGGCGAGACCTTAACCGCTGTGGTCACCGATCCGGCGAACCTGGAGAGCACGCCAGCCTCTGTTACCGCGCCCGACACCACCGCGCCGCAGCCGCCATCGAACGTGGAGGTGTCCGCGGATGGCAGTTCCCTGACCGCCACCGCCGAGCCGGGCAGTCGGATCACCGTTAAAGACAGCGAAGGCAATACTCTGGCGGTATCTGAGCCGGTTCCGGCGAACGGCACCGTTACCGTTCCGCTCACTCCTGCCGTGGTTAATGGCGAAACCCTCACGGTGACCGCCACCGATGGATCAAATAACACCAGTCAGCCCACCAGCGTGCAGGCACCCGATATCACCGCGCCGGAAGCGCCGGTGGTGGTATCGATTGCCGATGACTTCGGCGGGGTCAACGGTAACCTGGATACCGGGCAAAGCACCGATGACAACCGACTGACCTTCAGCGGTACCGGTGAACCGGGAGCGACCATCACCATTTTGAACGGCGGCGTGCCGCTGTCGGGTACGGCTATCGTAGACCCTGATGGCAACTGGACGCTGACCACAGACGTTCTCCCTGATGGTGAGTACACCTTCACCGCCACGGCAACCGACGGACAGGACCAGACCAGTCCCGCGTCCGATGCCGTCGTCATTACGGTCGATACCACCGCGCCTACGGCGCCGGTTCTGACTATTACCGACAATACCGGGGAAATTACGGGCGAGCTGACCAATAACGCCGTCACCGACGCCACGCAGCCAGTGCTGAGCGGAAGCGGTACCGCCGGAGACATCATTACGGTGTATGACGGCACAACGGCGATTGGCACAACCGAAGTCACCAACGCCGGTACGTGGAGCTTTACCCCGGCGCCAGCGCTCAGCGAAGGCAGCCATACCCTCAGCGTCACCGCCAGCGATCCGCTGGGAAATACCAGCGCGAACTCCGCCGCAATCGTCATTACCGTCGATACCACCGCCCCCGCCACCCCGGCGCTGACCGTGGTCGACGGTGATGATGCGCCGTTAAGCAACGGCCAGGCGACCAACGAAACACAGCCGGTTCTCAGCGGAACGGGAGTCAACGGCGAGCGCGTTACCATTTACGACAAGGGTGTTGAGGTGGCCACCGTCACGATCGCCGACGGCGCCTGGGAATATCCTTCCGCCGTACTGGGCGAGGGTGAGCATGTGTTTACCATCACCGTGACCGATGCGGCAGGCAACGTCAGCGCTCCCTCCGCGCCAACCGGTATCGTGGTGGATACAACCGCGCCAGCAACGCCGAACCTGACGATCACTGATAACGTCGGCAGCCAGACGGGCTCGCTGGATAACGCGCAGTTCACCGACGATACGCTGCCGCTGCTGAGCGGAAGCGGCACCGCAGGCGACACCATCATCATTACCCTTGACGGCGTGGCGCTACCGCCGTTAATCATCGATAACGCCGGTAACTGGAGCTATCAACTGACGACGCCGCTGACATCGGGTGACCACGTCATCTCGCTGACCGTCACCGATCCAGCGGGAAACAGCACCACATCGCCGGATCGTATCGTGCGCGTGGACGCCCAGGCGCCGACCACGCCAACCCTCACGGTTAACGAGGATGGCGGGCCGCTGAGCAACGGCGGCCAGACGAACGATACCACCCCGACCCTGAGCGGAACGGGCGAAACGGGGAGTATCGTCACCATACTGAATAACGGCGTGGCGATCGGTACGGCAGAAGTCATTGGCGGCGCCTGGAACTTCACGCCGACCACTCCGCTTGCCGAGGGCAGCTATAGCTTTAGCGTCACGGCGTCCGATGCAGCCGGGAACATCAGCCCGCCGTCGGCTGAGTTTGATTTAACGGTCGATACCCGCGCGCCCGATGCGCCGTTTATCACCTCACCGACCAGCCCAGCGGCGACTAACCAGCCTGAACAACCCGTCAGCGGCACTGGCGAACCGGGCAGCACCGTCATCCTCTCCAGCGGCGCAACCGTGGTCGGCACGGCGCTAGTTGATGGCGACGGCAACTGGACAATTGTCCCTGACGCGCCGCTTACCGAAGGTTCCTATACCCTCACGGCAGTCGCCACCGATCCGGCAGGGAATGCGAGCCAGCCTTCCGCCCCGATCACCTTAAACGTTGACCTTACCCCGCCGGCAACACCGCAGAACGTACTGATTTCTGACGACGGCGGCACGGTAACCGGCACTGCGGAAGCAGGAAGCACGGTGATCATCCGTGACAATAACGGCAACGTGATCGGCACCGGCGTGGCGACGGGCGGCAACTTCAGCATTGATATCACCCCGGCGCAAACCGGCACCAACACCCTGACAGCCACCGCACAGGATGCGGCAGGTAACCTCAGTATTCCGGCTGACTTTGCCGGATCCGGCACGGGGCTGCCGGTGATTAGCGCCGTGGTCGACGACGCAGGCGGCGTGCAGAGTGATGTGCGTGACGGAGAGACCACCGATGACACGTTGCCCGGCCTGCGTGGTTCCGCTACGCCAGACACATCCATTAATATTATTGTGGACGGGGTTGTGGTCGACACAGTCACTGTCGACGGCACGGGCAACTGGGTCTGGACAGCCACCACGGCGCTGGGTGAAGGCGAGCATACCTTCCAGGTAGTCGACAGTGCAGATTCAAGCAAAGCCTCGGCGGTGGTTACCATCACCCTCGACCTCACCCCGCCCGCTCAGCCAGTCATCGGCGGCGTGACGGACGATGTCGGGCCGGGTACCGGCACGCTCACCAGTGGCGACACCACTAACGATGCGCGCCCGACCCTCAACGGTACCGGAACCGACGGCGAGACGATTTCGATTTACGATGGCGCCACACTGCTCGGGGTAACGCAGGTGGTCAACGGCGTATGGTCCTTTACTCCAACGACGGCGCTGGGTGAAGGCAGCCACAGTCTGACCATTACCGCCACCGATGCCGCGGGCAACGTCAGTGCGCCGTCAGCAGCGTTTGAGGTGGTTGTGGACACCACCGCGCCGCTGGCGCCAGCGATCACGTCGGCTACCGATGACAGCGATCCGCAAACCGGCATCATCTCCAACGGCGGCAGCACAAACGACACCACGCCAGCCTTTACCGGTAGCGGTGAAGAAGGCAGTACCATTACGTTCTACGACAACGGTGTAAACATCGGCACTACGACCGTGACCAACGGTAGCTGGAGCTTCACGCCGCCTGCGCTCAGTGCCGGAACACACACCATAACCGTCACCGCTACCGATGCGATCGGTAACGTCAGCGCCCCGTCTGCGGGGTATACCGTTACCGTGGACACCGCCGCGCCGCGCGCGCCGGTGATCCAGAGCGTTACTGACGATACCGCTCCTGCCACCGGCGTACTGGCGAACGGGCAAAGCACTAACGACAGCCAGCCGACCTTCCAGGGGACGGCGGAGCCAGGCGCAACCGTCACCCTCTATGATGGCGCCACCGTAATCGGCAGCGTCGTCGCTGGCACAGACGGCAGTTGGTCGCTTTCTCCGGACAGTCCGTTAAGCAGCGGCCTGCATAACCTGACCGTTACGGCGACGGATGCCGCAGGGAACGAAGGTCCGGCGGCATCCTTCACTCTGACCGTCGATACCCAGGCGCCATCGGCGCCGGTCATCAGCGCGGTCACCGATGATGTCGCCCCCAACAGCGGCACACTGGCAAACGGACAAAGTACCAACGATACGCGCCCAACGTTGTCCGGAACGGCCGAAGCCAACAGCACCGTCAACATTTTTGACGGTACGACCCTGCTCGGCACTGTGCAGGCAGACGGCACAGGCGCCTGGACCTTTACGCCGCCTACCGCACTCGCCAGCGGTTCGCATACCTTTAACGTGACCGCGACCGATGCCGCAGGCAACGTCAGCCCCGGCGCGGGATTTAGCCTGGTGGTGGATACCGTCGCGCCCGTGGCGCCCGCCATCGTCAACGTGACCGATAACGTCACGCCGGGTACGGGCGATCTTACTAACGGCCAGACCACCAACGATCCTCGTCCCGTCATCACCGGGACGGGCGAGCCGGGTAGCACCATTAACGTCTTCGACGGCAGCGTCCTGCTTGGCACTGCGGTAGTCAACGAAGGTGGTAGCTGGAGCTACAGACCAGTCGGGCTGGCGCAGGGGACGCACACACTACGGGTGACAGCCACCGACAGCGCGGGCAATACCGGTCCGGCATCGGCAAACTTTACCCTGACGGTCGATACCGCCGCGCCTGTCGCTCCGGTTATCAGCAGCGTGACCGATGACGCAGGCCCGGTGACCGGCAGCCTGACCAGCGGTCAGTCCACCAACGATACGCGCCCCACCTTTACCGGGACGGGCGAGCCCGGTACCACCATCAGCGTTGCGGATAACGGCGTGCCTATCGGCACGGCGACAGTAGGCAGCAACGGCGCCTGGACCTTTACCCCAACCAGCGATCTCGGTCAGGGCACGCATCCGCTAACCTTTACCCCAACGGACGCTGCGGGCAA
Source organism: Citrobacter sp. Cs237 (assembly GCF_030332325.1). Classification (NCBI taxonomy): domain Bacteria; kingdom Pseudomonadati; phylum Pseudomonadota; class Gammaproteobacteria; order Enterobacterales; family Enterobacteriaceae; genus Citrobacter; species Citrobacter sp. Cs237. Next base: position 131,024 of record NZ_JAOWIB010000105.1, on the reverse strand, counting down.
TACGGGTCCGGCGGCCAGTTTCACCCTGGCAGTAGACAGTGTCGCTCCGCTGGCGCCAGCGATCACCTCGGTGGTGGATGACAGCGCACCGCAGACCGGCAACCTGTCGCCCAATCAGAGCACTAACGACACCCGTCCGACGCTTAACGGAACGGGAGAAGCAGGCACCACGCTCACCTTCAGCGATAACGGAACGGTCATCGGCAGCGTCGTCGTGAGCGCCAACGGGACATGGAGCTTTACGCCGACCACGGCACTCAGCAACGGGCCGCACACGCTTTCCGTGAGCGCCACTGATACGGCGGGCAACGTCGGCCCATCCAGCAGCTTCAGCCTGACGGTGGACACCCAAACGCCAGCCGCACCGGTCATCACCACGATCCTGGATGACGTCAGCAACAACACCGGCGCAGTAGGCAGCGGGCAAAGCACCAACGATACGCTGCCGGAACTGCGCGGCACCAGTGAGCCGGGGGCGTTTATCAATATCTACGATGGCACAACTCTGCTTACGCCGACGCCGATTCAGGCGGATGCGAACGGGGCGTGGAGCTTTACGCCGACGACTGCGCTGGGCGAAGGGTCGCATAGCTTTACAGCCCAGGCCACCGACGCGGCGGGCAACGTCAGCCCGGCCTCGGCAATCTCCACCATTGTTGTCGATACCACGCCGCCTGCCGCGCCAGCGAACCTGGCGGTGGTCGCCAACGGCACCAGCGTAACCGGTACGGCGGAAGCGGGCAGCACGATTACCATCACCGGCAGCAACGGCACGGTGCTGGGTACCGGCGTCGCAGACGGCTCCGGCAATTTCTCCATTGTCATCACGCCGGCGCAGGTTGGCGGAGAAACCCTGCAGGTGGTTGCCCAGGACCGGGCTGGCAACATCGGTACGGCAGGCAGCGTCGAAGCGCCGTTTACCGGGCTGCCAGGCGCACCGGTGATTGTCTCACTGACCGATGAGGTTGGTTCAATCACCGGGCTGGTGGCCAACGGTCAGGCGACTAACGACGCCACACCGCTGATCAACGGCACCGCACAGCCATCCTCAACCATCACCATCTACAGCGACGGCGTGGCGATTGGCACCACCACTGCCAACGCCCAGGGGAGCTGGTCGTTCACCCCGCCTGCCGGTATGACTGACGGGGCGCACGCGCTGACCGCCACGGCAACCAACGCTAACGGCACCGGCACCTTTTCTTCCACCTTTAACGTCACGATAGACACCGTGACGGCTGCGCCCACCGGCAGCATCAGCGCTGACGGCGCCAGCATCAGCGGGACCGCCGAAGCGGGCAGTACGGTCACGATCACCCTCAGTACCGGCGAGACGCTCACCACCGCTGCCAACAGTAGCGGTAATTACACCCTGACTTTCGACCGCAAACAGACCAGCGGGGAAAATATCAGCGTCAGCGCCACTGATGCGGTTGGCAACGTTTCAACCACCACCCAGGTTCAGGCGCCAACGCTCCCCATCGCCGCCAGCGATAACGTGGAGAACCTGACCATCACCACCGACGCCACCGTGACCACCAATGACTACAGCGACTACGGTTTGCTGCTGGTAGGCGCGCTCGGCAACGTGGCGAACGTGCTGGGCAACGATACGGCGGCGGTCGAGTTCACCGTCCAGGACGGCGGAAGCGCCAATCTAGTGATCGACGCCAGTACCACCGGGGTGGTGCTCTCGCTGCTCAATACCCAGGAAGTGGCGATCCAGAAATACGATGCGGCCACTAACTCGTGGACAACGGTCATCGACACCGCTCAGGCACAGTTCGCCAACCTGCTGACGCTGGGCAGCAGCGGCGTAACGGTGAACGTCACCGGATTAGAGGGCGGAACCTATCGGGTGCTGACCTATAACACCGCTCTGCTGGCGACGGGCTCTTACACTGCGCTGAACGTCAACGTCGAGCAGACCAGCGCAGGCGCCATCACCAGCGCGGAAACGCAAACCGGTAACGTACTGAACAACGACAGCGCGCCGCAGGACACCGTAGTGACAACGGTTACCAGCACCAACGGCAACAGCGTTACGCTCGGCTCCGGCAGCAGCGTCCTTCAGGGCGTCTACGGGACACTGACCATCAATCCGGACGGCAGCTACAGCTACGCGCTGAACCCGAACAGCCCGGCATCGGTGGTCGGTCGAACCGAAAGCTTCACCTACACTATCACCGGCGGCGGTAATACAACCTCGGCGAAACTGGTGATCACGCTGGGCAATGAGACTCCGGCCAGCAGCGTTACGGCTGTCGATAACGTCGCTACCCTGCCCTATGACACGCTGGTGGACGCCGTTAACAATGGTCCGTCTTCGCAGGGTGGTTTTACCGTGGTGAACGTTAGCCTCGGCAACGTGCTGGATGTTGGGGTGCTCGACAGACTGAGTAACCCGATAATCTTCGACGTTGAAGAAGGCACGACGCGTACCATGACGCTGCAATCATCGATAGGCGGCGTGGCGGTGGCGTCGAGTTTTGACCTCTATATCTATCGCTTTAATGATGTCACCCAGCAGTTTGAACAGTGGCGGGTAGAGCGAAACTGGCTGAACGCGCCGCTCCTGGGCGGTCAGTCCAATCCGTTGACCCTCAACCTCCCGGGCGGTGAATACCTGTTCCTGCTGAACCCGTCATTTGGCATCACGGCGCTGACTGGCTATACGCTGAACATCCTTGAGGATCATGTTTACAGCGTAGAAAGCCTGAGCACCACCACTCAGGGCAACGTGCTGAACGACGACGTCGCGCCAGACGGAACGCTGGTGACCCAGGTGAACGGCGTCGCGGTGGCACAGACCGGCACCACAACGATTGTGGGTGCCTGGGGCACGCTGACCATTGATGCGCAGGGGAACTACACCTACACCCTGAAAAGCGGCCTCGGAGCCGACAGCACCTCCACGCCGGACAGTTTCGTTTATACGGTCCGGGCGCCAAACGGCGATACTGACACCGCTTCACTCAATATCCAGCCAACCGCCCGCGCGCTGGATGCCGTGAACGATGTCAGCGACACCCTGATTGCGCCGTCGGTGCAGGATACGGTGAGCTATCTGGACAGCTCTGTCGGCACAGCAAGTTGGGGAGCGTTTGGCAGAACCGGCAGCGGCAGCGGGACCTTTGACGTCGCGGCTGGCACAATTCTGAAAGGCGCAGCGATTGTCTTTAACGTTTCCACGCTGATCACACTCGGCAACCTGACCATCACCTGGACGGTGCTGGAAAATGGCGTAGTGATTCGCACCGGCACCGTACCGGTTTCCAATATCACCCTCGGCGGCGCCACGGTAACCGTCAATCTCACCGGGCTGGAGCTGGACGGCGGCACGTATACGCTGAACTTCACCGGTAACAACACTCTGGTGGGGGCTGCGACCATTACGCCGCGCATTACCGGTACCACAGTCGATCTGGATAATTTCGAAACCTCCGGTACGCATACCGTCAACGGCAATATCTTTGACGGCAGCGACGCCTCTGGCGTGCTGGATCAACTGAACACCGTCGATACGCGTCTGACGGTAACCGGTTTTAACGGCAGTACCGCGACGCTGGATCCGTATTCCAGCGGGACGACCACCATTCAGGGGCAGTACGGCTCGCTGCAAATCCGTGCTGACGGCTCTTACACCTACACGCTGAACAACGGCGTCGCACTCTCATCTATGTCCGCGAAGGAGACCTTTACCTACAAACTGGATGACACCCGTGGTCATACCGACACCGCCACCCTGACGGTAGATATTGCTCCGCAGGTCGTCAGCACCACGCAGAACGAAGTCCTGGTGGGATCGGCCTACGGCGACACGTTGATTTACAACCTGCTTAACGCCAGCAGCGCGACGGGCGGAAACGGTACGGATACGTGGAGAAACTTCTCGCTGACGCAGAGCGACAAAATCGACATTGGCGACCTGTTGGTGGGCTGGAACGGAGATAACGCCACGCTCGGCAGTTATCTCAACGTCAGCACCAGCGGCGGCAACACCACGATATCCATCGACCGCGACGGCGCGGGGAGCACGTATCAGTCAACGGCACTCGTCACCCTGGAGAACGTACAGACCACGCTCAATGAGCTGATTGAACAGAACCATATTGTGACCTGATAAGTACAAAAAACGACAACACAACGACCCCGGGCGCACGCTCGCCCGGGGCAAAAAGCAGCTTAGGGAAGTAAAAAAATGGGAAAACGACAGCTAACAGGTTGGTGGCTGGCGGGACATCTGTGCGCGTTCCCGGCGATTGCCGCCGAGGAACCGCCCCGCATCGCCCCACAGCAATGGGTTGAGCAGCAGGAACTGCCCTCGCTGAATGGACCAATGCCGCTCACCGGCGACAGCGCCGCGCCCGGCGAACTTACCCTTTCTCAGGCGGTCAATCGCGCTGTCTCCTGGCATCCGTCGATCGCCGAAGTGATCGGCAAACTGTATGCCCAAATCCAGCAGGTGGACGTCGCCAAAGCCAAATATTATCCGCAGATTAATGCCGGGATGAATAACGGGTACACCAACAGCTACTCCGACAGCGGATTCAGCCCGTCGCTGGTACTTTCCCTCTCGCAAATGCTCTACGACTTCGGCAAAGTCGCCAGCCAGGTGCGGGCGGAAAACGCAGGCGTCGCGCAGGAGCAGGCGAACGTACTGGTGAGCATTGATAACGTCGGCCTTGAGACCGCCTCCACCCTCGTGCAGGTGCAAACCTGGCAACAAATGGTGGAAGTGGCTAAAGAGCAACTCGACGCCCTGAGCAGCATCGGCAGACTGGCGAACCAGCGTAACGACGAAGGCGCCAGCTCGCTTTCCGATGTGGTGCAGACCGACGCGCGCATTGAAGGCGCGCGCGCCCAGCTTGTTCAGTATCAGGCCAACCTCGAAAGTTCGCAGGAGACGCTGAAAACCTGGCTGGGCTGGAAAAACCTCAACGCCATTAGCAATGAATTCCCGGCGATGCTCAACCGCAGCTGCGAGCAGGCCACGCCGGATGACAAACTGGTGCCCTCAGTGCTCGCCGCGTGGGCGCAGGCCAACGTCGCTCAGGCGAATCTGGACTACGCCAACGCGCAAATGACGCCGACAGTCTCGCTGGAGCCGGAAGTGCGTCATTACCTGAACGATAACTATTCGGGCAGCGCCTCCATCGACCGCACCCAATATTCGGCATGGGTGAAAGTGGAGATGCCGATTTATCAGGGCGGCGGCTTAACCGCGCGTCGCAACGCCGCCAGCCATGCAGTGGAATCCGCCCAGTCCGCCATTCAGCGTACCCGACTGGATGTCCGCCAGAAATTGCTTTCCGATCGCAGCGAGGCAATGAATCTGGCGACATCGTTACAGATCCAAAAGCGCCAACAGACGCTGAGCGAGCGGACGCGGGAACTGTATCAACAACAATATCTCGATCTCGGTTCACGCCCCCTGCTCGATGTGCTGAATGCCGAACAGGAGGTGTATCAGGCCCGCTTTGCGCAGATCCAGACCGAAAGCCAACTGCATCAGCTCCAGCTTAACTGCCTGTACAACAGCGGACAGATGCGCCGGGCGTTTGGCCTGGAAAACCGCACCATTCAGTCCGTGGAGATCCAGCCATGATCCATGCCGACATTCCGGCCAATGAGCCGATTAGCGCAGAGGCGCTGGCCAACTGGGCGCGAGCGATGAGCTATATCGCCGCCCATTATCGGATCGCCTGTTCTCCTGGCGCGTTGCAGGCCAGCGCGCCGTGGTTTAAAGATAAAGCGATGCCACAAGCGCTTACCCAGTTAGCCCGCCAGGCCGGCCTTTCTTTTCAGCCGCTGACGCCAACCGGGCAATCCCTCAGCCGCTGGCGACTGCCGGTAGTCATTCAGCTTCAGGATGGCGAACTGGTGCTGGTGGAACAGTTTGATGGCGATAACCAGCTCGATGTCTGCTTTGTTAATGGCGACCTGCAACGTAACCGGATCGCCCTGAGCGAACTGCTGCCGACCATCCGCTTTATCATCGCGCTACGTCCGCTTTCGGCAGTGAAGGACAGCCGGGTAGACGCCTATGTTTCACGTTTTCGTCCCGACTGGCTGAAAAGCCTGGTGCTGAAAGATCTGCGGCCTTACGGCCCGGTGATGCTGGCGGCGCTGTTGATCAACATCTTGTCTCTGTCCGGGATCGTTTTTTCCATGCAGGTTTATGACCGGGTGATCCCGGCGCAGTCGTGGCCATCGTTGTACGTGCTGGCGGTAGGCGTGCTGATCGCAATGCTGTTCGGTTTTTTGCTGCGGCTCGCGCGCGGACATGTGATGGATCTGTTGGGCAAACGCGCCGACATGCGGGTTTCCGATCGCGTGTTCAGCCACGCGCTGCGCCTGCGCAACAGCGCGATCCCCCGTTCGACCGGCAGCTTTATTTCTCAACTGCGCGAGCTGGAACAGATCCGTGAAATGGTCACCTCCTCTACCCTTTCCACGATCGTCGATCTGCCCTTCTTCTTTCTGTTTATTGTGGTTCTGGCGATCATCGCCCCGCCACTGGCATGGATCGCCCCGGTGGCGGCGCTACTGATGATACTTCCCGGCCTGCTGCTGCAAAAAAAGCTCGCGGTGCTGGCGAACCAGTCGGCGCACGAAGCTACGCTGCGCAACGCCGTACTGGTGGAGAGCGTGCAGGGGCTGGAAGACATTAAGCTGATGCAGGCTGAGAACCGTTTTCTGCAGCAGTGGAACAGCTACATCCGCATCACCGCCGAGTCGGGCCTGCGTACCCGTGAACTGTCGCAGGGGCTGATCAACTGGGGGGTGACGGTGCAGGGGCTGGTGTACGCGGCGGTGGTCATGTTCGGCGCGCCGCTGGTGATCGACGGCACGCTGACCACCGGCTCGGTCGTGGCCGCCTCGATGCTCGCCTCCAGAATGATCGCCCCGATGGGCAATCTGTGTGGGGTGCTGGCTCGCTGGCAGCAGGTTAAGGCCGCCAAAAAGGGGCTGGACAGCATTATGGAGCTGCCCACCGAGACCCAGCGTGACGAGACGCTGGTACATCAGGAGATCTTCCACGGACATTATCTGTTTGAGAACGCGCAGTTTCGCTATCACAGCGAAGATCAGCGGGTACCGCTGCGCATCAACCGGCTGGAGATTGCCGCCGGTGAGCGCATTGCCGTGCTGGGGCGCAACGGCGCGGGGAAGTCGACGCTGCTACAGGCGCTGGCGGGCGGCGTGGATCTGGTCGAGGGCGATGCCCGTCTCGACAACATCAGCCTGCCGCACATTGATATGTCGGACTTGCGCCGCAACGTTGGCCTGCTCAGTCAGAACGCCCGCCTGTTCTTTGGCACCCTGCGCGAGAACCTGACGCTGGGCGCGCCGCACGCCAGCGATGACGAGATTTTTTCCGCGCTGGCGATCTGCGGCGCGGCGAACTTCGTAAAACGTCTGCCAAAAGGACTGGATCATCCGATTATGGAAGGGGGGATGGGCCTTTCCGGCGGGCAACGCCAGTCGATTTTGCTCGCACGGATGCTACTGCGTTCGCCAAATATCGTCCTGCTTGATGAACCCACCGCCTCGCTGGACGAGCATGCCGAACGCGAGTTTATTCAACGTCTGGGACAGTGGCTCGGCAACCGGACGCTGATTGTCGCCACCCATCGGGTGCCGGTACTGGAACTGGTGGACCGGGTCATTGTGCTCAAAGAGGGGCAACTGGTCATGGATGCGCCTAAAGCTCAGGCGCTGGGACAGAGTCGAATGGCCGCACAGGCTAACGCACGGGAGTGGAAAAATGAAAACCAGTCAGCCTGATCCTACGCTTGACGCACTCGACGACAGCCGCGAGCGAGAATTTTCAGGGGCCAGCCGGATCATCTGGCTAACCGGCATTTTGTGCCTGATGCTGGCGATTTGGGGATGGTTTGGCGTGTTGGATGAAGTGTCGACCGGCACCGGGAAAGTGATCCCCAGTTCCCGTGAACAGGTATTGCAGTCGCTCGACGGCGGCATCCTCGCGGAACTGGTTGTGCATGAGGGCGATCAGGTGCAGGCCGGTCAGGTGCTGGCGCGCCTTGACCCGACACGTTCCGAATCCAACGTCGGCGAAAGTGCCGCCCGCTATCGCGCGTCGCTGGCCTCCAGCCAGCGTCTGACCGCAGAGGTGAGCGACAAACCGCTAGTCTTTTCCGACGAGCTGAAAGACTGGCCGGAACTGCTCGCCTCGGAAACGCGGCTTTATAACAGCCGCCGTGCCCAGCTTGCCGACGCGCAGTCAGACCTGAAAGAGGCGCTGGCGCTGGTGAATAAAGAGCTGGCGATTACCGAACGGTTGGCAAAAAGCGGCGCCGCCAGCCACGTTGAAGTACTGCGCCTGCAGCGGCAAAAAAGCGATATCGGGCTGAAGCTGACCGACTTGCGCTCACAATATTACGTCCAGGCGCGCGAGGCGCTTTCCAAAGCCAACGCGGAGGTCGCGATGCTTGCCGCGATCATCAAAGGGCGGGAAGATTCGGTAACGCGCCTGACCGTGCGCTCGCCGGTTCGCGGTATCGTGAAGAACATCCAGGTCACCACCATTGGCGGGGTTATCCCACCAAACGGCGAGATGATGGAGATTGTGCCGGTCGACGATCACCTGTTGATTGAAACCCGCCTGTCGCCGCGCGATATCGCGTTTATTCACCCAGGACAACGCGCGCTGGTGAAAATTACCGCCTACGATTACGCCATTTACGGCGGGCTGGAGGGCATTGTAGAAACCATTTCGCCGGACACCATTCAGGATGAGATCAAACCGGAGATCTTCTACTATCGCGTCTTTATCCGCACCGAACAGGACTATTTGCAGAACAAGTTGGGTCGACGTTTTTCCATCGTTCCCGGGATGATCGCCACCGTAGACATTAAAACGGGTGAAAAAACCATCGTCGACTATTTAATCAAACCGTTCAACCGGGCCAAAGAAGCGCTGCGCGAACGCTAACTGCCTGACGGACAGTAAAATGAGGGGCTGGTCACGACTGTCACAAGTCTGTTATACTTATCTTCACACATTGGGGCTGATTCTGGATTCGACGGGATTCGCGAAACCCAAGGTGCATGCCGAGGGGCGGTTGGCCTCGTAAAAAGCCGCAAAAAAATAGTCGCAAACGACGAAAACTACGCTTTAGCAGCTTAATAACCTGCTCAGAGCCCTCTCTCCCTAGCTTCCGCTCTTAAGACGGGGATTAAAGAGAGGTCAAACCCAAAAGAGATCGCGTGGAGGCCCTGCCTGGGGTTGAAACGTTAAAACTAATCAGGCTAGTCTGGTAGTGGCGTGTCCGTCCGCAGGTGCCAGGCGAATGTAAAGACTGACTAAGCATGTAGTACCGAGGATGTAGGAATTTCGGACGCGGGTTCAACTCCCGCCAGCTCCACCAATCATGATTGGACAGTGCCAGGACGGTGCTTGCAAAAACAGGAAGTTAGCAGTCTCAGCAGGACACCGACCAGACGGTGAGGGGACAAAAAAGGATACGCAAAGGAGCCGCGGCTCTCGAGTGACATAAAAGCCCGCTTATTGCGGGCTTTTTTATGGATAAAGGCGCCTGTAGACCGGTGGTAAATCTAGGTGCAGCAGCTCCCGGAACCGCTTCGCGGCAAAAATAACCAGTTCAGGCTATATTGATGCTAATAAATTGAGGAATATATTTTGGCTATATTCGATTTATTTTCAAAGCGGCAAAAAAAACTAAGGGGAGAAACTCTGGATGTTTATCAATATACTGAGATACCTAACCCTTTTCGTGTGCAAGTTATTCATATTATAAGAGACACCATCGGCGAAGAAGACATATATAATGATGAAAGCCGAAGTGTTTACAAAAGCATTCATCAGGTATTATGTAAAGAGTATGGTGTATTCTCTTTAGGAGGTCATCATCAAAACTATTCCGAATCAATATTTAATTACTTCCTCAAGGAAGATGATTATGAAAAATGCCTAGATATCATTGAGTTAAGCTTCAAGGTTATTGATAATTATGTACGAAATAATCAATGGAAATTTCAAGGAAGCCAGCAAGACGCTGCTGATGCAATTGAAGAGTTAAATATAAGATTTCAAGAGTCAGGTCTTGGATATCAATTTGAATCAGGAGAAATAATTAGAGTAGACTCGCAATTCATGCACTCAGACGTAGTCAAACCAGTATTACAACTCCTTGTAAATAAACAGGATTACTTGGGAGTTAATGACGAATTCTTATCTGCTCATGAACACTACAGGCATCAGCGATATAAAGAATGCTTGAATGACTGTCTAAAATCTTTTGAAAGCTTAATGAAAGCCATTCATAAAAAGCACTCATGGCAATTTAATGATAATGATACAGCAAAAAAATTAATAAACAGTTGTTTAGCTAAAAACTTAGTCCCTGAATATCTACAGAATCAATTATCTTCAATTAGAATTTTGCTTGAAAGTGGCACTCCAACAATAAGAAATAAAGAAGGTGGACATGGGCAAGGAGCTGAAATTACGAAAGTACCTGAGCACTTAGCCAGCTATACACTTCATTTAACCGCAGCTAACTTATTATTCCTAGCTAAGTGTGAAGAGCATTATTCTAAGTTAACAGTGCGCTAATTATCTAAAACGAAATGATTCTGGAAATACTTAGATGTGTAAATTGTCGAAAAATTGACCGCGACATTTGAGCATTTCAAGAACCTTTGTTAAACATCTTACCTTGCGCATAGTAGTTCTCGAAATGGTAGCCCCCCCTTCATGGGGTGTCGGGGGTCGGAGGTTCAAATCCTCTCGTGCCGACCAAAATTCCCCTTAAGAACCAGCCTGTTATGGCTGGTTTTTTAATGCCTTAAATTTGAATGGGGAGCCTGTGGGGTGAAACCGGGGAATAAAGCCTGTTAGATACAAAACAATTTGCGATTGTTGCCTCGCTTTGCTCTCTGCTCAGTTTCGGAATTCATCAATACACAAATTTTTCATTTCGAATTACCGTATAGCCTCCTTTTAAATCATTACCGGCGCGCGCCACTTTTTCTCTCTACCCTATACTTTCAGTCTGACGACTGGAGGTTAACCTATGTGTGGAAGATTCGCTCAATCTCAAACCCGTGAAGAATACCTGAGCTATTTAGCTGATGAAGCTGAACGTGACATCGCATACGATCCGGAACCAATTGGTCGTTACAATGTGGCTCCTGGTACCAAAGTTCTGCTGCTGAGTGAGCGTGACGAACAACTTCATCTTGATCCGGTTTACTGGGGGTACGCGCCAGGATGGTGGGAAAAACCGCCACTGATTAACGCACGCGTTGAAACTGCGGCTACCAGCAGAATGTTTAAACCTCTTTGGCAGCATGGCCGGGCTATATGCTTCGCTGACGGATGGTTTGAATGGAATAAGGAAGGCGATAAGAAACAGCCCTACTTCATCCACCGTGCAGACGGTCAACCAATTTTTATGGCTGCGATCGGAAGCATACCGTTTGAGCGCGGCGACGAAGCTGAGGGTTTTCTCATCGTGACATCAGCAGCAGATCAGGGACTGGTCGATATACATGACCGACGGCCACTTGTGCTTACGCCGGAAGCAGCAAGGGAATGGATGCGCCAAGATGTTGGGGGGAAAGAGGCAGAAGAGATTATCGCCGACGGCTCTGTGTCAGCAGACAAATTTATCTGGCACGCTGTATCGCGCTCAGTGGGAAATGTGAAAAATCAGGGACCGGAACTGATCGTACCGATCACTTAACGCGCAGCAGATCGGCAAATCGCGTTGTATACCGGGGCGAAAGCATTTCTCGCTTCATCTGCCATTGCTGCTGGATACCCTGCCCGGCGAAATAGAGAGTTCCCTTCCCATCTTTGGCGTTGAGGTGGTCCAACACTTCCATTAGTTTTTCGCTGCCGGCACGCGGCGCATTATCATCAAACAGGTTAAGCTGCGCCACGCCCTGGCTGAAAAAGTCTCCCAGCATCACACCCGCCTTTTGATAACGGTGCCCGTCTTTCCAGATTACATCAAGACAACGCGTGGCCGCGCCGATAATGTCCCTGCTGTCCTGCGTTGGTGTCAATAATTTGACGGAAGCGCTGTTACCGTAGTAAGGCTCATTGAGCGCAAAGGGTGAGGTTTTGACGAATGCCGAAATAAACCTGCAATACTGATGCTCCCCGCGGAGTTTTTCAGCCGCACGCGCTGCGTAACTGCAAATGGCCTGCCTCATCTGCTCGTAATCAGTTACCCGATCGCCGAACGAACGGGAGCAGACAATTTCCTGCTTTGCCGGGGCAAATTCTTCTAATCCGAGGCACGACTCGCCGCGCAGCTCCCTTACAGTCCTTTCCAAAACCACACTGAAATGCTTACGGATAAACCGGATGTCGGTGTCTGCCAGATCGAGAACCGTCTTGATCCCCATGGCCTCGAGTTTTTTAGCGATTCGGCGACCGACGCCCCATGTTTCATCAACCGGCAGCGCCGCCATTAATTTACGCTGCCGCTCAACATTCGAGAGGTCAACTACACCGCCGGTCTGCCTCAGCCACTTTTTCGCCGCATGATTTGCCAATTTGGCCAGCGTCTTTGTCTGCCCTATGCCAACGCCTACCGCAAGTCGTGTATTCCTGTAGACAGCCTCCTGCAGTTCCCTGCCGAAGTCTTCCAGCACACGGCAGTTACGCACACCAGTCAGATCACAGAACGCCTCGTCTATAGAGTAAATCTCCACCCGCGGCGCTAGCTCTTCGAGCGTGGTCATCACACGCTGGCTCATATCCGCATACAGCTCATAGTTGCTGCTGAAGCAAACGACGCCTGCGCGCCGAATTTGATCTTTTAACTTGAAGTACGGCTCCCCCATCGCTATCCCAGCGGCTTTAGCTTCCGCGCTACGCGCAATCACACAGCCGTCGTTGTTCGACAGTACGACCACTGGCCGCCCGCGCAGATCGGGCCTGAATACCGTCTCGCATGATGCATAAAACGAGTTCACATCAACCAAGGCAAACATCATAACTCCGCTCAGCCTCAGCGACTGGCATAACGTAAGACGATGTTTTCCTAAAGTTATAATTCATAAATCCTCCCTTGCATTGACACTGAGTTTTAAAACAGTATAAATACTGTATATCCAACCAGTAAAGTAAGGAGAAAAAATATGTTTGTTGAGCTGGTTTATGACAAGCGTAATGTTGAGGGATTGACGGGAGCCAGAGAGATCATCCAGGCTGAACTGACGAAGCGTGTACATCGGATTTTCCCGGATGCAGAAGTGAAGGTGAAGCCGATGCAGGCAAACGGCCTGAATAGCGACGCCAGCAAAAGCGATCGAGAAAAGCTAAATCGTATGCTTGAGGAAATGTTTGAAGAAGCCGATATGTGGCTTGTTACTGAATTCACTTAAGTGCTCAAAATATTTAATTATTTTCTTGACCTATAGCACCGAAAGGGCTAATTTGACTCGCATTATGGCAGCAATGCCCCGTCCTGTATTCCAACAATAAAAAGCTCTTTCGGGAGCTTTTTAAAGGTTACATATGCGATTGATAAGCAGCTACACTGCACCCACACCGAAAGACCTGCATGAGCTTAAAGCGCGTCTCGGTTACACCGGAAACCAGATGGCTGACCTTGCCGGTGTTGCCAGCAACAGCCAGTGGCGCAAGTACACTGGCGGCGAATCTCCCCGCGCAATGTCGCCTCATATCCTCTTTTTCATGGCGGCGCAGTTGGAGTTAAGCGATAAAGAACTTACTGCTGTAATAAACAAAATGAGGGAAATCGGCGCACGTATTGATTAATTTCACTACAGACTGATTGTACATTGGATATGAAATATTTATTAGAATATGGACTCTACTTAGGTTTGTTAATAGCTACTGTCTGGCTAACTTCCAAAATTCTAGGAATAACCCCAGCTAAGCACAAATACGCAGCCCTTGATGGTTTACGTGGAATCTGTGCTGCTTTGGTTGCGGTTTTCCATCTTTACTGGAGAGCTGGCGGTGAGTCAGATGTGTATTGGTCTCTGGATTATATAACCATAAGCCACATCAAAAAATCCATTTATCTTACGGGTGAATTATCGGTTGGTATATTCTTTATGCTTTCAGCGTTTCTGTTCTTTAAAAAAGCGCTGGCATCCGACTTCAATGTTAAGGATTTTGCCATATCCAGATTTATGAGAATTTACCCGCCAGTAGTCGCTATATTGTTTATAGTATATTTTGCAACTTTGTTGATGCATCCGGACGAGCATACCCCTGTATGGGAATGGTTCCTCCCTTCCCTTCCGTTTCTTTTTAATCCACCGGGTGCAAACATAAACGGTTTTTCTCTGCAGATAGCCACGTCTGGGGTGTTCTGGACACTTGTTTGGGAGTTGCGCTTGTACTTTGCAATTCCATTGTTATATTTAATTATGAAAAAAATTAAATATAAAGAAGCATTCATCATTTCTTTAATGTTAATGGTATTGTGTTATAAATATCTTGTTGCTAGCGAGCAGTATTTAAGTTTTATAATGTATTTCCTTTCTGGATTTTTAGCCGCAACAATAAAATACGATAAAAAACCTTCAGATGTGATATGCCTTGTTTTGCTGCTAGCAGCGTTATTTTTCACAAAACATGCGTATAATACTACCACGCCGCTTTATATGTTTATTGTATTCTTTACGATAAAATGTGGTTGTGATTATTTTGGTTTGCTAACCTCATTACCTATTAAAATGCTTGGAACCTGTAGTTTTTCCATTTATTTGGTTCATGGTATTGCACAAACAGTATCGAAACATTACCTATACGATTCAGGATATTATGCCTGGCAAATCTGTGCAATAATAGCAACGGGGATAATGGCACCTTTACTTTATAAGTACGTTGAAAGCCGTTCAATTCGACATACTATAAGAAAAGTACGTCTGGTGAATTAAGCGATGGGATGTGCTACTGTTAACCAGTAGCACAGAATGTTTATCGTGGTTGCTCTGGCCAGTCAACCGGATTAGCTGAAGTATCTGTCACAGCCACTTGTTGCGCATGTAACATCCATTGAATTAAACGCTGTCTGTCTTCGTCACTAATAATCCCTAAGGCAAGTTGAGTTTGCCAAATCTGAGTTTTTTCCCTGATTTCTCTAAGAAGTTCCTCTTTTTTATTTTCAGCAAATTGAATCAGTTCTTGCTTAGTTAACGGAGCGGGTTCAGAAAGTATTGGTTCGCCATACTCATTTGATATTATGAGTTTTCCTTTCATCAGACCTTCCATAAGGTAGTTATACCATTTCTCTGATATCGCCACAGCATCACTGGGCCACGAGTCTACAACATCATAATCATCTTTTAATGATAATGGGTAGAATGAATTATTGCTTGCACTATAGTAGTACTTAATTTCCTCTGACATAATTAATATCCTATAGCCATCCAATAAACCCCTCTATTTCTATCAGGGTCATGTGCCGACACACTACATCCAGTACGTGACACATTATATACAAATTGAACAAGATTCGGAGACCATTCGGGACTACCATCAATATTAATAACTACTGAACAAACCGCAGAGGGAAAGGCAATAGGGAAAGTAATATAAGCATTCCTGTCCCCTGCTTTTTTCACATACCCCCATTGAGTAATTATTCCAGTAGTGGCATCTTTGTGCCAGCCATTGGCTGCTTTAGACGCAGAATTTTTTAATTGATAACGCGCATCTGATTCAGATTTAGTATAAGCCTGACCTGCTGGCGTATAATTCCCTTTTGCCTGATACCGGGCATCAAAATTTCCATAGTTTCCCGGAACCAACTGTCCTGACGGGCATTGAAAATTCCCCTCAACACTCAGGAAAGCTTGGCCATCTGTTCCATTCTCTGTTCGGCCTTTATTAATCATATATATTCCGAACTGGTGATTGCCCAAGCCGCCTAAACAAAAATGACGATCCTGATGTTCCTGCCGAACGATTGCCGACGCTGAGTTAGTGCTCACAATTTGCTGACCTGTAAAACAGCGTTGCTCACGCATGTTAATCCATGAGCCTGACCAGTTGGCAACCTGAACAGCATCTCTTATAATACGCATCGACTGAACATTGTTAGCGATAACATCCAGAACACCGTCACCATTCTGCTTAAGGCCAGTATCATTGTCACCGAGGGCAATAGAATTGCCGCCCAGAGTGTTATCAGTGCCAAGCCCCAGACCGCCAGATATATTAACGCCATGATTTACTGAAACCTTCCCCGATCTTAGATTGATGGAAAATGGGCGCAGTGGGCCGAGTCCGCCAGACTCCCCCTGATTTTCTACAGTCGGAATGAAATGAAGAAAATCCTCAGAACGACGCATAATCAGTCCAAATGCGTCGTCATAAATTCTCAGGGCGTCAGTTGCACCTATTTTTAGCTGGCCTGTCATTTCATCGCCGGATCTCTGGACTGCGCCAGCTGCTTTGTCTACCGTTTCCTTCAGTCCAACATTCTGAATAAAAAGCGACTTGTTCGGAATATCAGCCCCATTCCGCTCTTTCGCCAGACGTGCATTCGCGTTATCCATTGCGATTCTTACTGCCGCAGGAGTGGCCCCCTGCGTTTCACTGGTACTGTTAACAGCGCTGTTGAGCTGCACCAGCCCTTTTCGCTGGGTCGTTGCATCAAGAATACCAATCGACTCCCGGGCTTCTCGCTGCGAATCATCGCCACGCGCTTTAATTTCTTTCAGGTTTTGATCGATACGCAGGAACAGACCATCGCCCGTGGCCACATTCAGGGTTATGTTTGAAGTGTCGGATACTGCCAGGCGAAACTGCATGTTTACACTGACACCGCCAACAGGTTTGTCGATGGCTGGACAGTTCGCAACAGCATAAAGTTCACCTGCATCTGTCAGCAGACCGACCTCACGCACCGTAAAGCCCCCCATTCCTGTGGGTAGGATAATTTTCGCCATTAACTGTGTTGATTGATCCGGGGATACAATCAATTCAGCGATAACTCCCCGGAAGGTTTCATTCACCAGCCTGATTTGCTTCGGATCGGGTTTGATCTGCTGGCCGTTACTGTCACCCACTACAAACTGCGTCAGTACAATCGGACGACCGCTGGCAAGGGCCTCTGCTTCCAGTTCCTTGCCCCGGTTGGTGATAATTGAATAATAATCAGCCATGAGATCCCCCGGCAAAAATGTCAACGTCAATATGCGCCGTCGTCGCGCCAGAAATATAAAAGGCCCCGTCCATCCCAACTTTAGCGAGCACATCGATCTTGCTCAGATAACTGCGCAAATTCTTTGCCCTGTCGGTCAGTTGACGGATTTGATGGTAGAGAGAATCGCTGACACCCTGGCTGCTCTGCACTTCAATACGAAAGGTATATGGTGCTGCACGCGGAGTATCCTCCCACCACTCCACAACTGTGGTTGGTAGATCGATTGATCCCAGTGAACGCCTGACAGCGCCTGCAGTACCGCGGTGCTGGTGAACATAGGGCGCATCTTTTATCACCCGCCTCTTCTGCGCCTCTGTCCAGCTGTCATCCCAGAAATCAACAGCGCTTTCCCATGCCAGCCACGGAAGAAGATGCGCCGGGCAGTCGTCGGCATTCTTCACCTTGCGCACCATATCGGTATCCAGTGACGTGATTAGCTCCGTTGCGGCCTGCTCCTGCGCGCGTTCTTCCCTAAAGGCACTGGGCGGCAACAGGGAGCGAAATTTATCAGCCATTACCACTTTCCTCCTCTCGCGTAACATTAATCGCGGTACACCACGGTGCTTTGCCGGCTTCGGCTTCCAGATCTGCAACCGGGGAAATCAGTTTCACCCTTACAACACCGGCCTGCTGCAGCGCAGCATAGATTGCTGAAAGAGGGATGACGGCTTTTATTCGGTGAGAAAGGATGGTGTATGCCTGTAAAACATCAGTCGCATTCTTCAGCACCGTCTGCGCGTCCGGTCCGTCCGGTATTTGAAGTCTGGCGGTCACTTCATACCTGACGATCTCTGCACTTTTAACTGTCACATAATCAGTTAACGGGCGGACTTCATCAGCGTTCAGATTGCGTCTGACAGCTTCCAACAGCGTTTCCCCCGCCGTACCATCCCCTTTTCGCGACAGAACGTAGATATCTACTTCGCCGGGGCGATTGTGGGTTTCCGGACCATAGGCATCCGAGTCCAGCACATCGGTGTCTGCTGATTTGGCATGGAAGCGGTATGCGTTTCGCGCACCGGCGGTGTTTAGCTGCGCCCATGAAAGCTGGATGCGCTCACGGAAAGCGTCATCGTCTTCATAGACAGGATCGACGGGTGGCACGGCATTCGGATCACCCGGCGTAATAACAAGCCGTTTAACATTAAACGCCGCACCGAGTTGATCGAGATCGTCACCTTTTGAACTTGCAAGAAATACTGCCCGGACAGCGTCATTGACACGCTGGAAAGCCAGCATTAACTGATAAGCTGTTATCTCTCCCTGTTTGTAGGTCGGATCCGATTCCACCAGCGCATCAAATGCCGGATCCAGTTCGCGCAGGCGCGCCAGCCAGCGGGTAAAAATATCTGCGGCATCCGGTACCACTATTGCATCCGGTACCGCCAGGGCGGACAGGTTAATCACGTCATAGCTGCTTGCCATAAATCGGTATGCCTCCGGTGCTGACAGGAAGATTGTTTTCTTTGTTAATCCCTTCGATATCCACCACACACCCCGTTTCATCTGCCGGGAAAGAGACGGCCACGCGCGTGACCTTTAGCCGGGGTTCCCAGCGCGCCAGCGCCGAGGCGGTCGCTGCGATAATGCGCAGCCTGGTCAGGTCATCACGGGGGTTGTCTACCAGTAAAAACAGGTTGCTGCCATAATCACGGACCAGCAGACGGCTGCCGACGGGCGTGGAGAGGATGTCGCTGACCGACTGACGCAAATGGTCAATACCGGACAGGCGTTTACCCGTCCGGCTGTTTACGCCGTTCATAGTATTTTTCCGTATCGGGTCCGCCGGGTGGCGGAACGTTAGCCGAAGTAATCCGGGCCGGTTTTATCCTTGTTGCCGGATTTTTTAGAGGATTTTGCAGGTTTGCGAATATCAACCACCAGGTTGTATGTGTAGCTGAACCCGGCAGGTGTCAGGGAATACACCAGCGATTCCACCACCCAGGTACGATCCTCCCGCTCACCAAAACCGGAGGTAGACACTCCAGATTCTGCCGTGAGAGGAACATGCTTAGGGCGACACGGGCCAGAAACTGTCATTTTCTGTTCATTGCGTAGGGCCTGTGTCTTTTTTGATTTAGCCTGCTGGTCAGCCGTGGCCTTCACCGGCTGGGTATAGGGATTAGCCATCGAGGGACCATCATGGTCAACCGTGGTGGTTTTGGTCTTCCCATCCGCTTCATCGTAATACCGCACACCGATTTTGCCCGATGACTTACCACCACTGCCGGTAGCTTTCCCCGTAGAACTTCCCCGTTCCCCCTCACTGTATGACCAGTTCGATACTTCATCCGGGGTGATGACCAGCGCATCAGTTTGCCTGCCAGAGGCGTTCGCCGTAGCGCCTTGCCTGAGAAACAACCAGTAGCCGCCGGAGGGTTTGCTTACAGCGTTCCATGTCCTGGCAAGGCGGGTCAGCAGATTGGCGTCGGATTCTGCCACCTGGTCGATATGATCGATATGAATATCAGCAAGCTCTGAGGCCACTTTGGGCTTCAGCCCGTTTTCAATAGCAACGGTCTTGACCAGATCCGCCAGCCGCAGATTATCCCAGCTGCGCGTTTTATGGCTAAGCACATCGCCTGGCTGTTTCTGCGCGTTCATCGGCGCCGCGGTGGCATATATCTCGATACGACGTGGCGGGCCGCTGCTGCCAACACCGGACACCACGAACCAGCCCTTATCCACTAACTGGTCGTTAAAGCCCAGCGCGACACTTAGCCGTGCCCCTTTTGTCGGCAGGGACAGCGTTTCCGACAGAAGAGTGATTTTCAGCTCATCCGCCTTTGCCGTGGAGCCGCCGTAATCGGTGAGTGTCAGCTCCGTTAGGCTTTGCTGTAGCGCGCGGGTAATGTCTTTCCCTTCGGCGCTAACACTGTATGCGGGCGCATATTCTGGTTTAACAATCTGTTCGGTCATTTTAATCCCACAGGTTGAATGCAGATTCCTGAACGGGCGGAGACATATCCGGCAATGTGATAAGCAGACCTGACGGATAAACTGCCCCGCGGTCAGCCAGCCCCGGATTCGCTTCCAGTACCTGCGTCACAATATAAGAGAGGTTTTCCGTGCCGTAACGCGCTGCACAAATCGCATCCAGCACATCACCGTCACGGGTTTGATATATCGTCTGCATAATGTTTCAGCGTCATCGTCCAGTTTTTGTTACGGTGGCCGCCGCCTGGCAGAAAACGGCTGGTTGTATCGGAGAAGTCGATTACCACCCACCAGCCCAGCACATCGCCTTCGCCACTGACCAGTTGCTGTGGCTTTTTCTGATCGGCGAGGTCGTAGAGATCATTAACAGCATCCACCCCCTTACGGAAGAAAGCATGCGATTCCCCCTCGAGTCGGACGGTTCGCCCCGGCTTGCCGGTATACTGAAGCAAGTCCTGTTTGCCGATCCGCTCCTGCTCGCTCCATCGCCAGTTGGCCTCGCGGGTCAGTTGGTTGTAAGCCGTGGTATCGATGGAAAAGGCAAAGTCACCCAGCATCATCATCACCCTGGCCGCCTGCGCGCCACGAACAGCGCTGGATCCGGACTGCTCGAAATCTTCAAAGACAGGTATGATTTCACTCACCAGATTTGCCCTCCGTCCAGCATACTGCTGTCACCCGTAAATGCCGGGTTGCTTTTCGTCACTGCTCCCACCTCATCAGCAATTACCCGTTCGTCCTGTCCTGGCGCACCGTAAATTTCAAACCGGTATTCAAACTTACGGTTATCGGTAAGTTGCCGCTGTGGGGGGGGTTTATCAGCCATATCTAATCGCTGTAACAGTGTGTCCCAATTATCTGCTCCAGTCTGTCCCTGTTCATGGCTCGTCTGCTCGGCTATCCCTGCAGAGACAGGCCAATCCAAGTTGACACTTATGGCCGATGGGGCGGATGACACTGCAGTCAGCGCACCATTCTCCCGGAAACCTACCCCGCCCCCCGTCTGCGTGCCGGGTTGCTGACGGTTGCCCTGCAGTGAGGTGTTCCAGTCAAACTGTGTACCGCTGTTCTCCGGCGTCACATACTTATCGAGTGTGGAGTTGAACGTCTCCTCGTCGTCACGGAAAAAGCCTCGCGTATCGCGATACGATTTTTTCACATCATCCGGCAGATCCGGTTTTTCCTTAAGCTGCTGCTCAAACCATTCGCCCTGACCGTTACGCTGCGCGGTGATACGGGCAATATCGACTGAGCCTGTCATTGCCAGTGATTTGAGCACGTCCCGTTGATCGCCTCGCTCATCCGGCAGTAGCCAGGAAAGTTTTTTCGCGAGCGCGTAAGCGACCTTCCCGACAAAAACAATTCCCTGCCCGAAGGTCAGTATCCCAGGGTAAAGATCATTACGCAGGAAACTGACAATGCGCTTAATCCCGCCGCCCTTAAACCACTCTGCCAGATCGTCGGTCAGTCGGCGGATGTCCGGGGCCAGTTCGTTCCCCAGTTGTCCCGAAATCTCTGCAACTGCGGAGGAGAAGACAGTGCGCAGGTTCGTGACGGCGCGGTTGCCCGCCATCGCCCCTTCGGCGCCCTCTTTCGTGACGAGGTTATACCGCCGCTGCTCGTCCATCAGGTCGCGGTAACTTTTCCCGGATTGTTTCAGGAGCATCAGCAGTTTGCTGGCCTCACCGCCAAACAACGAATCCAGTGCAAATGAGGCTTTCGACTCATCCTGCAGGCTGAGCGCACGCTCGACAATTTTTTCAAACTGCGCCATATCGCTTAGCCCGGCCAAATCACCCGCCTTAAATCCCAGCGTCTCAAACGCATCCTGCAGTGAACCCTGCTTGCCGTTCTGCTTGTACTCCCCCGCTTTGTGGAGGTACTCCTCGAACAGGTCGCCTATATTCTCCCCATTCATGTCGTACTGTTTTGCGAGCGTGTCCCAGGCATCAAACGTCGGAATATCAACGCCATAACTTTTTGCCACACCTGCGCGCCGGGCCGTTTCCGCGTTGGTGGCTGCCGGGGCGATCAGGGTACCCAGTGCGGAGGCCACCACGCCCCCGCCCCCAATCGCCAGCCCCGGCGCCACCATGCCGCCCAGTTGTCCAGCGATACCCAGACCGCGGCGAAACAACCCTTTCCCGGCGCCTCTGAACGCCGCCAGGCGCTGTGCCTTTTGCATCTGCTGGTTCAGCTTCTGCTGTTCGGACTCCGTTTTACGGATTTCACGGGACACTTCACTGTAACGGCGTTTCAGATCGCCCAGGCTTTGCCCTGACAGCTTTGCTTTCTTAATCTCCGCCGCCAGCTTCGCCTGGTCTTTGGACAGTTTTTCTGATTGCTTCCCGACGTCCTTCAGGCTTTTTTGCAGACCGTTCGCTGAACGGTTCCAGGTACTGTCGATATTGCCGCCAAAGGTAATGACGGCCTTAAGATTCTGGCTTAATCCGGCCACGATTTACCGCCTCCACTTCGTCGGTGAGAAAATCAGAAAACACGCTGAATGGCATGTCCAGGTATTCCGTCATGGGGAAATGCAGACGCCGCCCCAGAAAGCGTATCGCCCGCCTCAGACCTCTTTCGGACGCTCCGCGGGCGGGAGCATAAAAACATTAAAAGCATCCAGCAGTTGCGCATAATCCGCCGCGGTCAGTTGCCATATATCCTGTTCGCTGATATTGCAGAGGAGCGCAATCATGCGTGCTTCTTTTTCTTCTTCGCTGCCGCGGTCTTTAGAAAAAGCGATACGGTCACGTACCAGCGGCTCGCGCAGAATCACCTGTTCAAGAAGATCACCGTTTTCAAGCTGAACGGGCGAATAAAGTTTGATGACGCGGGTTTCACCGGGAAAGCTCATAAAAACTCCTTAAAGTAAAAACGGCCCACAGGCCGTTGATAGTATGAGGGATAAATCAGAGGCGAACTTTTGCCGCCAGACCAGAAAGCACGTCCACGCCGTTCACCCGGCGCGCAAAGCGCTCAGTATCAATGGCAAAGAGTTCACGGCCATCTTTGGTCTGACGGTAATAGCTCACAGCAATATCAACTGTGATGGCATTTTCAGACAAATTGTCCTTCCCGCGCGCATCCGGCGTAACCGTCTGCACAAAACCTTCAATTTCCTCGATAGTACCGAGCGCGGTACCGTTCGCCAGGTAACCCTGATACGCCGTAAAGCGTGGGCGACTGCCGCTGACAAAACCGAACGCTGTCAGCATGTCCGTATCGATGCCGTAAAACTTGACCTGGCACGTCAGGGCCTCCATTCCGTCATCAACGGGCGTCGGTGCATCCTGCGCGCCGGTACGAAGATCTGTTTTAACGACTGCCAACGACGGCGGCGTAAACTCATGCGCCCCCTGAATGCGGATCCCCTGCCGGAAGAAGGTCCAGACGCGTAATGTGTTTTTTTCGCTCATGCTGCCAGCATCTCCTCAAGCGCATAGTTGTTATTCACCCGGACGCGCAGGCTGATAAGCTCAGTCGGCGATTTCGGACCAAAGTCATAGTTGATGTACAGGACACCTGCCGCCATGCTTTCTGCGGTATTCAACTCTTCATCCAGCCAGGCGCGACCGCCGAATATGGCACCGAGTCCAATCAGCTGCCGCATATAGGCATTGATGGTGCCGATAATGTCGTCGGCGTTTTCCCGGTCCAGCGGGCGGTCAACGTATTCCAGCATTGTTTCCTGTATGCTGTCCTCGATGACGTCAGCAGTGCGGCGAACCGATTCAAAGCGCCACTGCGGGTTGGTACCACACAGACGGTTGCCCCAGTGCTTAAACCCGGCACGACGGATAATGGTGGACACGTTCTGCATGTTGAGCAGGTTCGCGTCGCAGTTTTCATCGCCGAGAATAAACTCGTCGATCTGCTCCACGCCGAGGATATTGTTGATGTCCTGGTTGGATTTGCTCCACCACCATCCCTTCTCAAAGTCGATGCGCGCACGCAGCCCGGCAGCAAATGCCGAATACGGGCGGTAGACCAGCTGGCCATCAGCGTTGCTGACCTGCACGCGCGGACGCAGCAGCTCGGTGCGGGCACCATATGACTGGCGGCGCTGCACCACTTCCTGCAGCGTGGCGCCGGACTCACAGTCAACATACGCCACAGCCCGCAGCTTGCCAGCAACGGTTTCCAGCGCCTTGCCCACCGCATCATCCTCACTGAATCCCGGCGCGATGACGATACGAGGCTGATACGTTGTCACGGATTTTGCAGATGAAAGCTTGCCTGTCCCGGCCAGTACCGCAGCACGTTGTTTAGTCGCATCCGATTCTTCTGCCACACGCACCACCACAGTCAGGGCGTTACGCTGATCATTGATTTCCGTCAGCGCCTGCTTAAGCGTGCCTTTGTCCCCAAGGCGAGAGAGCATCGTCGTGCCTGCGATCGCCACCGGCGTATTCAGCGGAAAAGGTTCATCTTCACCACCAGCCAACTGGATACTGAACGGTGTGACAATACCGCTGCCGCTTCCTTGTGCGGTCACTTTCACATCAGCCAGTGCGCCCACCGCAGTGACAACCTCTGCAGGTGTTGCCGTCAGTTTTCCCGTATCATCACAGCCTAACGTGATGGTCAGCGTTAATGCCGTAGCATCCCAGACCGCAGATGTGTCCACCCTGGCTGGATTTTCCGCATCCGGGATCCCGGCTACAGCCTCAATCACCACAACGTTGCCTGACCTGCCCGCGATCGTCGCGGCAAAGTCCACAACGTTATCCATAATAGGGGTTCCGGTGGTGGCACTTGCCGGGGAACCGGCTGACGCATCCGGAGCAGTCCCCACCAGGCCGATAATCGCGGTCTGGATGGTGGTGACCGCCACAGTCCCTGAGGTTAGTTCTATTGTTTCAACGCCATGTAACTGAGACATGTTTTTTCTCCAGGCATAAAAAAACCTGCCGTAGCAGGTCACATTTTCTGATTAGGTTGCTTAGTGGTTCCGCCACTGTCTCCGGGGTGGTCGTGACTGTTAAAGGTTTTCCGGATCCCGCTCATACTGCCGGTTTTATCCGTAATTTCCTGAGAGGCGCCGATGTTACCTTTCACAGCGGTATCGGCGTTTATCTGCGTTTTTCCCTGTACCGTCAGGGTATCGGTGATCTCCACCGGGCCGTCCAGCGTACCTTTGCCAATAATTTTATAGGTACCGTTCTCCGCCACGGTGATGGTCAGAGCATGCTCGGCACGGTCATACCGGATTTCGGTACCATCGCCGTAGCGGGTGATATGTTCACTGTTACTGCCCTCCGGTACCGGCAGCCCGCCGGTATTCCAGCCGGGAAACACCCGGCCATTGTTGAGCTCGCCAGCCTCAGACAGTACTGTCACAGCATCCCCAACCGCGTACGGATTGGAGTCTGCCCGGTTCATACCAGAAAAGCCCTGGCAGAGAGGCAGCCAGCCGGTGATGTTGTCGCCCAGATCAACCCGGCATTTAGGGATCCGGTCATGCGTGACAGAATGAATGACGCCGCGCCGTACAATATTCGCCAGCCGGCGCTGTAAATCTCCTTCAATATCATTCATCAGGCTCAGCCTCATAAATCAGTCGGTAGTCATCAACATGTGCGCTGCCAATGTCCGGCGCCTTGCCGAGCCACGCCTGTTTGAGCGGTGCGTTCATCTGAGCAAACGGATCCGCACCAAAGGCGGCGGCCTGTGTGTACGAAATGCGCCAGACAAGGTAAGCATCCATTCGTGGGTCAAACTCATCGCGCGCAGCGTCGATAAAAATGGCAGGCTCCAGATTTGTCAGGCCAAATTGCTGGCCATCAATCCACTGCGTAATGTCCGCAGCCGCAGTACGCAGAAAAATTTCCGGGCGGCTGACACCGTGGCCGGCGGCATCCACTACCACGAACAAATCACAGGACAGGTTTACGTTGAGTTGCCCTTCATTACCGCCCCCCTGCTCCCAGCCATTAATGGAAAAATACACCGCAGGTGTGGACAGCCCGGAAAAGCGCGGTATGTTTTTTTCCGGATAGGCATCGGCGTCGCGCACCCACGCAATTTCTTTCAGCGCGCTGGTGACGGCATCGTGATATTGCCCCAGCAATAAAGGCTCAGCCATAAGCCACCTCAGACAGATATACGGGCTTTCACTCGCCCGCGCAGATCAGTTTCAAAGTGATGCATAAATATCTCCATCGCCTCCGCAAACGCGTTGTCCTCGATGTAGTTCAGCATCGGCTCATATATGTCGACTTCCGCTTCGCGGGTGCGGCGGGTGTCCGGATCACGGATTACCACCGTTCTCCTGTTTTCCCGTCGGGAGCGAGCCACTTCTCCGTTTTCATATGTGCACGGGGAAAGCAGACTGCCCTTAGGCGTAAATCCGGCGTTTTCCGCCTGGCGCCGCGCCTTAATAAAACGCCCTGTGGATTTATCCCGCCGGGTGTGATGAGGCCTGACACGCCCGTTAATGCGTCCTTTAAGGTCTTTAACTTTGATGGCGTTGAGGCCAAACCACAGACGAAAATTATCCAGCTTTGACTGAGAGGCGCGATCGAGACGAAAGGAAAGAAGACGGCGACGCACCAGATCAAGACTGCGTGGTGCCAGGCCGCTTTTCAGATCAGCTACCGCTTGTTTGCGGAGCGTCGTTGCCGTTCTGGTCAGGGCGCGGGAATACGCGGCCCGGAATTGTTTATGGGTGGCCCCGATGTGCTCCGCTATCCTCCAGATGGCATCCACATCGATATCGACAGGCAAATCCCGTCGCAGTCTGGACTCACGCGCCATATCAGCTCCACTTATTGATAGCCGGCTGCACCTTACCCGGTGCGCCATACGCCAGTGTGACGCGGGTACGGCCTTCTTCATCAGCCCCGACATGCGTCACACGATAAGCCGTACCGTTGATCTCCACACCGTGATGCTTCTCAAGTCCCGCGATATCGGAGGTCATTGCGCTGAATGCCGGAGAACGATCCTGAATTTGCCCCCCGCCCGGAACATCTACCGGGGCATCAGGCGTCTCGAAAATCACGTTAACAGGACGCAACTCAGCGTCGATAGACAGGACGGCAGGCACCTCTTCGGCAAATGCCCGGGAGATCCGGACATCCGCGTTTAACAGGCGTTGACGAAAGCGGTTCATCAGTAACCCAGCCGGACCGGAACAGATTCTGCATCCGCAGCAGCAGCAGCCCAGGCTGTACCCGCCAGAGGGTTGGGTGCAGCTTCCTCTCCCGCTTCCGCAGTCAGTTTACCGTCGGCCAGATACAGCTTCTGGCCGACAGTGACCGCTTCCGCTGCCTTTGGCAGAACGAACACGCCCGTTGTATGCAGCACGCCCCACAGCCCTGCCGGGATGTCATCGTGAGCGACGCCCACCAGTGCCCCTGAAAGCACGGCATCGCCTGAGTGAATATCGGTCACGCCGGTATTCTGAAAATCAAGAGTGTTGCCGTCCTGCTGATAGTTATTCGCCATGTTTTTTCTCCATAAGAGGATAAGGCGGCCCGCGCCGCCTTCAGGGATAAAAAAAACCGCCAGGCGGCGGTCGTTATTTTTTGGTGACTTTAACCATACCGCGCCAGTCAAGCGGTGCCACACCGGCATCGATACGCACCTTGAACGCGGCACCGTCAACAGTGAAGCCCTGTTGCTGCTCCAGATACGGCGTATCGATACCGTCCAGATACGCCACCTCAATGGTGTCGCGTCCCTGTGCAGCGGTCAGGTAATAATCCGTCGGACTGCTGTCATCCAGGCGAGCCTCAGAGGCCACCGTCACAAAGTTCTGGATCGGGTTAACGATACCGCTGTTCGCGTCCGCGCCCGGTACGCTTGCAGATTTGATCAGTTGGTTAGCGCGGGACTCAATGGCCACTGGCGTCAACATGTAGGCCGGGCGAATGTTCAGACGGCGGTCGCCTGATTTTTGCAGCAGCATCGCCTTACGCGCCGTATCCAGGCCTTCGATACTCAGATCAGCGGAGACAAGGTTGCCATGATCGGCGTGGAACAGCGGCTTGCCGTCGGACATTTTTGGGTTGCTGGTCAGAACTGCCCACACCAGATCACCCACGGTGGCACGAGCGGCAAGGCCCATTGCCTGCGGGATACGGGTCAGCATATCCAGGTCATCGTTGATGATGGTCTGGCGGTCAATGCTGAAAAGTTCGCCGTAGGTCGCCAGCGCAATCGGCTCACCGCGGTCTTTAATGGTGACATATTTATATTCCGCCCCGGCGCGAACCTTACGCAGCGATGCGAGTGATTCCAGGCCGACGCGGTGTGCTGTTTTGAAATCGGTCAGCGTACCTTTCCGGGTCCACTGATCAAAGGTTTCGCTTGCCTCATCCCACCCCTGTAGCGCTGCTTTGTGCGCCACATCCATCAGGATATTGCCGAAATCGCTGCTACTGTGGGTGAAGGCCAGGCCGACCATCGCTTGTGCCGTGCCTGCACCGGAGATACCGATGCCGCGATCGACCAGCGACGCGCGTGCCAACTCACGCAGGGTATAGCCGCTATAGGCATTATCTTTCTCTGCCTGGGCAAACCCCGCCCGGGTCATTACCGCAGCGCGAATGGAATCACCGACCAGATTGCCGTTACCGGCATAAAGATGAATAGCTCCCGGACCGGCGCTCGGGGTGGTGCCCGCCGCCAGTGCCTGCAACAGTTTGTCACGGGCCTTTTCGGCATTGCAGGAGAAGTCGGCCAGGCACTCCGCCTTTAGCGTCGCAAAGGTCGGAAACGCCTCAAACACGGCAGAGACGGAATTCACGCGCTCCGCGTTCGCCGTCTGCATCTGCTGCTGCAACTGCTGGGCAAGCGCGGTAATATCGATGTTCGACATCTGAGGCGCAGGCTGTTGTGGTGCTGGCGGGTTAAGATTTGCCTGTACCGGAGCAGGCTGCTGCGGCTGATTCACAGGAGCTTCGGCGCGCGGCGCAAATAGGGAATTAATCTGTTCTGGCATATTCTGGTAATCCTTCAGTTTATTTTGATTCACACAGGCCGCGGCCTGCAGTTCAGGTTCAAGTTTGTCGGCGAAACCTTTTTCCACCGCCTCGGCACCGTTAAGCCAGGTCTCTGCTTTCAGCATCGCTTCCAGCGCCTCCTGCCCCAGTCCTGTTTTGTTCATGTAAGCGCTGAGCATCAGGGACTCATTACGATCAAGCCAGGCGGCGTAATCGCGCATATCGTCAGAATCGCCGGCGATGCCGCCCCACGGTTTGTGGACCATAATCCAGGCGTTTTCCGGCATGTGCACCGTTGCGCCGGGCAGGCAGACAATCATCGAGGCCATGCTTGCCGCCACACCGTCCACCCAGATATCCACTTTCGCTTTCAGCCGCGACAGGGTGTTGTAGATGGCAAAACCCTGCATCACATCGCCGCCGGGGCTGTGGATATGCAAGTCCACCGCGCTGGCGTCAAACACCCCTGCCTCTTTACAGTCAGCGACAAACTGCTGGGCAGTGATGCCCCAGCCGCCAATCACGTCATAAAGGAAGATTTCGACGCGGCCTGCAGCCAGCGCGCGTATTTCATACCAGCACTGACCGTTTGCCGCATCGACACCCGCCAAGCTGGCGCGCGGATTAATCATCATCGTCCGGCTCACGCCGGACATCGTTTGTTTTTGCCGTTGCATCTGGCATCGCTCCTTTGTCGTTGGCGGCGTCGGAATCAAACACCAGCCCGTGTTTACGGTTAAATTCAGTTTCACGCAGTCGCTGGCGTTTAACCTCCTGCGGGTTTTTCCCACGGGCCCGCGCCCATTCCGCTTCTGTACCCGCACCGCCACGCACAATCGCTTTCCAGGCGTTAGCCTCTTTCCCCGGATCAATCCATGGCATAACCGGGCCGAGATAAAGTGCGTTATAGAGGGATTTTGGATCCACATCCGGCGGGACATCAACGCCACTCAGCAACGCCATCGCCAGCCATGCACGGTAAACAGGCCTGCTGTGCTGCCCGACAAACCACTGTTGCAGAACGTTGTAACCCTCGAAGCTTTCAACCAGTTCCTGACGTTGTGAGCTGTATGTACCGTTGTAGTCACGCGCGATACTCGAATAGCTGCCACGCGTACCGGCAGCAACCGCCCGCA
This sequence comes from Citrobacter sp. Cs237, assembly GCF_030332325.1. NCBI lineage: Bacteria > Pseudomonadati > Pseudomonadota > Gammaproteobacteria > Enterobacterales > Enterobacteriaceae > Citrobacter > Citrobacter sp. Cs237. The sequence continues at coordinate 100,802 of NZ_JAOWIB010000105.1, read as the reverse complement.
TTTGTCCGTTTCGGAATTCATACAGGTGAACATTCGGGCGATTTGATTCCACCATGCCCAGGTCTTCACCGGGCCGTAGTTCGTCATAAATCATGCCCGGCGCAATATCGTAATGACGCTGACCACCGGGTGTTGAAAACTCACTATCATCGCCAAGGGACTGCGCATCACCACGCTTGATGTAGAAACCGAGCGCAGCGGCAATACGGGCGGCCACGCGTTCACTCTCTTCGTAATCCTTGATGTCTGAAAGACGGGTGATCACCCCGTGGATCAGGCTGATGCCACGCAACTGATGCAGGCGCTTTCGCTGTGCCAGGTGGAGCATGTTTTCCGCTGAGACGGTTTTCAACTCAGCGCTGAACCGCGTCATGTTGGCCGGGTGGTACTTATAAACGCGGTAGCCTACGGGACGCCCCCACTCGTTCACGATGATGCCCTGGCGAACCTGCTGGCCTGCGGTACTGTTCAGGTTGAACGGAACGAAATCCGCCTCCAGCATTTCCAGTGAAAATGGTACTGACGTTGCGTGTTGCAGACCCGACACATTCCCCCTTACCAGTTGCGTGAACACCTCCCCGTCACGCAGCGCAGAACGCAGTAACAGGCGCTCAGCTTCCGGCCGGGTAAACATGCCGGTTACTTCCGGGCGCACGGACCATTCCGCCCAGAGCGCCGAAAGCTGCCCGGCAAAATCGGAATGGAGATTGCCCTCCAGATCGAGGGGCTGGGGTTCAACATGGATCCCGTGGGCACCGATTACCCGATCTTCCATTTTGTCGAACAGGCCGATCACCAGGTCATGGTTTTCATCCAGCCACCGGGCCTGCTCCCGCAGGGACTTACCTGCAGCAAATACAGAGGTGTCCGCTGACTGGCTTTGTTTTTTCGCCTTATGCAGCCGTGACGGGTTTGCCGCTTCATAAGCATTTAGCCGCAGACGATCCCGCGCACGCGCCGCTGCCCACCCGGGTGAAATAGCTCCCAGTGTTCTTTCAAAAATACCCATATGACGCCTTACAGAAAGTGTGCGAGTTTGTACGAACCACCGCGACTGTTGACCGCCCGCCAGCGACGCTCCCAGTATTCGAGCTCGTCGCGCAGCGCTATCGGATCGTGGTTAGTGATGGCGCGACCGTTTACGCCGGTAAAGGAAATGCTCTTGCCGTCTAGGGAATCCTGGTAGGCCTGACGCACCATCAGCAGCGTTTTCCAGATGTCGTCCTTCGTCACAACCAGCCTCCCTTACCGGAAGACCCCAGCCAGCTGCCGGAGAGAGCTGTATCCTTTTCAGGTTCAGCCTTAACAGGTGACTGAACAGGTTTTGTTTTTTTCACGGTTATCTCCCTTGGGCGTTCCCCTTCATGAATATTTGGGTTGAGATCCTGCGGCTCAGCCCACGCCGGAGGTTTTTCCCAGTCACGGATTTTTTCGTAGCCGCGCAGAACCGCCACGGCGTGGGCATAGCAGAACAGGTCAAAGGCTTCGTTGGGTCCCTTGCCTGGCTTACGCCATTTGCCGTCCACGCCGCGCTCTTCGTAGGTCAGTTCTTCGTAGAACCACTCCCCCAGCCAGTCAGGAAAATGGATATAGCCCGCGCCGGGGGTCTCACGGTCCAGATTGTTGCTCAACTGATCCTTGAGCAGGTCGGTCTGCAGCAGATATACCGGCACCTCGCCGCGCGCGTCGGCGCGACGGTCGCTGCGTTCGGTATTATTCGGGTGGGTTTTGGTGATAATTTTCTGACGCTTTGTACTGTCGCCCTTAACCAGATAGACGCGTTTACCCAGGCCATCCCGGCGGCACTGGCGCCAGAATTTATAGGCGTTATCGGTCACACCTTCTTCACCGCCGCTGTCGACGGCCATGGCCAGTACCGGCATACGCCGCGTCGGGTCAGACTGAAGCGCATACGTTTTTTCCAGCACATCGGAGACCAGCAGTTGCCAGTCCTCCGGATAGGCGCCGGGATGGATCGGCTCCGCCTCGCCATGGGCATTGCAGCGCAGCGACTGACGGATGTTGTAGCGGTCAACCAGCCAGCGTTCTCCGTTCTCGCCATAACCGATAATCTGCACGACGAAACGGCGTTTTTTACCGCCCTGAACGTCAACTGCCGCCAGCAGGAAACGTACCTTAGGCGGTACCAGGCGTTTACCGTAATCCTCCGCACGCAGCATCAGCGCATCGGCACGTCGCTGTTCGCTGGCCGAGCGAGGCAGGTACGGCAGCCCCCAGTCGGTGTTGATCACCGCCTTTAGGGTTTCTTCGCTGCCGGTGGCCTCATACTCCTGCTCAGCAGTCAGCAGTTTGTACACCAGCTGCGCCCAGGTCTGATACGCAGCGGCGGGGCCTTCCATCCAGAACGACGCTATGCGAGAACGGCGTGGCTCACCAGAAATATTGCCATCACGGTCAATACTCTGACCTTCACGCAACCAGACTCCCACACCGTTAAGCTCGCGCTTTTTATCTGCTGTAATAATGCTGCTGCAATGCGGGCAAAGCAGATGAGCCGACTCACTGGCTTTTACCGGATCCGGTTCATCACGGTAGCCGGTCATCGCCTCCATCGCTGGCTGAAAATATTCACCACAGTGCGGGCACGGCCAGTACCACCGACGGCGATCGCCACGGTTGTACAGAGAAAGCGCGCCAGTCGTTGGTGGCGCTTCATGGGGAGACTTGCGGCGCCATTTGCTGTCGCGAATGTCCCGCCCCGGTGAACACTCCACGAGGGTCATCCCGGCGGACATAAAAGTCGTTGTGCGTTTGGAGGCCAGGGTAAAACCGTCACCCTCGCCGTCGATGTCCTCAGGGAAACGGTCATAATCCGTGAGCGCCACACATTTGAAATCTGACGAGGACATAATGTTGATGGAAGGCCAGCCGATTTTGAGATAATTGCCCGCCAGAAAAGTACGATCATACACATTGTTGTCGTTTCGCAACGGGCTCAGGCGCTTCGCCACCTCAGGACTCACGCGGAAGGTCCGCGCCAGTCGCTTTTTTGAGTGCTCGCGGGCTTTCTCTTCGGTCATCTGAACGACGAGCATATCGGAAGGGTCGCAGACAATGTTGTATACAACCCAACCATCCACCAGACCGATCGTTTTCCCTGTTCGTGCCGGACCAACAAACACCACTGCATCGTATTCACGCATCGCGAGGCAGTTCATCGGTTCAATCACATACGGGGCGACGGCAGGGTCCCACGGTACTGAGTTACCGGCCCCCATGGGTACGCGCATAAATTTCTGAACCGCCTCAGCCACAGGCATACGGCGCGGGGCTTTGAGAATGACGGAAGCGTTACGCCTGACTTCCGCTGCCGTGGCCTGTCGCATGACTTACTCCTCTTCTGGCATATCCTCCTGTTCCGGTGAGTCGGCCTGCTCAACTTTGAGGGCTATCTGATCGCGCAGATCGTCAATAACCTGCTGCACCCTGACAACCGCTGCTGGGGTCATGGCGCAATCGCGCTCAAGAATATCGGGTAACGTTTCCAGCACCTGAACCATCGCTTTCGCCATGGAGGAAAACTGCCTGGTGACTTCGGATGCCGGGATCAGCTCCCCTGTTTCCTGCTGGAACTTGAGCCTTTCGCGCTCTGACTGAAACCAGGCTTTACGATCCGGGGGAAGCATTTTGTCGACGTCCAACAGCTCGGACGATGTGGTGCTTGTCAGCAGCTCACGCAAAATATCTGTGATTGCATAAAGCTTAAGTTTCGGATTGCTGCCGGGGGCGGGTTGCACATTTGCCAGCTTGCTTGCGACCGTCTGACGGTGCAGATCGGTGATTGCGGCCAGCTGAGTGATATTCAGCCGGAGATTTTTCAGTTCGTTATCCATGATGGTGAACAAAAAATAGTCATTTCGACATCCTGTAAACGATCAGGACTGAAATATCAATAGGTTAAACGGATGATGATGAAACCCATAAAATGCAAAAAACTAGCCGTTTTCCGCGTGTCCCCGGCCCCTCGGTGTTCAGAATCGTCAGGAGGACCCACAGAACTATCACTGATTAGCGCTTTGACGCCAGAATGTATGCACCTTTGCTGATAGCAGAGGCGAGAGCTTCAGCCAGCAGATCTGAGGGAATCCCCGGTAATCTGGCGGCCCAAAAAGCTCTCGTCCTTACCCAATCCATTTCTCCTGTCAGTTGTGCTGTAATAGCCCCATGCAGTTCTTTAATAAGAACAGCCTTAACCTCTTCTTTTTGATACAGGGAGTTATCCATAAATATGTCCAATATTGATAAGTTCGACGAAATTGCAGGTCAGGTATTTGCGGATTTGTACAATTCCTTTCCTCTCACCAAACCGTTAGGGTTGGCAGATTACACAGAAGGAGACTCAGCACTTGATCCCGATGGCTTTACCGGTGCTGAGTTAACCGAAGACGCTGAATTTGTTAAAGCAACAATTAGCTGGCTTATTAATGCAGATTTTATTACCTCCAGCGGATTTCACGGTGAATACTTTGCTGATGTAATTCTTACCCCTAAAGGGCTTGAATGTCTGAAACTCATGCCTGATAGCCTAACATCAAATGCTGGTAGCCAATTAACACAGGCGGTCAAAGCCGGAAGTAGAGAAACCATAAAAATGATAACTAACCATGTGCTGGCTCTTGGCGTAAAAATCATGGCAAGTAAATATGGTTTAACCGAATAAATATACTGAACCACACAGCAAGTGAGCGACAGCCATGAGAAGAAGTCTAGCTATAAAACAATTCAATGTAATTTTCCCAGTCATCTGCACATTACTGGGTGTCAGTATCACCGCATTACTGGGTCTGTATGGAAACTATTTACAAACACACAATGCTTCAAAAACAGCATGTATCATTCGTCTGGATAAGCAGGAATCTCTGTTGAGGGAGAAATATAATCAGTTCATGGTATCGGTGACTTCTTTTAGCTTTTCACCTACGTTAACAGCCCCTATTACACGAAGCGATATGAGAAAAGATATATTGCCAGTTATTAAAAGCGCCACAGAAGTGATGACTTATGCGCCACCTGAACTGGCGACAGTTGCAACTAACACACTTAAGGCTTTTTACCTGGCGGACAGAGCGGGTGATAACCCGGACTTGCAGAAGGCAGCGATTAAGCAGGCTGAGCAATCCTTTCAGGGGGCATATGGTGCTTATAGAAAAGCCCTTAATACAATCGACACTCAAAGGAAAAACTGTGAATGACTTTTCCTCCGCTCATACCCTGACAATAGCGCTTAAAATGCCTTACTGTATATAAAATTGAGGCTTCAAAAAAGAATAAAACAAGATAAAAAGACCAGCTATGCGTGAGCTGGTCTCTACGTATGGCTGTTTAAATGAAGTGCGCAGTCAGCAACTTCGCAGCAGACCTAGATCAAAGTAATCTTAATATCATAGCTCTCCAGCCCGGTCATTTTTTCACGAGCAGTAAACTTGATGTCCGAAACTTCCTTCCCTGTCTTTTTTTTGAGCTCGACAATTTTCTTAGTAATAAACTCAGAAATTTCTGTCTCCGTTTTTTGTTGTAACTCTGCGACGTTCATTTTGCTCCTCTCATACTCTGTTACGACATCAACAAACCATTATAACAATGTGTTCACAGCTTTATACTTGCCTTGTCTACCTATAAAGATAGGTTGAACACATCAAATGATCAATAGCTTGGTTATTATTTACCTTGAAAATACAGCCGGAAAACCACACTCAATACAGTTAGCACAGATACTTGAAACTTTCATTTCAGTAATTTGGATGCGACCTCAAGGATTTCTTCTGAACTTACATTACGATCAGAAGCAACATAAACTATTTTGTGATCACCTGTCAGTGATGGGAAGCCGGCAGACATAACGGATAGATGTGCCTTTTCACCGCTAGGATATTCACGTGTTATAGTTGTAATACCCTTCATTACTGATAGCACAACTGCCGGTTCGGAATTAAAAAACACTAACACTTTTTTCATAGTGGTCTCGTAAATATCCTATTATGAAGCCATATTACAATGTAAAAAGGCCCCAAAAAGGGGCCTGGTTTTTTACTTTCTGAAAGCAAGTGGAGCCTGACCAGAACAAATATAACGTGCAATATTATCAAATGTAATCATTGTAGATTTACAGAAAATACATTTCGCACCAAAAGGATTGCTGACGGTAACATCAAAAGATGATGTACGGTACTGAGACCCATGGCAGCAAGGACATCTAAAGTGAATATTATTAATAATAACAGTGACCTTAAAGCGCTACGACATTAACTGCCGACGGTCCTTTTGGACCCTGCTCAACACCGAACTCAACTGCCTGATTCTCATTCAGCGTTTTAAAATCATTACTCTGGATAGCCGAAAAATGTACGAATACATCCTTACTGCCATCTTTTGGGGTGATAAACCCAAAACCTTTTTCAGGATTAAACCATTTAACTAAACCAGTCATTTTATTAGACATAACTATTACCTTTTTGAGTAAGCCCTTGGGCAGAATGGTCTGAAAAAATTATCAGAGAGAAAAACCAACAAGGAAATCTCAATAGGAACAAATAATAAAAAATATTACAGTAACTGCTTCAGATAAATTCATAACAAACCACACCCCCATTAACGCATGATTGACCCGACATAGCAACATTTAGTTTGTAAGCTCGCATCTTACTGTTTTTAATTGCAAAATTTTAAACAACCATAATATAAATTTATGTCACGCTGGCCAAAACCTTTACTTCCCGCCCTTAGTTTTCAAAGATTTCAGTTCATGAAAGAGTTGCATGTACAGTATTTTCTTTCTGTTAAATTGGTAAACACGCTCCTTTAGACATCCCCACACTATAGTTCCTCTGTCTTATAACAAAGGCCTATTGTCTTATGAGTGTTATCTTCAAGGCGTGCGAGATATGTATAAAATAAAGGCCGCAAGAATATGCGGCCTTTGATTACTGTCAGTTAACAGATGAAACACAACTCTCAGGAGCCACCCGGAAGAGCTATACCTGACCGGATAACTTGCAACCTCTGCCAGACTGGTGCTGGTTGGCAAAGGTACAATGAGAGTAGTTTGTTTTATTTTAATAACACGAATAAAAAGGTGTTATTAGCATTTATCCTGTTAGTGACAAGAATAAATCGCTGTTTCACTGAAATATCAGCGATACATTCTGCCACCGGGAATACTTACTAAGTTTTCGTCATAATGATCCGACTTGGGGGTTCTGGCAGTTCGCCTGCCACGCTTTGTTATGCGCCAGGATATCTTTCTTCGTCTGGCGGTCCAGTACATCCCAGTCGTGATCCGTTCCGTAGATGGGTTTAACCCAGTCGCAAGCCGTATCAACCACTTCAACCCTTGCGGGTCCAGTTTGCGCGCAGCTCGCAATCAACATCGTCATCAGGCATATGGTTAACAGTCTGCTGTACATTGCTGGCCTCTTTAGTGACTTCCGCTTTACGTTCTGCCGCCGCAACGGTGGCCGCCGCGTTTTCTTCGGTGCGCTGCTTATCTGCTTTCGCTTCAGCTTTGCTGGCGCCGCGTAGGTGGCCCAGGCCAAAAGCTCCAGCAATAGCAGCAAATACTGCCACAACGAGTCCGGTGATCATCTCAAGCGTCATATAACCACCCGTTCCTTTACCCAGCCATAAACAAATGTCTCGTTCGCGCTGCGCTGTTCTGCCAGTTCGAGATAACGCTGACCCTGGCTGCAATTCAGAGCACGGAGCATAACCAGCTCTCCCTCTTTTCCTCGCCGGGCAAGATAGCTTTTTAACGCGCTGATAGTTCGTGGACCGATAAAACCATCAGCAATCAGCTCGGGATAGAGCGTCTCCTGAATGTTGAATACGTTCAGCCATCGCTGAAACCATTTGGTCTGAACCGATGGGCCCATGTTAACGCCGGTGTCGCACAATTCGGCGGCGATGGCTGGTGATACCTCAGAAACAAGGTCGAAGCGTGGCCCTGTCCAGTAGTCAGCCGTCAGGATATCCAGCGCCTGCTGGCGGGTAAGGTTACGCATATCACCGTTATAACCGTGGGCGCGAGCTACCGCTTGAGTGATTCCCCAGTTTGTTGGGCCGCCTTTGTCGTCGGGGTGATTAACGTACCCGCCCTCTTTGCCGAGGATGGCATTAAATATTTCGTCTTTGGTCATTATTGCCTCAGGTGATCAACCAGACGTGCAACGTTGCCTCTGACGGCCACCAGCACGGAAAGAAAAATGATGTTGGCCCCGATCGTAGGCCATGATGAATGTGGATAAATACCGCACAAGTAGGCAAGCGGTACAGCGCTGTACAAGACGGTAATCAGCCATGCCAGACGTGAAATCCACGGGCGGTGCCGGGAATTGCCGCGACGGTAAAACATTAACGTTATTACCACCCCCGCGCATAACAGAGCGTTAAGGGTTGCAGTCGGGTCATTTAGTACCACCGGAACCTCCCCGGCGCGTTATCAGCGCCACCAGCGATCCAACATCCTGGTTACTCAGGAACGTCAGGAATTTGACGGCCAATGCAGAAACGATTACGGCACCAATGGCATCCAGCGGTTTATCGGTGTAACCAGTCCAGGCCGCCAGCTTTGATCCCACCAGACCGGAACAAAGGATCCCCGCGATGTATGACACCAGAAAATATGCCAACCGGCGCGCTGCGCTCAGGTCCGCAGCAGTTGCAATGTAGAACACCGCCCCTGCAAATGCGCCAAATACAACACCGTAATCGGTTCCGGTCAGCAGTCCATAGATACTGGCCCCCGTCAGTGCACCACCAGCCAGCCCAGTGCCGGAAATCGGATCGGACATTTAGCCCCCTCTTATTGCTGTGAGTCCTCTCAGAATTGAGGGGAAATAAAAAAGGCCACCCGGAGGCAGCCTGATCAAAAATAAGTTTTTTAACCTGGTGGTTCTAACGGACCAGCCAGGATACTGACTTCACTGTTGTGACAAATTGCATCATCCCGGGTTAAGTGCCATACGCCAGGTACAATTTCGCCGGTTGATATATCTTCGAACTCTTCACTCTTGAAATAAGCCACCTGGACAGAGTCAACGTGCTTAATCCAGTAGAACCCTTCCTGCATAGGTCACCTCATCACTGATAGAGTAGACAGTATAGCGGTACGGCAACACCATAGCAGACTGAATAATAGATGTGTTTAAACAAACAGGCATTAATATGAGGCACTCCATCCAACAAACCACCCACGGTTGTACGGATATTAACGGAGTGCTTTTGGATGAGCGCTGAACCCAAAGGTCAGTATTTTTACACAGCAATTTTGCAAAAAGCAGCGCCCATTCAAAACTTGAGCGGTCAGCGGTAATCGAACCCGCATCATCAGCTTGGAAGGCTGAGGTAATAGCCATTATACAATGACCGCATAGTGCGCCATACTGGATTCAAACCAGTGACCGATTGCTTAGAAGGCAATTGCTCTATCCATCTGAGCTAACAGCGCATGGTGCCGACTACCGGAATCGAACTGGTGACCTGATGATTACAAGTCAGTTGCTCTACCTGCTGAGCTAAGTCGGCATGGTGGCCCCTGCCGGGCTTGAACCGGCGACCTGGCGGTTATGAGCTGCTCGCTCTGACCACTGAGCTCAAGGGCCGGAAGCAAAATATTATCCAGAACGGATAAATCCTGCAATATCAACGAATCAGTTCAGATATCCCCCGAATATCCTTCACGGTCTGCGCAAAACGCTCCGGCTCCAGTTCAACGCCAATAGCACGACGTCTAAGCGTCATAGCAGCTTTTATGGTTGAGCCTGAACCCATGAAAAAATCTGCCACCAGATCGCCTGGCCTACTGCTGGCATTGATAATCTGCCGCAACATGTCTGCCGGTTTTTCACAGGGATGCTTTCCAGGGTAAAACTGAGCGGGTTTATGCGTCCAGACATCGGTATAGGGGACCAGCGCTGTTACACTGAAATATCGCCGAAGGCTTTTATACTCGCCAAGCAGTTCTGCGTATTTCCTGCTCAGCACAGAATATTCCTCCACCAGCTGGTGGTGTGGATACTCCCGTTTTCCGGTGCACTTTTTTTCCTTTGCGACACGTAAAAACAATGCCTGTAACTTCTGGTAATCCTCTTCGTTCGGCAGTTGCCACTGACTGGCACTGAACCAGTGAGACGCCATGTTTTTCTTTCCCGTGGCATCGGCAATCTGTTTTGCCGTTATCCCCAGGGCTGCACGCGCATCGCGGAAATATGAAATCAGCGGCATCAGCACATGCTGTTTCAGTTCCCTGCCCTTCACCTCATAGCCGACGTCTTTTGGACGATATGGACCCTGATAGTGTTCAGCGAACAGAATGCGCTCTGTTGCAGGGAAATACGCCCGCAGGCTTTCCTTATGGCAGCCATTCCAGCGACCGGACGGCTTCGCCCAGATGATGTGGTTGAGAATATTGAAACGATTACGCATCAACAGTTCAATGTCTGCCGCCAGCCGATGACCGCAAAACAGGTAGATGCTGCCGTTCGGTTTCAAAACCCGCCAGAACTCCGACAGACACTTATCAAGCCACGCCAAGTAATCGGCATCCCGACGCCACTGGTTATCCCAATTTTCAGGTTTAACTCTGAAATACGGCGGATCGGTACAGATTAGGTCTATCGAATTATCGGGGATTTGGGAAAGAACGTGCAGACAATCAGCGTTGAACAACTCAACACTGTTTATTTTTACAGTATTTTTCATAGATCAGTAAGCAGGACTCTGATAGGCTCACTATGCTTTAGCGCTAAAGCGGTGGGCTTCGGTTCGCTTGTGACCTCAAACATGAGCGAATGGCTGGTGGAGTGCTCCAACACCCACCAGCCGCCCATTCTTCACAGCAGATAAGTCATATTTTTATGACTCGACAATTAAATTTAGTATCAATCACGCCAGTCTCTCGTGACGCTAAATACCTTTTCTGACATCTCCCCATATTTATACTCAAAACTACATACAAACGGATCGGGGTTAGTACCAAACCAAATAAACGCCCTACCTTTATGCGGAAAATAATCAGTGCTGAACTCAACACTGACAGACGCAATTTGGGCTTCATGCCCATAACGATTAATGATTTCTTTCTCAACCTCATCCCTGACTTCGTAGGGTATATGACTACCTTTTGCCACGTTTAAATCCTCAAATAATGAATGAAGCTTAAATCATACAAAATTTGAGACATAAAAAACCCGCTCATTGGCGGGTTTTAAAATTTTGGCAACGTATCAAATATGCTTCAAATATGTCTTATTTCGTTGCATTTTGCAAGCGCGTTAGACGTAGATAGTGAAACTTAGGTCACATTTCCAACGCATTAGCCACATCCATCGCTTCGCGCCTGATGAGGATCGTTTGCAACGCCTGAGCGTCAAGTTCAACGAATGCTGCTTTAAATCTCGCCCAATGCGAGGCATACACCCGTAACCAGGTTGAACGATTAACAGAGATCATGCGTGCTAACGCCGCGCCGGCGTACTCTTTATAGGTATCATTGCTTCTGGCCGCTGCTACCTCCTGCGCTGCCAGCCAGACAAGTGAGACCAGTTTTTTTACTACCCGTGACTGCAGCTTCTTCTCTATCCGGCAATTCTGAAAACCATTCCAGACGTGCTGGCACATCAGGGTCTGATACCTGAAGTTCAGATCGAAACCATAGCAGTAACGGATCCATGCCTGCTGGTAGTCATCAAGTGAATTGATTACCCGGCGCCACGGTGCGTAACTAAATTCCAGATCCTGCATTGGCGGTAAAGGTCGCCGCCGGCTTCTCGTTTCCAGCACATAAAAAGGCGTAGTTAATGCCCTTACAAGCGAGCGTCCGCAACCTCCCCCGCCCTCCAGTTCGATAAGGGGCTGTCCGCAGCGGGGAGTTTTATTTTTGTCTGCTGGTGGATGTTCACTAAACGCCTGCAACTGCCCCTTTGTCCCTTCAGATAAATTAGCCAGGGCGCGCCTTACTTCTATACGGGTATATTCAATGGCCTGTAAATTCATTCAGATTAGCGCTCCATACACTTACGCTTTAACAATTACGCCGATCGCCAGCGCCCGGTCCAGGAATCGAAACAGCAGCTCCAGTTGGGTGCCATTTTTCTGCTCAAACGCCGCCACATCAGTATGCAATTTGTCGTGGCACTCTCTGCACAGAGGGATCACGAACAGGTCGTGGGCTTTGGTAGCAGTGCCCCCCATCCCATTACCGATAATATGATGTGGATCATCTGCCGGACGGCGACAACACTCGCAGGGCTGGCTTTTTACCCAGCGCGTATACTTTTCATTCTCCCAGCGGCGGCGCTTAGGCCGTAACATGAACGACTCAGGGCTATCCGGATCCGCTTGTAGCGCCATAACAGGCTTTTGCTCTACCGGCTCCGGGGCTTCTGTCCGTTTAAACCGTCTTGCTCTCTGCTGAAGTTGAACCGCCGATGGGACAGGGTCGCCCGGGATGATATCGGCCTCTTTGTAAACCGACAGAAATGGTTCAACAGGGAGACGCAGCGCCTGATGCGCCATTCCCTCCGTTATTGAATCCCCAATCCCGGAGTAAATAGCCCACCAGCACAATTCCCCAAGGGACAGCTCGCGCTCTTTGTTGTATCCGAGCCCCAGTAATACTCTATCGATCACCCATTCCGTGGCGTTATTCAGCGCCAGTGCCCCAAGAGTTTCCGTCGCTTGGTCTTTCAGTGTGTGGTCACAGTGCCAACAAACAGCTATCGCCGACGATGCGTAGCGCATTGTGACCACCTCGTTATGGTGATAATCACCGTGGGGGTACTGACACTTTTTGAAGCGCCTCAGCAACCACTCTTCCAGGGCATTGATTCCCCCAGCGGCCTGAATAACTCGCGCATCAGAGAAAAAAGACTGGAGGCTTTTGTTTTCGGCTAGCGGTTGGCGCGCGTCCGGGACTCGCCCAGTAGGCATGCCTGCCATATGCTCAGGCTGACGTTCCACCAGCACACGGCCACCTATAAATAGGGAAAATAGTTCGCTGCCAGGCTTGAGGAGCACCACGCCGAGACGTGGCACAACTTCAGGGGTAAGCAGCGCTCTCACGCAACCTCCCGTTTCATACTGCCAATCTGTTCACTGGCAACAGTGATTATTTCGCTGGTGGACATGCGCTCAAGCCAGAGCTGATTGATATTTGCTTTTAGCTTGTTCTGCTGGATCTCACTCAGCGCGTCAGCGCCTTCAACCTGGTTAAACACCAGGCCAACCTCAAGAGGCCAGATTCGCGATTCCACTTCTGGCAGATATACAGCAGCAGAAGTAACCTCTTCCGCCGGAGCTGGCGGCGCCACTTTTGTCGCGGCAAATTGAGCCAGGGACATAAACGCCCGCCCTTTCGCTTCCAGTTCCATACGACTGATATAGCTGAACCGCTCGCCACGCCATGACTTATCGAAGACGGCGATAGCACCAGCGAAGAAAGCACTAGTGGGCTTCTGCTTATCGTCGGCAGGGACAAACCACACTGGCAGATCGAACCCAATGCGCCCGCGAATGAATACAATGTGATCGGCATCCTCCGGCCACCACGTTTCACTCGGCGCGGCTTTTATCAGGAATACATAGCGACCGCCCTTCTCGCGCTGGGCTGCTGCGTATTTCATGATGTGCGTCATGCCTGTGATCGCCTGCTTCTCGTGGTACTGCGAACGGCTATACGGTGGGTTGCCATAACCAGCACCACCCAGTTCTGCCAAACGTTCAGACCAGTCCTGTGTCAGCGCGTTATCTTCTGCGGTGTACCATACCGGGCACTTCGCATTGTCATCATCAGCAAACAGGTCGAGAACCAGCGGGCCAAACATCGCATTGATGCCCCAGAACAGCAGATCCGGAGTGCGCCACTGATCGCCAACTTCTCTTAACTCATGGGCTGGCTTGCTACGCAGTTCAGCCAGCGCCTGGCAGTATCTATTCATGAGCGAAATCCCGAGTTTTCTGGTAGTGAATAATCAACATCTTTGAAGATTGCCCGCGAAGCAGGACTGAGGTTGTTAACCCACTCGCCATTTTTGCGCTCAGGGCGACCGGCTTTGTGCCATTTGTTCGCGGCCTGCAGGTAACCAGGGAATTTCGTTGGTAGAAACAGCGTCGTAGGTCGAAGGTACTCGGACATTTTAAAATCCTGCCCCCATTTCTCGGTCATGTACTCCACAACCAGAGTGAGTTCCTCGGTGGTAAACCCTTCCCCCAGCCGGGCGCGAATATTCTCCAGCGACGTTTTCCCCACCTGATAACGGGATCCTGTTTTTTGGTTCAGAAAAGTCAAAACCTGTTTAGCCTGATCGGTGATCATCACTGCAGGGTCGGGTTGCGGCGCAACCGGACAAGAAGGTTTTTTATCTGATGGATCGGTAGTTGATGTTACTGACGGATCCCCGCCAGATTCTGACGGGTGAAAACCCCCATTTTTACCGGATTTTGACGCCTCAAATTTTGACGGGTCAGAATCTGACAGGTGGGCGAATGCCGCCGCCTGAAGCTTTGCCACATTTAGTCGGTAAACATTGGATGCATTACGGTTGCCCTGGCGGCGAGCGGTACGGGTCAACCAACCTTCAGCTTCCAGCTTTGCAATAGCCGTTCTGACAGTGCTGGGCCCCGCCCCAATCTGACGAGCGATAGTCTCAATGGAAGGCCAGGAAACGCCTTCGTCGTTACTGAAGTCTGCCAAGCGTGCCATTATTGCGACACTGGAAATCTTCATGCCAGCCGCCGCACAGCCATCCCAGACGTATGCAGATAATTTAACGCTCACTTATCTACCCTCACGAATCTGGAACGAAACACGACCAACGGTGCCACGCACTCCCAGTCATAGCCGGGGCGGCGGTAGATAACACGTTGACCAGTTGCGTCATAACCGATCACATTTACGACAATGCCGTGATGATCGCGATAGTAACGGTTCAAAGGTTGAATATGCTCTGCCACGTTAACCCCCCATTAATTCTGAGGCGTACCGTTCGGCGATCCACTGGACGCCTCGAGGTGTTACGCGGGTTTGCGTATAGGCATGACCGAAATCAGATGTACCGGTTTTGACGGTAAACAGGCCCTCACGCTGGCGCAGGGCATGCGGCAGCAAATTGCCAGACTGGCGGAACAAAACTTTGTCGCGCAGCAGCACGTCGATCATCGCTTTTTCAGGCATATTCAGGATCTTCGCCGTCTCACGCAGGCTTTTGGCGCCGCCAGCTTCAACATATTGCTCAACAAAAGCCACTTTTGGGGCGTCCTGCTGAACCTTATGGTTTAACCGTGCATTCTGCTCGGCCATATCGGCAGCCAGGCGCAATGCTTCCGGCAAAGTTTGCGGGATGGCGCCAGCGCGCTCTTCCAGTTCACGCAGACGGCGGATGATTGCCATCCGCAGAGGCGCGCTGTAACCGGCAACCAGACACTCGGTATGCTCGCGATCGAGGCGATATTCCCGATACTGCTGGTTGTTCTGGGGGTGGGTCCAGAAATGGGCATACCCCCCCGGCTTCTCGCCGAGTTGCTGCAGCATGGTTTCAATATCGCGTACGACGTGTTTGTGCTGCTTCTGAGTAAGCGCCGCAATATCGCGACTACTCATCGTTACGCGTACCCCAGCAAAGAACGGAGCTGCTGAAACATTAACGCCGTTTATTTGTTGAACCATGCCGCGGCCCTCCGGTTGAATACCCCCACAATTCGAGCCGTACGACTGTGGTTACATGAAAACCAGCGACCCGATACCATGCGTTCATACCGAAACGAAGGAGCGCCCGGTACCGGGATCAACCTGAGTTGCGGCAAACGAATATTTGCGGTTAAATTGCTCACGCGGATTTCTCCATACACAATGATTTATCTGCCACGGCGCCCGGAGCTGCACACTCGCGGGCGTCACTCTTTTCTGGCGCGCAAAACACGCGATAAACGAGCGATGTATGTTCCTGAAGCTTTGATATTGCGCTGTACAGTTCGCCATCAATCGCCGATCGCTCATGAGGTTCAATCACCCCATCCTCGATCGCTTCTCTGACCTGCTGCGAATAAGCACTAATCTGTTCAATTGCCTCAAGCAGGCGCTGGTTTATATCCCCGTAGTCCAGATCTTCAATCTCTGGCATTGGAACGAACGTACCGCCTGACGCTCTGCTGACGGCGTGGGCGATGTGATTTTTTCCACCAGCACTTTGCAGAACCATTACCCAACCAAGCGGGAAAATTTGATCTCCATCGGTACGCAGACGATTAAATAGCGCGTTTTCTGTCACCCCCAACCATTCAGCGGCTTCGGCATACCCGCCCGGCAGGTCAGTGATTGTCTTTTTGATAGCGGCGACCAGCCAAGCTGGCTGCTTATCAACTTTCCATTCAGGTTCGTTACCCACGGCTCCCCCTTCGTTTCTGTGGTTCAATTTATGTTGTCGAATGGCTACGCTTTTCATAAAGCGATTGGTCCACTTTCAAATCACCTTTCGTCAGCGCCTGAATCTCAAAGGCCCGTCCTTTTGGGATAATCTCATCCCATCCGGATACGGAAGCGTGCGAGATATTTAACGCCTTAGCGGTTTTCCCTACGCCACCGAAGTAAGAAATAACTTCATTTTTCTTCATTTTTTTCCTCTGGAGTTAGGTAATGCAGTGCGTAAATAGTAGGATAACTTACATTAATTGGTCAAGCATTCCTACATCATAAAATGGTAGGATTGCCTACATGAAAATGAATGATCGAATCCGAAGCAGACGCAAAGAACTAAAGATGACGCAATCCGTCCTGGCAAAGCTCGTGGGGGTAAACCGCGTCACTATCACTGGCTGGGAATCCGGTGACTACAAACCTGGTGGCGAGAACCTCCAGGCGCTTGCAGCTGCATTAGATAAGTCACCGCAATGGTTACTGGACGGAAAGGATGACGGAAACCAACAACCGCGCGCCGTGAAGCCTGAGCACAGATTCGGAATAAGGTCAGTTCCTATCCTCACATGGGTTCAAGCTGGGGAATGGACGGCTTGTAGCGGTGCTATTACAGAGCGTGATATTAAGGAATGGGTATATACCTCAGCCGCAGTCTCCGAGAACGCATTTGCTCTCATTGTACGTGGAGACTCAATGACCAACCCTACGGGTGCCCCGAGTATTCCTGAGGGTTCGATCGTCGTTGTTGAGCCTGATTTTGGCGATGCCAGCCAAGCTAATGGCAAAATTGTAATCGCACAGCTTTTGGGTAGTGATGAGGCCACCATTAAAAAGTTCGTCATCGATGGTCCATTGAAATACCTTGTACCTCTGAATCCCAATTACAGGATGCTCGAGGTTAACGGTAACTGCCGATTGGTAGGATTAGTAAGACAAGTAATAATGGATTTATAACAAAACCGGGGCCTCCCGGTTTTTTTTCGCCCCTCAATGTAAGTTATCCAACTTTTTCTCTTGACCTGTCAATGTAAGTTATCCTACATTATATTTGTCGATAGCGAACAGGCAGGACGCCCATGAAATAGCCGCCGGTGGCGCATGAATGACCGGATGATTCGCAAACAACAAAAAAGCGCCCATAGGACGCTTCGCTCTTTAACAATCTGGATATTACCAACAAACTTCTAGAAAGGTCGTCTAAGTCGACGTGGCACCTGAACTGGCGGCATGGGCGGAACTTTATCCATTTTGAATTCACTTTTACACAATGGACAGTAATGAATGAAATACCCGCCCATAGAATGAGTGGTTGGACTTGGCTGAAGTATTGACAACTGGCTTTGCTGGAAACAACGGGGACAAGCATTAATAGTAAATTGATCATTACTTCCCCCTATTAATGCTGAGTATACAAGCGTTCCTCCGGGGGTTTTCAATATCGAATATTCCTGCGTAGCTTTCTCAAAATCCTCTAAAACAGCAAGCCTCGAACGTAAAAGAGCAGCTTCATCTTCCTTTGCTCTAATAGCGTCTCCGAGAGAAAAACACTCTGCCTGCAGTGTAATCAGTTTGCTCTGGAGTTCAATTGTTGCCGCTTTAACTTCAGCATCCGTTTTCGCGTCATTGATAATTTTAGCGAGACCTGCAGTCTCCTTTATAGCGGCCATTGCCGCTGATAGTTCAGCGATCACATTGAATACTCTTCTTCTTGTTGGGGATATCCAGATTAACCGAATCCTTGTTGTTGGGGAATAGCGGGATCCACCGAGCCTGATGTGGTGAAAGACAGGCAATAGATTGCTGTGGGTAGTCTTGGCGGTATCAGGGTCTTCAACCTTATTCAAGAGGGACGAAGATAATGTTCTACCTCGGTACCGCCCTTTTTACACAATAGACAAGGGCATCACCGGGCGACGGGCTCATAACCCAATCCACCCGGGCAAGAGGATGGCAATTGCAGTTGCCGACCAATGCAGGTGCCCTTCTCTGTTGTGTATGGAGAAATTTACAGCGGCGGCAGCCGCTTAACCGAGAGGAAATGCTATGAGCAATGATCGCATGACCGTAGTGCCCGACTTTCTGGGCGAGCTGGATGCCGGCGTGTTCATGAATAAAATCGCCGCCGCGCTTAATACCACCGCGCTGGGTGTTCTGAACAACGGCAATAAAGGCAAGGTTGTCCTGACTTTTGATTTTGAGCGTATGGGTAATTCCGTTGAAGAAAAGCGCGTCAAGATTAAGCACAAGCTGAACTACATCACCCCGACGCCGCGCGGTAAAGCCTCCGAAGAGGACACCACCGAAACCCCAATGTGGGTTAACAAAGGCGGGAAACTTACCATCCTGCAGGAAGATCAGGGGCAATTGTTCAGTATCAACGGCGCCACAGACGGAAAGCTTAAAGCGGCTCAGTGAACCGCTGACAACTAATTCACTGCCACCAATTCGATCATTTGTTAATAAGGAATTTTTATGTCTCAGGTAGACAGCGGTACTTTTAAGCAGGTTAAGGATCTGGTTCTTTCTGGTTATCACCTGAATGATATTAACGGCCTGGCTTGCCCGACAGCATTACTCCCGGAAGATACTCGCGTTGAAAGCCTCGAGCGCTTTTCTCTTGAGCGCTTCCGTTTCCGTGGCGCTATGAGTACAACCAGCATCGATGATTTTGCCCGTTATTCTAAAGGCTACGCCAGCGCCGAGGAACCTGCTCGCTGCTTTATTGATGCGGGCAATATGACCGCGCGATCCGTGTTCAATATCGGCACACTGGATAATCCGGGTCATGCTGATAACGTTGCCTCAATCACCCTGAAGAAAACTGCTCCGTTCCGCGCGCTGCTGGGTATCGACGGCGACCGCCTGAGCCAGAAGCAGATCGCCGAGTGGCTGGAAGACTGGAGCGACTACCTCACCGCGTTCGACGCCAACGGCGAAACTATGACGATCGCCCAGGCCGCGACTGCCGTTCGCCGGGTTTCCATTCAGCAGATTAACCAGGCCGATCACGAAGACAACGACTTCAGCGGTAAGAAGTCACTGATGCAAAGCATCGAGGCCAGCAGCAAAGATGTAATGCCGGTAGCGTTCGAATTTAAGTGTGTGCCCTATGAAGGTCTCGAAGAGCGCCGCTTCAAGCTGCGTAACAGCCTGCTGAAAAGCGGTGAGGCCTGCTTCGTTCTGCGTATCGTCCAACGGGAGGCCCAGGAAGAAGCGATCGCCAACGAATTTCGCGATCTTCTGATCAGTAAATTCGACGGTGATTCAGTAGAAACCTTCATCGGGAGCTTTAAAGCGTAATTGCTCAGCATTAAATCCCCGGCGCAGCGGGGATTTATTGAAGCGTAATTCCTTTATTTATCGCCTTTCGGCGAGGGATTCGTACAACCAAAAATCGTGCGGTGAAGCGCACCAATTAAGGAGAAATAACGTGAGTTTTATCCAGACACTTTCCGGTAAGCAGTTCGATTACATAAACTCCACCATTGACGATATTGATGTCGAAGATATTGCCGGGGCGCTTTCAAATATCTGCCGTTTCGCAGGACACCTGCCGGAGTTCTACAGCGTGGCCCAACATTCCGTTTTGTGCAGCCAGATCGTGTCGCCAGAGTTTGCCTTTGAAGCGCTGATGCATGACGCCGCAGAAGCATATTGCCAGGACATCCCCGCCCCGCTCAAAGCTCTGCTGCCCGACTACCGGCAGATCGAGAAGCGTACTGATCAGCTCATTCGCCTGAAGTTCGGCCTGCCCCTTGAAGGATCGTCCTTTGTGAAATACGCCGACCTGACCATGCTGGCAACCGAACGCCGTGATCTGGACATCGACGACAGTATCCCATGGGTGATGCTGGAAGGCATACCGCCGACAGATTTGTTTGAAATACACCCTCTGCGCCCCGGCCAAGCTTTCGGGCTGTTCATTAACCGGTTCAATGAGTTGATGGAGCTGCGCCAATGCGCCGCCTGAAAATAACGGAACTCGTTGCGAAAGCTCATGCCTCCGTACCGGAATTACCAGCAAAGCATGCGCGGATCATGAAAGAAGTAGCAACAAGACTCGAAGCCACATATGCCGCGTTAACTGAGTCGTTAGCTCAGTTAGATCAACTGAAAGGTAAGGCTCAATGACCATACTCGAATACATTCAGGCCCATCCCAATACCACCAGCGGTGAAATTGCCAGAGGCATGAATAGAAGGACACCGGCTGTTGCCGGCGCACTGTCTCAACTCTATACCACCGGGCGAATAGTGAAGTCTGGCGTCCGTGAAGGTGTACCAACATACCGCGTTAATGACCTGCCTTTTGGTTGCAGTAACACCCTAACGCTGATGTTCAACCAACTTTTACGGACCGTTCGCTCGGGAGCAGCCCAATGAGCAACATCGACAAACGCACATTATGTGAAGCTTCGGTTCGCGCAGGTAGTGGGGTGTCAATACATGCGCGCCACCAAGCAAAAAACGTGGACGCAATCTGGCAGAAGTTGATTCCGACCAGCAACGCTGATATTTAATATTACTACCCGGGTGCAGCCGGGCAATGGAGAAATTTATGCTGAGCCTCGATTGTGTACCTATTTCAACTTATTGCAAAGAGACTGGTGAAACTCCTGATGCGATCAACAAGCGCGTACAGCGTGGTGTGTGGCGTGAAGGGGTTCAAGTGCTGAAAGTCGAAGGCGTTAAGGAGAGATGGATAGATCTTAGTGAGGTTGCAAAATGGGCCAGACAGAATCGCCTAAACTCCCGCGCGGCGTAACCATCAGGAAACATCGCAACGGTCAAACCATCAATATTACTTTTACATATAAAGGGGTGAAATGCCGTGAGCCTCTTTCTAATCTGGACGTAACCCCTAAAAATATCAAATACGCCGAGCGCACACTCGGCGAAATCCATAACAAGATCGAAAGGGGAACGTTTGTTTACGCGGAATACTTTCCCCGTTCTACCCGATTAAAAATTTTCGGAAACGCTGCCGCAGGAAAAACGGTGAAGATGTATCTGGATGAGTATCTGGTGATCTGCGAAACGAGGAAGCTTTCCCCTTCGACAATAGGCGGGTACAAGAAATGCCGAAGCGCATTGTCATCACTTCATATTTTTCCTGCAAGTGAGTTGACGCCGGCTGCATTGAAGACATGGATCCAGAACCAGAAAACGACATTGAAGACCATCCGAAACCAGTTGTCATTCCTGCGTTCTGCATTGGATGAAGCAGTGACAGATGGTGTGCTTCAGATTAACCCTGTATCTCTGGTAACAGCTTCACGGTACCAAAGTGATAAATCAGTGGCAGAAAGTAGTTATGTGGTAGATCCGTTGTCACCAGCAGAAGTAGACGCTTTACTCTCAACGGCTGGTAATAAGCAGTGGGAGAACCTTTTCCGGTTCGCTATCCAAACCGGGCTGCGTAGTTCTGAACTGTGTGCTCTTCGTTGGGATGATATTGACTTTGTAGGGAAGACAGCTCACGTCCAGAGCGCCAGTGTTGTTGGTGTGATCAAAGGGACCAAGACAAAAGCAGGTACCCGTAAAGTTGAACTCACAGATGAAGCAATGTCGGCTCTGATAAATCAGAAACCGTTCACGTTCATGAAGGGCGCTACTGTCTTTGAAGATCCAAAGACCAATAAGCCGTGGGCAAGTGCTGATGCAATTAGAAAAAAGGCATGGGTGCCAACTCTACGAAAAGCAGGCATCCGCTACCGAAACCCATATCAGACAAGGCATACATTCGCCACCAGCCATATCAGCCGTGGGGCCAACCTTTTCTGGTTAGCAACCCAAATGGGCCATAAAGGGCCAGAAATGCTCTTCCGAAATTATGGCCGTTACTTGAAGGAATATGATAACTCAACTTCCATCAATATATTGAATAAAAAGAGTATATAAATGATAATCCTCACTTTCTCGTAGAGTGAGGATTGTTCGCATGGCAGCAGAAAGTTGGGTTACCATCGGTGGTTTCATTGCAACCACAGCTTCAGCAGTTGCAGCTTTCTTTGCTGTAAAACAAACCATGTTACAAAGAACAATTTCGACAAAACCACAACTAATTATCAATTCGCAAGAAGTAAAAACCCTACATACGTCAGACAGTGTTTTCAGATTAAAACTTGAAAATAAAGATTATTTCTATGACATACCAATTACAATAAAAAACGTTGGGTTAGGTACCGCTTTGAACATAAAATACAACTGGAATTTCGACTACAAAAATATAGCTAAGCGCTCAGAAATCATCGAGATAAATCAAAATCAAATGTATAGCCTGTTAAAAAAGCAATCTCAAACAGGAGAAAGATACTTTGAAGCATTTGATGACAAAGAATCAAATGTCGTATATTTCCAATTTTACAGATACGGGAAATTAAACCATTATGGAATTAAAAGAGAGCATAAAGAGCTTGAGTATATTATGCCAATAACTCAAGAAAGCTCTCCTTCAAAAATAAAATTTCCATCATTGATACTTTTACTGCTGTCTGAAATGTCGCATTCAGAAACAGCTTCACATGATGCTTTTTTTGATATAATGGATGCAGGACAACTAAGCATTAAATATGAAGATATTTCTGGAAATAAAATAACAATAAACTTCAGATGTACCTTACAGTTAATAAGGTTTCAAAGCAAAACTGAAAATGGACCTAGTTCAACTTTTAGAATCGAGTTCAATCGTATCCATTCCGAGTCCAGGTCAGGACTGCAAAGGCTACGCAAAAGCTACGTTAATTTTATGAATGAGTATGATTTCAATAAAAACAGATAGTTAAAATACTTCGGACGCGGATTCAACTCCCGCCAGCTCCACCAAAATTCTGCATCGGTGATTACCAGAGTCATCCGATGAAGTCCTAAGAGCCCGCACGGCGCAAGCCCTGCGGGCTTTTTTGTGACTTGAATTTGTCCCGCGAAGTCCGAAGAGAACTAATTAAATCCGAAACTTTTAGGCCCATTGATAGGCCCAACGAAAAGCTCTATTGTTTTCGTTGGGCCTAAACGCATGGAGACTCCCTATGGCAAGAAAAACCAAGCCGTTAACCGATACGGAAATCAAAGCCGCCAAACCTAAAGATGCCGATTACCAGCTGTATGATGGTGACGGGTTTACTCTGTTAATCAAGTCCAGGGTCACTGACGCCCCAATATGGCTTTACCATGGCTTTACCGCCAGCGCCGATTGTTGAACAGGTCAATGTCATCGAAGAGATCTGCACGAGCCAGATCCTGGGTTTTGTAGGCCCGTTTTTTGATGCACTGCTTTTTCAGCGAACTGAAGCAAGGTCGTAGAAGTAAAACAGTACCGCTGGCAACTGGGGCATTTTCTCGCTTTAGCGAAGGTCGCCACTGTGCTTATATTCAGCTTATGACGTCAGCCGATAGTGCGACTGCACCAGACCCGAAGGGAAGCTGCGGCTGGATAATAGCGTCAAACCGATATCATGGGGCAGTTCTCCAAACAGCGGTTTTCCCGAACCAAGCAGGACAGGAACGGTAGTGATAACGATATCGGCGACCAGACCTTCGCGCAGGAACGACTGTATTAATTGCCCACCATCGATATAGACCCGGTGCACGTTCTTCTCCATCAGGTCAGCAAGAGCCTCCCCTGGCGTGCGGCATGAAAACTGCACTTTACCCTTCAGCGTCTTGGGCACGGGGGTATCGGTTAGCTGCCGGGAAAGCACCAGCACGGGCCGATCATAAGGCCATTCGTCAAAGGTCAGCACCTTCTCATAGCTGCCTCGCCCCATAATGATCCAATCTTTGTCCGCAATGAATGCGGCATAGCCATGATCTTCTGTCGGGTCATCGCGCTTCAACAGCCAGTCGATATCGCCATCCTGTCGAGCGATATAACCATCAAGACTGACCGCGATGAAAACATGTGTGGTGACCATAAAGAGCTCCGTATTCAGGTTGCATATATCTCGTTGATTAGCAATGTCCGCTCCAGGCACGAAGCGAGCAAGTTACCTAAGCTGAAGGTCCGCTGTGAGCGAGGAGCGGACGTTTTAGACCTCAGAACCTAATGCCTGTAATCTATCCCGCAGTATGCATCCTTTAAAGTGTGGGATTTCGTGTGCATAGCTACGTAACTGGTGAATATTATTGGGCATTCGGGGATATTGCTGTCTTTAGGTCGATAGCAAGCATCTCTGCTCGCTGATTCAAAGCATCTAACATGAAATCTTTTTTATCTTTTACGGTAACTAGTGAATAGTACGGCTCACTATTCGTACAGGTTAAGCGTGATATTGTAAAGTCATCATGATGAGGTATTAATGCACGGTAGTTTCCTTCAGAGAGAAACATAAATCGAGCTTTAGGATGTTCGTTGAGCCACATATATTTATTCCTACAAAAGAAAGTGTCTCGTGTATCATATTCCATGGCAAATCCGTAACCGAATTTGATGATGGAGAATGTCTGAACACTAAATGCAATATATGAAATGTAACCAATAAAAAATAATGGAGCAAAAACAGACATTGAATAGTTAATATCACAACAGGGTGTTGCCTTTACCTTTTTCACCTGTGGAATAATAAGGGTTAAATAAGGGGTGCACATAAAATAAATAGCATAGTAGAAAATAAATATAAAAAGCAAGGCCGTGACTGCTGTCATGAGCTTGTTAAATGTGGTGTCAAAAGGAATATCAAATGAGTTAGAGACTAGCGAGCGAGCAAGATAATATGAAATTAAAGTTACTATTACCCATGAATATTTAATCCCTAGTTTTACTTTTGCAATTATGTTTTTTTCTTTATTGTCAAAAGATTTTAGGTGGGATAAAATTGTATATGCAATTAGTAAGGTGGTCATGATAATTAATGCATTTGGAATGATGATACTGATATGATCAATAATCTTAAAGGAAATACATGTCAATAAGAACAATAACGACGAAAACAATGCCGCACTTTGCGTTTTTCTATGACTTTTTCGAAGGCGAGTGGCCAGCTGATTGGTCGATTTTTTGTTCCAATAATAATGTATAACTAGCCCGCTTAGGATAATCATCCCCAGCCAAATAACAATTGGGTATACAAGGCCTCTCTGAGGCATGATGACGAGTATTGCCATATAGAAGAATAAAAAATGGGTGATGCCAAGGTTTAATGATTTCCATATTTTTTTCATTGATGCTCTTTTTTATAATTAGTGATTCCATTAAAAATATTAGGTTTTTATAACAGATACCAACAACAATAGGAAGTTAATTTTGTGATCGAATAAACGATAAACGAGAATAGATAATTGCACCGAATCTTCTAGGTGAATCAAAGAGTTTTACCGAGTATGTTCCTCTATTCCTCGATGTCTACTTCTGGAACTTAGCAGACTGCTTTAGGCTGACAGTCCGCTCTGAGCGAGAAGCTGACCTTAGACCCTGTAATAAAGTCGGCCTGATACCCGCAGACATTTTACTGCGACCTAAATTCGTGATGGTAAAAATGCTCAGTGGTTCGAACCTGTCAGCGATGAGCAATATAAAGATCTGTAGCCACACTCGGCACTGCATATAAAATGCAGCATCGTACCTTAATCCTGTACGCGCAAGGCTTTAAGAAGTTCACTGAAAGCTGGTGAAGCCTGATGGCGATGCGGATAATAAAGATAAAATCCGTCCCAGAAGGGAGAGAACTCCTCAAGAACTCTTATTACGTCACCTTTTTCAATCCAGGGCTGGGCAATGTCTTCCGGTACATAAGCAAGCCCCAGCCCCGCTACAGCGGCATCAAGTACATGAAAAATATCATTGAAAATCAGTTGGCCATCAACCCGTATTTTTATTTCCCGTCCGTCTTCCTCGAATTCCCATGCATAGATACCGCCTCTGGTAAGAAAACGATAATTGATGCAGCTATGGTGGATTAAATCCTGAGGTTTTTGCGGTTCCTCGTGGCTGGCGAAATACGATTTCGCGCCGATTACCGCAAAACGAAAATCCGGGCTTATACGCGCTGATATCATCCCATTGGCTAACTGATATCCCATTCTGACGCCCGCATCAAATCGGTCGTTCACAATATCTGATAGGCCATTATCCTGCACCAGTTCAACGGTGACGTCCGGATAACGCGGGATAAACTCCCGCAATTTGGGCAGCAGCACGCAACTGATGGCAAAATCAGGAGCGTTAATTCTTATTGTCCCTGAAGGTTTATCTTTAAACGCATTGAGCGCCTCAAGCTGCGCTTCGATCCCATCAAAGTGCGCGCCAATCCCTTCCAACAAACGCTCTCCGGCTTCCGTTGGGGTTACCGAACGGGTAGTGCGAGTCAACAGCCGGATGCCAAGCCTTTTCTCGAGATTACGGATCGTATGGCTCAGGGCAGATTGTGAGATGCTCATCTTTGCCGCCGCCTTTGTGAAGCTTCGCTCCCGCGCTACGGTGAGAAATGCGGCCAAATCATTAATATTATTTCGTACCACTGGCATCTCCTCTTGACCAATGAATCTGCATTGCCCCTCTGTGCCATGCCTGAAAAGACGTTTGTCGGCCTTTCCGGTTTACCTTACCAGACCACTGACCAATTTATGAGAATTCTTCATGATTCTAACCAATATTACCCGACTAATTTTCTTAGCGCTGAGCCTCTATAGTTATGCCATGTTTTTTCAGTCTCAGGATTTAGTATGAAATCTCACTTCCCCGCTAGTAAAATTGCGGCAGCGGTTATCGTTAGCGCAGCGGGGCTGTTCAGTGCTTCAGCCCCGGCAAAAGATCCCACATTGATTCGTACGCATTCTGGCCCGGTGATCGGAACAGAAAAAGAAGGTGTCATTTCGTGGCTCGGCCTGCCTTATGCCGCGCCCCCGGTCAATCAGCTTCGCTGGCAGCCGCCCCATGCCGTCGCTTCATGGTCCACGCCGAGAAAAGCAAACGCGCTGGCGAACCGTTGTGCACAAAATGCCGATCTCGGTGATTTTGCCAGCGCTGGCGGTAGCGAAGATTGTCTTTATCTTAACGTCTATCGCCCTGCTGTCTCTGGTAAGGAAGATAAGAGGCTGCCTGTTTTTGTCTGGATCCATGGTGGTGCGCTTCAGGTAGGCCAGGGTGCCGATTATGACCCTTCAAAGCTGGTCACCCAGGGCAAAGCCGTAGTGGTCACGCTGAATTACCGTTTGGGCGTGTTTGGCTTCCTGTCTGTGTCGGGACTTGATTCGGAAGGCCATGAATCAGTTAACTACGGGCTAATGGATCAGCAGGCTGCGCTACGCTGGGTACAGAAAAATATTTCTGCGTTTGGCGGCGATCCTTCAAACGTGACAATTGCCGGAGAATCATCAGGCGGCAATAGTGTTATGGCGCATATCGTCGCGCCAGGCTCGGCAGGATTGTTCCAGCATGTGCTCTCAATGAGTGGCGCAGCCATTATGTCCCGCTACCCCGCTTTTGGCGCACCGCATCCTCTCAAAGTGGCGCAGGAGACCGGTGCAGAGTTTGCACGGGCGTTGGGTTGCAACCCAGAAGATTCAGGCTGCCTGAGGGCGGTACCGACACAGCGGATACTGAAAATGCAGACGCCGTATCTGCAGAACCAGCTCATCATTGATGGCAGCGTCATCCCCATACATCCGGCAGACGCTTATAAAAACGGCAATATTAACCCTGTCACGCTGATTAACGGTACGACGCGCGACGAAGGTCATTTCTTTGTGGCCTTGCCAGAGTTAATGAATGGTAAGTCTCTGCAGGCAAAAGCCTACCCGGAGTGGATCGGTCACCAGTATGGAGACACGCTGAAATCCAGGGTTCTTGCCGAGTATCCGCTCAGCGACTATGAAAACCCGAGTGAGGCATTTGCCGCTACGGTCACCGACAGCTTGTTCTCGTGCCCGGCTCGCGCCCTGAACCAGGCGCTCTCAGACATAATAACTGTATATGCTTATGAGTTCAGCGATCGTACGGCACCATCCTATGTAGGCCCAACGACTTTCCCGCTGCTTGCGGCGCATACCTTTGAACTGGCGTATCTGTTTCCCGGATTCCATGGCGGAAGCTCAGCTCATATCACATTAAATCCGTTGCAGGAAAAATTATCGGACGAAATGGTTAGCTATTTTGTTGCAATGGAAAAAATGTCATCACGCGAACAAGCCTGGTCCCGATACAGCCCGCAACGCGATAACTTCATGACTTTCGCTTTGCCAGCGGCGACGATGGTTTCAGGACGTTTTTCTGATGATCATCACTGTGCATTCTGGGATCAGCAAGGCATCTACTAACCGCTAAGTGATAAACAGACGTGAGGATTAAGTTATGAAATACAGGACGCTTGGCAGTATGGGATTAAGAGTTTCAGAGATGGGGTTGGGATGTATGGGACTCTCCTATGGCTATGGCCCCAGCCAGAGCAAGAAGGTAGCAATTGACCTTATCCGCTCGGCCTTTAAAGAGGGCATAACATTTTTTGACACGGCTGAGGCTTATGGCGCAGATAACGAAGAGTGGCTGGGGGAAGCCGTTCAGCCTTTCAGGCAGAACGTCATCATTGCCACTAAATTTGGCTGGAAAGAGGGTGATGCCAGCCTGGGTGAACTGGACAGTCGCCCGGAACGTATACGGCAGGTTGCCGAGCAGTCGCTCAGACGCTTACGTACCGACTGTATTGATCTTTTCTATCAGCATCGGGTTGATCCGGCGGTTCCTATTGAGGATGTTGCCGGAACGGTAAAAGACTTGATTTCCGAGGGTTAAGTTAAACATTTCGGTCTTTCCGAAGCCGGAACGGCTGCAGGAAAATATCGGGGCCGTGGAGGTGAACATTACGCCGGATGATTATCTTCAGATAGAAGCGATTTTTGAGAGATGGCCTGTTAAAGGCGAACGTTATCGGGAAGGGGGTATGAAGCTTGTCGGTCGTTAACGGCCCGGAGTGGTATTTAGAAAACAGGAAGATACAGTTGCTATCAGACAACTTGTCTCACCTGGGCTTATTCCCGTTATGTGTTCAACTAATTACTGAAGGTAACCCTTATGAGAGAGAATATTAAAGGTAAAGTTATCGTTATTACCGGTGCGTCAAGCGGGATGGGCGAGGCTGCAGCACGGTATCTGGCAAAACAAGGTGGCCGGGTCGTACTGGCGGCCCGGCGTGCTGAGCGAATTGATGTTATCGCGAATGATATTAACGGACAGGGTGGTGAGGCGCTGGCACAGACTACTGATGTCACGCGTCTGGAGGATGTGAAAAAACTGGTCGATACTGCCGTGGCAAAATGGGGACGCATTGATGTACTCATCAACAATGCGGGAGTAATGCCGCTTTCATCCCTTGATCAGGCAAAGGTAAATGAATGGGACATGATGATTGACGTCAATCTGAGAGGAGTCCTGCACGGTATCGCTGCGGCGCTCCCTATAATGAAAGCCCAGCAGTCCGGTCACATCATAAATACAGCTTCGGTTGCAGGTCATCTTGTATTTCCGACTTCTGCAGTTTATTCAGCCACTAAGTTTGCGGTACGCGCCCTGACCGAGGGGCTGAGAAAGGAGGCTAGCACATACAATGTCCGTGCCACGATCATTTCTCCGGGAGCGGTATCAACCGAATTACTGGACCATATCAGCGATAAGGATGTCCAGGCTGCTAACCAAGATTATGTCGGTAAGGTTGGCATCCCTCCTGAAACCTATGCCCGTATGGTTGCATTTGCCATAGGTGAGCCGGAGGATGTTGGCGTAAACGAAATTATTTTCCGCCCAACAGCGCAGGAACTGTAAGATCCGAGGATACTTTTACAGCGAACCTTCTCCTGTAGAGAGGGTTCGGTTTTACGTATGTTTACTGGTTGATCAATCTGCCAGATATAGCTTTAATTGCAACAGGGTTATGAATGTCCGCAATTGGCACAGAGCGGCCTGTTTGTAAGACCAGTCAGATCTGTTATAAGCGACAAGCCTTCAACGTCCATCAGAGCCTCTACCAACACGCCAAATCCCGCCCCCAACAATCAATTTAAAAATCAATCAGATAAAAAAACCCTTCCATATCAACATCATCGCCACTCTTTTTGCGCCTTCCCCACCCATTACAAGGACGTCAGATTACAGCCGCTCGGTCCATTTACTCAACCGCGACTGGGGCTTGCCGTCGGCACTCACTGCACGACCGTCCGGCAGCCAGCGCTCAGTCTCTTTTGTCAGCTTCCCGCAATCATAATATTGCCGCAGCGCCCGTGCGCCGTCGGGATAAAACTGTTCGCTGCACTGATGCCTCAGGCCATGTTGCCACTGCTCGCGCAGGTGCAGCGCGCCGGAGGGGTAAAAGCTGCGACATTCGCCATGCAGTTCGCCGTCATGCCAGTGTTCTTCCCGCACCAGCATTCCTTCTGGCGAATAATAGCGTGCGACGCCATGAAGCCTGCCGTACTGAAACACCTGTTCCAGCGCCAGGTGTCCGTTAGGGTGCCAGTTCTCCATTTTGCCGTGCAGTAACCCCTGCTGATAACGCAGGATCGCCAGCAGTCGACCGTGCTCCTCAATGCGCGTCTCGCCGTTAAGCAGGCCGCCGCTCAGCCCGGCCTGAATGCGGGTACGATCCTGCTGCAGCTCCAGCGTTTCGTTCATCACGTCTCCGTCAGTTGATCTTCACCATCCCGCCTTTAATAATCAGCATGCCGCCACCGTCCACGGTCTGGGTGGCGCTGGCTTTGCTGGTCAGGGTCGCTTTTGCTTCCTGACTGATGGTTGCCGCTTTCTGGGTCAACGAGGCTTTTGCTTCACTGGCGATGTTGGTCGCGTCCAGCTTCAGGCTGCCCGAGGCGCTGGCGTTAAGATCCGCCCCGCTTTTCACTTTCAGGGTTTTGCCGCTCTCCAGGGTTAGCGTGCCGCTGACCTTGATGGTCAAATTGCCGTCGACGTTAAGCGTGTAGTCGCCCTTCACCTTATGTGTGTCGTTGCCGTCGATGGCATGTTCCTGATCGCCCTTCACCGTCACGCTACGCTTGTCCTTCACCTCCAGGATGTCGCTGCCCTTCTCAATTTTCACCGTGCGGTTGCCCTTTTTCAGGATGACGGTTTCGTTGCCCTCTTCAACGGTACGCGTGCGATCGTTTTTGACGCTCTGAATGTCGTCGTGGCCGATCGCTGTTTTGCTGTCGTTGAGCACCGTAAGCTGGAAATCTTTCTGCGCCTGCATCGCCAGCAGCTCGGCGTCTTTTTTATCGTCAAAGCGCAGTTCGTTAAAACCTTTTGCGCTGTGGGTTTTAATGCCGGACTGGGTCTGGTTCGCCGGAAGGGCATACGGCAATGCATTCGCGCCGTTGTACACGCAGCCGGTAATGAGCGGCTTATCCGGGTCGCCGTCGATAAAGCTCACCACCACTTCCTGGCCAATGCGCGGGATAAACTGCGTGCCAAAGCCGTTGCCGCTCCAGGCGGTAGCCACCCGCAACCAGCAGGAGCTGGTTTCGTCGCTTTTGCCTTCTCTGTCCCACGAGAACTGCACTTTTACCCGCCCGAGTTTATCGGTCCAGATCTCCTCGCCACTTTTGCCGACCACCGTCGCCGTTTGCGTATGCATAAAGGGCTGCGGCGTCACGGCGAGCGGGCGATACGGCGTGGCCTTTGGAATGGCGGTAAAGCGGTTGCGATAGCGTTCACCATCGTATTCATGACTGACAGCGGTGACCAGCCAGTCGATGTTCAGGGATTTGTCATCGTGATCGGTTAAGGAAAACCAGTGTCCGGCCATCAGCGCCGCGCAGTCGCTTTCGCCCACCAGCTGTTTGGCCTGCGCCTTCAGGGCATTGACCTTCCACGCCGCCAGCGCGTCGCCCTGCGCTTTTTCACTAAACCTGCCGGGGTGCTGATACTGCGTGCCGCCCTTCTTCTCACCGGCCTGGGCGAACAGCGCCGCTTTTGGCTGCTCATAGTTAAAGTCGCTGCTCTGGAACCCCTGCGAAGTAGCCTGTAGACGCAGCTCTACCGAGCGAATCGCCCCGGTTTCCCGTGTGCCGCTTGCTGCCGCCTGATACTTCACCTTTTTGTCGCCTGCAATGGGCGGGAAGGCGCTGTTATCATCCGCCAGCATCAGCGTGTGCTTACCTTGCGCATGAGTGAAGAACCAGAAGATCCCCTCCTGCTCCAGCAGTCGCGAGACAAAATTAAAATCGCTTTCGTTGTATTGCAGGCAGTATTCGCGCTTTGTTGGTTTGGTTTTCAGCTTGAATTGATAGTCGGTAAACCCACCGTCTTTAAAGACCTTCTCGACAATCTCCTGCGCACTGAGGTTCTGAAACACACGGTTATTGCTGGCGAGCGTCAGCCACCATAGCCAGGGGCGCAGGACAAACTGATAGCGATCAGCGTTGCTGGTCGCCGGAAGCTGGTGCGCTTCGGCAATCAGTCCGTCATAGTCGGCGTTATTTATAGTGGCGGTCAGATGGGTCGCCAGCGCGCTGTCTAAGGTTAGCGGCGCGGCGGTGGTTGCGGCGACGGTGGCGGTGGTCAAGGCGTTAAGTTGCGATTCGGTTTGCGCGGTAGTGGCGGTCAGGCCGGTCAGGGTTGGGGCAGTGAGTTTTATGATGGTGGTGTCGGGCATGGGAAATTCCTTTTATATTTGAAGAGTACGTCATGCATGGTGGCGCTACGCTTACCGGGCCTACGGGATTTGCAGCCTTTGTAGGCCGGATCGCCATCCGGTATTTCATAACTCAAAATCACTACAGAGGAGAGTTCGTGCGAACAACGTCAACAACGTATTTAAGGATTTCATCTTCATCTAAGCCTGAATCATTAAAATATGTTTTAATAGTGCTCCATCTACTAACATCAAAAATGCTTTTATCTTGCAAGCTAACCGGCCATTTCCATGAGCTTGTAAAATGCTTATATATATCGCCTGTTGTTTTTACCACGCCGATTAATCCCAAAAGTTCAAGAACAAAAGCACAAGATTTACAAGGTGGAGATGATATTTCAATACAATTAATTTTTTTATCTTTATTCGCAGATGAAAAATAATTATCCAATGCCGTCATTTCAGCATGTGTACAAGTCATTGCATTATAACTTCCCTCAATTGCCTCAGTTACCCCATCGATACGTATAACTGCATTGCATGACATATAATTATCTTCACCTCCCCCAGATAAAGCTGTATTAATTTTAGAACGATAACGAATACCTATATTGTCAAGAGCAGCGTATACACACTGTTTCCCACGTGTAACATTGCTTGTATTAATCCGTCTTCTACACATGACATCACCGTTTAGCAATTATAATTGAACACCCATCACTTCCCCAACCACCAGGTTCTCAACATCTCTGGCCCCGACTCCCTTACATTTCTCCATCACCCTTTCGACCAACCCCTCATCCATATTCAACCTCTCTCCCGTCGCCACAAAATACCGCTGCGCTAATTTCTCCAGTTTCGCCAGCACAATCCCTTTTAATATCTCCTCATCCAGCGCCCGATAAGCCACCGTGGTCATCCGCGCCAAAAACGCCGGACGAAAATGCTTTAACAACTCCTCGCGCAATGCCTCGTTAAACCGCTCGCTTTTTAATTCAGAAGCAGGCGTATCGAGAATTAACTCCGCGCCGACGTTACTGGTCGCCAGCATCACCGTGTTTTTAAAATCAACAATCAGCCCGGTGCCGTCTTCCATCACCCCTTTGTCGAAGACGTTATAGAACGCCTCCAGCACGTCCGGGTGCGCCTTTTCGATTTCGTCGAGCAGCACCACGGAGTAAGGACGGCGGCGCACCGCTTCGGTTAACGCCCCGCCGCTGCCATAGCCGACGTAGCCCGGCGGCGCGCCTTTGAGCTGGCTGACGGTGTGCGCTTCCTGATATTCAGACAGATTAATCGTGATGAGATTGCGTTCGCCGCCGTACAGGGCGTCGGCCAGCGCATACGCGGTTTCAGTTTTGCCGACGCCGGTGGGTCCCACCAGCAAAAACACGCCGACCGGCTTTTGCGGATCGGTCAGGCCGCTGCGGTAAGCGCGCAGCCGCTGGGCGATGGTTTCCAGCGCTGCCTGTTGCCCCATCACCCGCTCGCTCATCCGTTCGGCCAGCGTGCGCAGGGCGTGGGCTTCGTCGGTGAGCATCTGCCCGAGCGGAATACCCGTCCAGCCGCCGATCACCGCCGCAACGGTGGCGGCATCCACGCAGTCCGGCACCAGCGGCACTTCGTCGCGCAGCTGGGCGGCGGCGGTTTCCAGCTTGCCGATCAGCGCCGCGCACTCCACCAGCGCCTGCTCCAGCTCGTCGTCTTCCGGCTGCGCGCTGAGATCCAGCATCCGTTGGCGGGCGGCCAGTAACTCGCCGACCCGCTGACGCTCATCCTGCCAGCGCTCTTCCACCTCCCGCGCCTGCAGCTGTAACTTCTGCGCCTGCGCCTCCAGCTCGCACAGCCGATCGTGATGATCGACGCCCACCAGCAGCTCGCGGTTCAGGCGCGCGCTCTCTTCTTCGATGGCCGCCTGCTGCTGACGGATCTCTTCCAGCGCGGGCGGCACGTCATGCTGTGCCAGCGCCACCCGCGCGCAGGCGGTGTCGAGCACGCTGATGGCCTTGTCCGGCAGCTGACGTCCGGAGATGTAGCGCTGCGACAGGCGCACCGCCTCGCGGATGGCGGTATCCAGGATTTGCACCCCGTGATGCGCCTCCAGCTTGTCGGCCACCGCCCGCAGCATCACCACTGCGCGGTTTTCGTCCGGCTCTTCGATCTGAATACGCTGAAAACGGCGGTCCAGCGCCGGGTCCTTCTCGAAATACTTTTTGTACTCTTGCCACGTCGTGGCGGCGATGGTGCGCAGCTCGCCGCGCGCTAATGCGGGTTTCAGCAGGTTGGCGGCGTCGCTGCCGCCCTCGGCGCCGCCCGCGCCAATCAGCGTGTGGGCCTCGTCGATAAATAAAATGATCGGCTGCGGGGATTTTTTTACCGCCTCGATCACCCTTTTCAGCCGCTGCTCAAATTCCCCCTTCACCCCTGCGCCCGCCTGCAACAGGCCGAGATCGAGCGCCAGCAGGGCCACATCGCGCAGCGGCGGCGGCACGCTGCCTTCAGCGATGCGCAGCGCCAGCCCTTCGGCGACGGCGGTTTTGCCGACGCCGGGCGCGCCCACCAGAATCGGGTTGTTCTGCCGACGGCGCAGCAGAATATCAATGCACTGGCGGATCTCGGCGTCGCGCCCGATAATCGGATCGATCCGCCCCTCTCTGGCGTCGTGGGTGAGATCATAGGTGTACTGTTCCAGCACGTTCTCATCACCAACCGCCGGGGCTTCGCCTGGCGCATCGCACACCGTTTCAGCGGAGCCGCGACACCAGCTCTGCCACTGTTCTTCCAGCGTTTCGGCGGGGATCTTCAGCAGCAGCGGCATCCCCAGCGCCAGTTGGGCGCGCAGGCGCTCTCGGGTAAGTAGCGTCA
This sequence comes from Citrobacter sp. Cs237, assembly GCF_030332325.1. NCBI lineage: Bacteria > Pseudomonadati > Pseudomonadota > Gammaproteobacteria > Enterobacterales > Enterobacteriaceae > Citrobacter > Citrobacter sp. Cs237. The sequence continues at coordinate 64,962 of NZ_JAOWIB010000105.1, read as the reverse complement.
GCAGCAGCAGCGCGGAACGTACGTTCTTCATCTGGCGGAGGGAGGCCAACAGCAGCGTCCCTTCCAGCAGTTCTGCCAGTTGTATGGAAAAGATCGGCACCCGCGTACAGCCAGTTTTGAACTGCGCCAGGGCGCGTCGGATCTCGTCGCGCAGCGCGTCGGCGGCAATCCCCGCGCCGCTGAGGCAGCAGGCCAGATCGCTGTGCTCGTCGTCCAGCAGGGCCAGCAGCAGATGCTCAGGCTCCACAAACCAGTGTCCCTGCGCCCGGCTACGCTCCGCGGCCTGTTCCAGCGCGCGAAAGCAGATCGGGTTCAGTCGTTGTACCAGCGCTTTTAAATCCATGCGGCGTTCTCCTTAATCCTTAAGATGTTGTCGGTTGCAGAACGATGACGTTCCGCGCCCCCTGAGCTGCGCGGTGCGCCCGAGAAGCGGCGGGCGGTCGCGGGTTAACGTGGTGTCCAGCGTCAGCGCGCCGCGCATCATCAGTTCCAGCGACACGCCTGCGCCAAACCAGATTTGCCCCAACTGGCAGAGGGCCTTAAACCCCTCGCCGCCGGGCAAAAATGCCCGCCACTGCGTGGCGTCAGCAATATCCAGATATACCCGCAGCGCCGCATGCTGGTTCCAGGCGCGCCTACCCGCCACGCTGTCGCGGCCCAGGCGGCTGCCGGTGCGCCCCTGCGACGCGGGCGGCAGCGTCTGCCAGCGTCCGATAAACGCTTCTGTGCGCAGCGTGACGTTAAGCATCGCCGCCGCAAGGGCGATAAAGCCCTCCGTCGATCGCCTGCGGTTCGCCAGCAGCCCGCTCTGCGCCAGCAGGCGGGGCGACCCGCGCCCCTGCATGGTCGTCGAGTCAAAACCACACAGCGCGCGCATGATGGCGAAGCCCGGCGCATGCTCCCGCGCGGCATAGGGCGTCGCCAGCCGCCAGAGGCTCAGGCTGCGGCAGTGGTGTTCAATCAGCCGCCGCTGAAACAGATTGAGAAAATCCTGCGGCGCGGCGTTTTTGTCCTGGGTCGCCTGCTGCAGCCACTCCAGCCAGCCGTAGGGCAGCACGCCGTCGGCGCCGCCCGGTCCGAGGCTGCATACCCGCAGGCGGCCATCGCGCTGCACGCCGATCTCCGCGGGCGCAAAGGCCAGCCTATAGTCGCCGCACAGCTCGGGGATCTCTCCGCGCAGTTCAGCCAGCCTGACGTACTGCTCGAGCGAAAAACGCCACGGCTCGCGCCGCAGTCGCTCAGCTATACTGTCAGCGCCGTTTCTTCGGTATCGCGCCATAGCGGCAGCGCCTCCCCTTCATCCTGTAAGACACACTGTACAAAGCAGTTCGCCGTCGCGTTCTGCGCCAGATAGCAGGCGATAATCGCGGCAAACAACAGGCGACTGCTGGCGGTAAAGGCCTGTGGATCAAGCGTCAGCGTCACCCGAATACCGTTGCGCCAGCCGCGCCAGGCCTCGCCGCCGCGATGTTCGCTTACCCGCTCGCAGCGCAGGGCGCTGATGCCGTTAATCTGTTGCCAGAAGGCAGGCGACGCGCCGGACGGAGCGTAGAGCGCCAGCATCTCCTTCAGCGACGCCCGAGCCATTTCGCCTTCGGTGAGCGACAGGTGGTTGAGCGCCAGCGAAGAGACCAGCCGCCAGCGCGCGTCGCGCTGCGCAGCGGGGGCGGAAGGCGTTGTCGGCGTACCCAGCAGACGCACCTGCGCCACCGGGCCGGGCTGTTCGAAAGTGAGCGACGTGCCAGCCGCCAGCGTCAGGGGCGTCTCGCCGTTGCTGCACCATAGCCTGGCCGTCAGGCTGGCCTCTTCCGGCGGTTCCGCCGGGTCGAAGCGGCTGTCCACCAGGGTGAGCCACAGCGTATTGCCCTGCGCGCGATGGCGCCGCGCATGCCAGAACCAGCGGGCGTCGCTATGCCCCTGCGCTGAATAATAAGGCGGCACGCGCCACGCCGCGTCGCGGCTGCTCATCCACAGATCCTGGATACGATAGATCTGCATGGCGCTATCGTTGTGATCCGCCACCAGCCGCTGTTCGCTGCGGGTATGTTCGGCGATCAGCGGTTCTGAGGTACGGGTAAATAAGTTGACCAGCGGCGCACAGCCGGTACGAATATCGCCCAGTTGCAAAGGCAGCGCCATTTGCGGGGCGCGGTCAAAGGGGATCCACAGGGTCATCGCGTCGTCATCCGGCCCCGGCGGCATCGGCAAATCGAAATACATCAGCGCCTGCGGACAGTGCATCCACGCGCTCAGCGCCAGCCCGCTGGCGGGGGCGGCGGCATCAAACGGCAAAATGCGCGCCGCGTTCTGCACGCCCACCGGCTGCGGACGCCGCGGCCCGATAACGTGAGCGTAGAACAAATCAAAAAGCACAGCGTTAATCTGCGGCGAAGCGCAAAGATGTACGCGCAGCGAGGTCATCGCCAACTGCGAAAAGCGGTGCGGCGCCAGGCAGCGCAGGCGAATGCGCAGCGCGCCGCGCGCGTGGGGCTGCCCGCAGTAATGCTGCGCGGTCGCGGCATCGCACCATTCAAGCGAGTCAATCGCCACCGGCCACAAGGTCTGCTCCAGGGCGGTGCGCCACCAGACCGTTTTCCCCTCCGCGGTCAGCGCATAGAGCGGCGTTCCGGCGGACAGGACATAGCCGCGCGTCAGGTCGCCCGCCAGCGGATCGGGGGAAAAACAGGCGGTCGCGGTCGAGGGAAAAGGACGCATCAGGTGCGGAGAAAGCTGCTCCAGCAGCGACTCGCTCAGCTCGCCAAAGCCGTCGTCCAGCCGCTGGTGCAAGCGGGCGCTTTGTAGCGCGAAGCCCTCCAGCAACCGCTCAACGTGAGGGTCCGGGCAGTCAAACTCGCTTAAACGCAGGCGGGCCGCCACCTGCGGATGGCGACGGGCAAACTCGCCGCTGGCCGCACGCAGCCACCGCAGTTCTTGCAGGTAATCATCAAGCAGCCGATCGTCCATTGATCTTCCTTTGTATCGCCTATTGCCAGTTGCCGTTGCGCCAGCACAACTCCAGTAGCAGCGGCGCGTCGTCATTCCATAGCTGCGCGTCGATATGCAGCGCCAGCGTCTGCTGGCGCGCATCCTTCACGCTCACCGTCAGCGCCACGATCCGCGGCTCAAGGCGCAAAATCGCGCTGCGCAGCTGGCGACAGAACTGGCTGAGCGCCCGTTCGTCGTCCGCATTCAGTCCGTGCCATTCGGGCATGCCCCATACAAGCAGCGGCGGCAGCTCTTCGGCCTCCTGCGGGGCGCGGGCGTTGAACAGGCGGATCAGTTCGCGGCGCACCGACTCACGCGGCGGGACATTCTCATCTCCCAGCCTGTCGAGCAGCGCAACCGGAACGGATGACGACATCATCATTTATCTTTCTGGTTCATCGCCATATCCCAGACGGAGGAGGAGTTCCCCTCTTTCTGCCCTGCCGATTTCTGGGCGGTGATTTCCCATTTAATTTTCGTGAAGTTCAGCGACATGGTCTCCACCGGCTTGCCGCCGGATCCGCCGCTGACGCTCAGGTGCGAAATAATGACGTTGCTTAAGGTGTAGACAATAAACGGCAGCATATTGCCGTTGTCGTTACGGCACAGCGTCAGCAACGCCGTGGGAATGACCTTCCCGCTGCAGCAGTATTCGTTAAGCACCGGAGTGGCGAGGTCGACAAACTTGGTCAGCGAGAATTCGCCGACGTGAGCGCGCCCGGAGGTGCGCTCGGTGTTGCTGACGTCGTTGGTGACCTGCATCGCCACGTTATGGCTGTAGGACATGATCTCGATCTGCTTCTCAAACCCTTTCACCTGACTTTCGCCGGTAATGTTGTCCAGCTTTAAAAAAATCGCATCCATGGTTTATCTCCTTAACGATCAGGCCGCGGCCGGCGGCGGCAGTTCCGCCACCAGGCGAATCGAGGTAGTCAGCTCTTCGAGCTGGAAGTGCGGGCGCAGAAACACTACGGCGCGATAAACCCCCGGCTTGCCGGGCACTTCGCTGACGTCGATGCGCGCCTCACGCAGCGGATAACGCGCCTTGATCTCCTGCGGGGCGGTGTCGCGCAGCAGCACATAGTCGGCAATCCAGTTGTTGAGATAGCTTTCCACCTCGTCGCGGCTCATAAAGCTGCCGATCTTGTCGCGCATGATCACCTTCAGATAGTGAGCAAAGCGGGAGGCGGCGAGGATATAGGGCAGCATCGCCGAAATGCGCGCGTTGGCGTTGGCTTCCGGGGTGTTGTAGATCTTCGCCTGGTTGGTGGTCTGCCCGCCAAAGAAGGCGGCGGTATCGGTATTCTTTTTGTGGCACAGGGCGATAAAGCCGAGATCGTTAAGCTCCTTCTCACGGCGATCGGTAATGGCGATTTCCGTCGGGCAGCGCAGGCTGATGTCGCCGGAAGGGGTGGAGAACGTGTGCGCCGGAAGATGTTCTACCAGTCCGCCGCCTTCCGCGCCGCGGATCGCCGCGCACCAGCCGTAGAGCGCGAACGCCTCGGTGATCCGGTTAGCCAGCACCCAGGCGGCGTTGCCCCACAGGTATTTGCTGGCGTCCAGCCCGTCAACGTCCTCAACAAAGTTAACCCCTTCCACTGGCACGGTGTCCGGCCCATACGGCAGACGCTGCAACACGTGCGGCAACACCAGCGACACATAGCGGGAATCTTCGCTTTCGCGGAAGGAGCGCCATTTGATCAGCTCGCTGCTCTCGAAGATCTTCGCCAGATCGCGCGGCACACTCAGCTCGGCGAACGATCCCATGTCGAACAAACGCGGGCTGGCGGCGGCGATAAACGGCGCGTGAGCGGCAGCAGCCACCTGCGAAATCTTCTCCAGCAGCGCCACGTCCTGCGGGTGGCGGCCAAATTCAAAGTCACCAACCAGCACGCTGTAGGGGTTGCCGCCGAAAGTGCCGTACTCCTCTTCATACAGCTTCCTGAACAAGGTGCTCTGGTCGAATTCAACCGCTTTTTCCAGATCGTCCTGTAGCGCTTTACGCGAGACGTTCAACAGGCGCAGTTTCAGGCGAGAGCTGGTTTCGGTATTCATCACAAACTGATGCAGGCCGCGCCAACTGGCTTCCAGCTTCTGCATATCGGGGTGGTGCAGGACTTCGTTAAGCTGAGCGCTGATCAGTTCGTCAATTTGCGCAATGCGATAGTTGATCATGGCGATGGTGTCGCTTTCCACGACCATGCCTTCGTCAAGAATTTGCGTAGCCAACTCTTCCAGCATGTCGCGCGCGTAGGTCTGCTGTAGCTCATCGCGCGCCATGCGGCCTTCCTGAATGATACGATCCAGTACGCTTAGCGTGACCGTCTGCCCGCCGGTTTCAACCTGTTCCTGAACATTATCCATTGTCCGTCTCCTTTTTGGTTACGCGTTATCCACCGGAGTGTCTTCCGTTGCCGGGCGCAGCGCCTGTAGCTCGGCGTTGTCGGTGATCACCTTCTGCAACAACATGTCCAGATCGTCATTGCCGTCCAGCTTGGTCAGCAGATCGCGCAGACGCTGGCGGGCAAGAAGCAGGCGCTGGAGGGGCTTAATCTGGTTGATAATGTTGAGGGGCGTGAAGTCTTCGAAGGTTTTGAAATTCAGCTCGACGTTGAATTTGCTGCCATCGTTCGCCAGACGGTTGTTCACCTGCATCGCCAACCGGGGAGAGATGGACGCGAGCACGTCATCAAAGTTATCGCGGTCGATTTCAACGAACCGACGCTCGCGGAGTTTTTCCGGCGGAGAAATGGGCTGGCCGGATAAATCAGCCAGAATACCCACAACCAGAGGCAATTCTTTTTTCTCGATGGCACCACCGGTTTCAACATCATAAGTAATTTGAACGCGCGGGGGCCTTATTCTGTTGAGTTTATGCTGAATGCTTTCTGCCATGATCAATCCTTTTTTATGCAAAAATATTCCTGATGTCAAAGATATGACACCTTTTAATTCGCGAGCACGACTCCTGAATAACGCTTTCTGTTATAAAAAACACAACAACAAATAAATTTCAACCTAATTTTTACTTATTCATCATGACATTCCCATTTGATTAAAATCAATCAACAAAAAATTAATATATAAAAATCAATAAATTACAAACAAACAAAAATCAAAAAAATATTTTGGGATGAAAACATTCGCTCTTTGAATATGTTAAATTTAACATTTATCTTTTGTATGCCGTGCCAAATAATGATTTAAATCAAAAAACCTTTTCCCTGCATTAACTATTTTCTTAGCGGGGATATAAAAGGATTTTATATGACTTCCAGCCTGTGCCGTTCGCTGTACATTATTTTATTCAGTTTATTCTGCATGCAAATTTGCGCCTGTTCATTGTGGCAATCCCAAGTGCAATTAAATGCAGTCACCATTGATACGGCGCCCGATGCCAATGATAACGCGCCTGTCGCCGTGGATATTGTCGCTATTGCCGACGCCTCGCTGGTTCCCACCATTCAGGCGCTTTCGGCGGCACAATGGTTTAACGCCAGATCGCAGTTGCTGCGCGACGCCCCCGGCGGACTCCGCGTCTGGTCTCTGGAACTGGTGCCCGGTTCGCGCTTTGTCGCCGAAGATAACCCGCTTCGCGGCGCGCCGACGGAAGCGCTGGTGCTGTTCGCCCGCTACCGCAGTGAAGGCGATCACCGGTTACGGCTGGACAAACGGGATTCTCTGCATTTGCTGTTGATGACGGATGAGGCGGTTATCGCGTCTGCTCAAGGAAAGTAATATGAACGCAATTCCCGAAATGGTTTGCTGGTATGAAGGGATGGCGATGCTGCCCCAGCATTTTCAGTTACAGTCGCTGCGTAACGACGCCCTCGCTGCCGCCCTCGCCCACTGCGCCAACCCCTGTTTCTGGGGCGTCATCCGGATGGAAGTGGATGACGCGGCGCTGTGCGCAGGAACGCTGCGACTGCTACGCCTGGAAGCGATCATGCCCGACGGTCTGCCGGTGGACTACGATATCAGCCGCGATCCGCCGCTGGAATTTGACTGCGCCGCCCTGCTGCCAGCCTCTCCCGACAGCGCGCACGCGCTTTGGCTGGCCGTTGCTCCGGCAAACCGCGCGGGGATCTGGCAACTCATGAATACCCGCTATCGCTCCATTAACAGCGCGCCGCTGCCCGATCTCGCCAGCGGCGAGTTTCCCGAAAGCATTCCGCTCTGGCAGCCCGCGCCGCGGCTAATCAGCCAGCACGAACGTACCGACTCCGTCTGTCTTCCGCTGCTTCAGGTTGTTTATACCGAAGGCGGCTTCCGGCAAAACGACTGGTTCGCTCCCACGCCGGCGTTGAGCGAAAGCAGCTACCTGATTCGCCATACCCGTCACCTCTGTCTACAGGCGCGGGAAAAAATCCTTTTTCTTAGCCGGGAGATGCAGTTAGCGCAGCAGAATCAGCAGACTACCGACTGGCTCAGGCTGGCCCTGTCGCTGCAAAGCCTGCAGGGAGCATTGCCGCTGCTGGAGTGCCTGTTGAACAGCGGCAAGCCGCACCCGCTCGACCTCTGGCGCGCGCTCTGTCTGTTTACCGGCCAGACGGCAATCCTCAGCGACGAGAAAACCCTGCCGCTGCTGCCCAGGTTTGACTATCAAGACATGCTGCCCGGCTTCGCCACACTCTTTACCCAACTGAACACTCAGCTTGCCCGTATCCGCCGTCGCCTGCTGCGGCTGCACTTCAGCCACCAGGAGAACCACTTCGCGTTGATGTTGCCGACGGGGATTAACGCCGGGGAACGGATAACCCTCGGCGTGCTGATGCCGCACAGCAGCACGCTGTCGGCGGAGTCCTGGCTCCGACAAAGCCTGATTGCCAGCCAGCCGTTTCTGGCGATCCTGCGACGCCAGCGGATGCACGGCATGGGCATTACGCCACTGGCGGCAGAGAAGCGCGGAGAATGGGAAACCGACCCCGCCATCGCCCTGTTCTCGCTGACCCTCACCACGCAGTGGTTTGAAAAAGAGACGCCGCTGGTTATCGCGCCGCTACATGAAACCGACGTCATACCGGAACGGATTGTGCTTTACCGCCAGGAGGATCACGACGATGCCGATCGCGCCTGATATGCCCGCCTGTCGCCTGTTTGACGACGTATTTTCCCGCTGGCTGGCACAGTTTGAACACTGGAAAAGCACCACGCTTCCCCCGCCAGAACTGCACCGCGAGGCGTTTGACTACAGTTGCCAGACGGTGGCGGAATATGGCCGACGTTTGAACCTTGAGCTGGGCGCACCGTTCCATGCGCATATCGATGCCGCGGTTTATGCCCTGGTGGCGCTGATTGATGAAACCGTACTCTACAGCGACTGGCCCGCGCTGAGCTTCTGGCAGACGTGCCCGCTGGAATATCACCTGTGGCAGAGCCACAGCGCGGGCGATCGTTTTCCTTTGCGCGTGCAAACCCTGCTTGAAGCGCGCAACCCAGCCGAGCGCGATCTGGCCGCCCTCTACCTGCGCTGCCTGACGCTCGGCTTTGGCGTCAGACGCAGCGATTTTGATGCTCAGGCGCATCAGGAGACCTGCCGGCTACTCTGGCGCTTCGCCTTCCAACAGGACGCGGCGGCTGAGAGGATCGCAGCACAGCTTGACGCCAACTCACTGGGTTCGCCGCTACAGCTCCCGCTCCGCCGACGCTTACCCGACAACTCGCGCCTGCACCTGATTGGCATCATCGTCCTGCTGGCGCTATTGCTGTTAAGCCAGCGGCTTTGGCTGAGCATTGAAGACGCCATTGGCGCCACTACGCTGCCGACCTTTTCGATCGGCCAGATCTGCGGAGGGGATAAACCATGACGCAGCCCTGGCTGACGCTGGTGATTATCGTACTGGTTTTACTGGCGCTAACCTGCTGGGTCGTCTGGTGGCAATGGGACTACCGTAATAACGCCTTTAACCGCGCGCAGAAGGAGATACAGCGAGCCTGTGGCGGGCAGGATCGCTATGACAGTACGCGTATTTTGATGCTGGGCGACGAAGAAATGAATCGCCTGCTCTGTCGCAGTTGGTCACTCACCGACGGGCTGGAGCACTGGTTTGGACAGTGGTGGTTTAATCCGCAGTGCAGCCTGCTCTGTGTGCCCCAGGCCCTGCAAAACCCCGGCAAGAAACATCTTATCCGCCAGAACGAATGGCAAAAAACCCTTGCAGCGTTGGTAAGAAGCCGCCCCCAGCGCCCGCTCGATGCGCTGATCGTCACTCTGCCGCTGGAATCGCTGATCGGCGGCGATAACACCCGCGTTCAGTTGCTCAATAACTGCCAACAGATCCAACAGGTGTGCGGGCTAAGCCTGCCGATTTATCTGCTGATCGGCGGTCTTGAGAGCCTGGACGGCATGCAGGCGCTGCTGGAAATGCTGCCGGAGCAGGCGCGACGCAGTGCTATTGGCAGCCCCATTCCGGTGGCCCGGGAGGCTGTCTGGAAGCCGCAGTGGATCGACGATGCGCTGGACAACACCCGTCACGCCCTGCGTCAGGTAATTTGCGAACTCGGCGCCCTGAATGGGCAGACTCCCCCGTCGTTGTTTCGCCTGCCGGCGTCTTTTCTGCCCCTCGCCACGCCGCTGCATGATTATTTTGATTCGCTACTCAGCAACAATGCCCGTGACGAGCCGCCGTTGCTGCGCGGCATCTGGTTCGTTGCCCGCAGCATAACGGACGATAAGCCGCAGATGCAGTTTTGCCAGAACCTGCTGGACGGGAAAATCGCCGCCGAACGCGGACTGGCGATGCCGGTTCGCCGACTGCTGCGTCTGAACCTGCGACGGCAGTTTGTTACCCTCACCTGCTACAGTTGCCTGTGCGTGCTGTGGCTGGCCGTGATGACCTGGCGCTGGCAGTATCAGCACACCAACGCCCTGCTGCTGCACGATCGCCTGCAACTGCTCGCCAGCCAGACCGCAGAACCCGGCGCGCCCGGCGAGCGTACAGCCGCTTTTTACTGGCGCATTCTCAATGCCATTCCGCAGTGGCAGTTCAGCTCCGTCGTCTGGCCGGGTTCGCTGTTCAGCCGTACGGACGGCAAGCTGCGCGAGACCCTGCATAGCGCCACCCTGACCAGCCTGCTGCTGCCCGCCGCTAACGGCGTCTGTCAGCAAAACCTGAACGTCCTGCGCAACGAAGAGGACGCGCGGGAAGATCTGCTGCCGGACGAACGCTACCGGCAGATTGAGGCGCTGCTGGGAGAAACAAAGCAGATGGAGACCCGCTATCTGCCGCTACTTCAGCTATTGCAGGTAAAACAACCGACAGTCACGACGCTGGCGAACGTCTCGTCCTCCATCTGGGGGGTCGCCGTTGACGTTGATTCTTTGCCCGCGCAAGACAGCCTGAATGCGTTGTTCGCCACTCTCAACATCGCCCGTCTGCATCTGCCGGACGCCAGCGAACTGACCCGGCGAAACAGCGAGCTGTTTTCTCGTGAAACGATGCGCTGGCTGGAACAGAACTATGGGGACGCCAGTCTCGATGACAGCGAAGAACGGCTGGAGAAACTCCTGGCGCTGTTCAGTAACGATACGCGGATCACGCCACTGTTTGTCCGCTCGCTGGTGCGCCAGATTGGTCGTCTACAGGCGACGCTGGCGACCATCAACAACCTGAGCCGCGACGCGGCGCACTCCCCTGTCCGGCTTCCCCTTGATGAGATACTGACCCAGGCGCGCGGTCTGCGGCTTATCGACAATCGCGTCATTCCGCAATTGCTACGCCATGAAGCGCTGCTACGCCAGCGCTTCATGGCGCAAGTGGATGATTCGCGGCTGCATTTTTCTTCGTTAACCGAACAGTCACCAGATGGCAATTTCAGCGTTTCGCCGGATATTCTCGCCCTGCAAAAAAGTCTGCGCGATCTGCTCAACCACCCTTTCTGGCAGCGTGGCGTGGACCTGACGCCGATAGCCAGCACGGGCTATCCTGGCGTACTTCAGTTGCAGCAGGCACAGCAGTTGTTCAGCGGTTACCAGCGCTATGTCCAGCAATTGCCTGACAGTCTGTGGCGGCCAAAGCTGGTCGCGCTGGCGCAGAACGCGGTGGAGAACGCCATGAACCTGGCGCTGTATGCGGACGCGCCAGATTCGGCGCAAGGAAGCGCTGTCAGCATTGCCGATGCGGACCGGGTAATCGACGCCTTTAGTCAACTCGCCCGACCACAGCTCGCCGCCCGGCTGCGCCAGCAAATCGCAGCGCAGGTCATGGCGAGGGTGAGCCAGCAGGGCGGCGCGCTGCTGCCAAACATGGCGCCTCCCGCGATCGCCTACGCCACGCCGGAGCAGGCGCAGGCCAGTGGCGAACGGATCGCCGCCTGGTCGACGGCCCAGGCGGAACAGATCTCCGCCACGCTCACCCGCTATCAACAGGACGTCACCTGGCTTGACGGACAACGCCCATGGCTGTCGGCGGCGGAGAATCAGCAAATCGTCCGCTGGGTTAATTCCCTGAACGCCATGCAGCGTCTGCTACAGCAGGACCCGACCAGTCCCCCGGCGCAAATGACCACCCTCGCAACCGCGCTGCCGACCCTGACCGCGCAAAACTGCCAGAGCGAACTGGCGCAGTTCACCGCCTCCGGCGGCAATGATTTTTACAGCCAGTCGCTGACAGCGCTGGTCGGCGCCGCGCAGCAAAACTGCCGTCAGTTGCGCCAGCAGGCCAGCGTCAGCACGACGCAGAAGATCTTCAACCTGTACAACGTCTGGCTGGCGGGGCATTTCCCGTTTACCGCCGTGCCGCACGCGCCGGACGCAGATGTTGATCGGGTCCGCGAACTTACCGTACTGCTTGATACGCTGCCGCCGGAATCTCTGACCGGACAGCCGCCGCTGATCCAACAACTGGCAGCGGCAAAACCGCTGCTGGCGGCTCTCGTCTCACCGAAGGGCGTTGCGGTACGCGTCCTCTGGCGCACCTCGCGCAATAACGAGACCGGCGCAGATCAAATAGTCGACTGGCGGCTGAGCGGAAATCAACAGACTCTCAGCTACCCCGGCGGCGCAGAGGTGGATCTGCACTGGCGCAGCGGCGACGCTCTGAGCGTAAGCCTGCGCTGGGCGAAAAACTCCGCATGGCGGCCATTGCCGGGCGCATCACAGCCAGGCATAACCGTTGTCGGCGATACGGGGCGCTGGCGCTGGCAAGGCGCGTGGTCGCTGTTGCGAATGATTGCACAACAGCGCGTCGGCGGCGCACTGGCCCAGCCGCTGCCGCTGCGCTTCACCCTTCCCGTGGGCGACGGTCAACTGCGCGCAACGACTACCGTGTATTTACAGGTGGCGCTACTGGATGCGGAAGGTAAAGCGCCGTTGCCCTGGGTAAGGCTCACCGAACAAGGATTATCAGGAGAGGATTAATGGAACATATTGAAGCACTGCTGGCCCCTGTCCGCGCCGACTGCCCCTGCGGCGAGTCGATACGCTACTCGCCAGAGTTTGACCAACTGGTCGCCGCCCGCCAGCAGGATGACGAGACGCTGCCTACCGGCGTCTGGCAAAGCACGCCCCGGCGCGCTGACTGGGAAGCGGTCGCCCGCATTGCCAGCGAACTGACCGTCACGGGCAGTAAAGATCTGGTGATCATGGGCTGACTCGGCGAGGCGTGGCTGCGGCTGCGCGGGCTGCTTGCCCTGCCCGATGCGCTGGCGCTGCCCGTACTGGCGCTGGAGCGTTATCCGACAGAGTTGCATCCACAAATTAAAGCGGGTGATTACGACTATCGCGCCGCGCCGCTTAGCTGGCTGGCGCAGCGCTACGCGCTGCTGGTGGCTGACGCGCCGCTGTTTTTATCCGAGGATGAGAGCGTGTCGTTGACGGGGTGGCAGCAGGGCAACGTTGCCAGATTTCTCTCCCCCGAGAAGCAGGCGCCGATTGTGCAGGCGCTGGCGACAAGCCTGGAATGGCTGCAACGCCTGAACGCCGTCTGCCAGCACTGGCCAGAGGCTTCTGCCCCCTCGTTTACTAACCTGGAGCAAAAGATTAAAACCTGTCAACAGGCACTGGGCAGCGCACTGCCTGAACAGATACTGCCAGCCGCGCAACCAGCCGCACCGATGCCTGTCCATGGAGCGGCTTTCGGTAGCCGCGAAGAAGCCTATCAGATGCTCAGGCAGATCGCGGATTATTTGCAGAGCACCGAGCCGCACAGCCCGGTGCCCTACCTGCTGCAGCGCGCCTGTGTGTGGGGAAATACGCCCCTGCCGGAGTTGCTTAATGAACTGATCAGCGGCGATGAGGCCGCCCGCCGACTGTGGCGGCAACTGGGAGTCTTACCATGAGTTGTCCAGGAGTATGTAATGGCGCGACGCTGCAATGCTCGTTTGGCCTCGCGCCTTCCCCGCTGTGCGTAGTGCCCATCAGCCGTACTCTGGTAAACAGCGTGCCGATGGCGAATATCATGGACAACAAATCGTTCGTGAACATTTTGCCGTTCGGGATGTGCAGCAGTATGGCTAACCCGACCGTGGCCGCCGCGACCGCCGCGGCGCTCGGGGTGCTGACGCCGATGCCCTGCATTCCCGTGACCATAGCTCCCTGGATGCCCGGTTCTCCGACAATACTGGTGGGCGGCATGCCCGCCCTGACCGCGCAGTCGAAGCTGATGTGCAACTGGGGCGGCGTGATTCAGATTGTGTTTCCGGGACAGGTGACGACCATCGTGACGTAATTCTCCTGTTCACCTGGCGGGATAATCGCGATTAATCCACGCGTGATCGTCTTCCCAGGTGAACATCCATTTGCGCACCGGCCCGGCCATCACGTTGAGGTAATAGCTGTCATACCCGGCCATCGTCGCCACCGGATGGTAGCCCTTCGGCACCATCACCACATCGCGGTTGTAAACCGCCATACACTCATCCAGCGTTCTGTCGTCGGTGTAAACCCGCTGCATGCAGAACCCCTGCTCCGGATTGAGGCGATGGTAGTAGGTCTCCTCCAGGTAGGTCTCCTGCGGCGGGTTATCCGTATCGTGCTTGTGGCTCGGGTACGAGCTGGTGCAGCCCTCACTGGTCCACACCTCCACCACCAGCAGGCTGTCGGCGGGCTTGTCTTGCGGCAGAATGTTGTGCACGTAGCGCTGGTTGTGCCCCTTGCCGCGCGCTTCGCCGTCGATATCCTGCGGGGCAATCAGCCGCGTCGGATAAGCGCCTTTGCCGGGAGCGGCGCAGACCGCCAGCTCCAGCCTCGTCAGCGCCTTCACCTGCACCGTATCCTGCGGGGTGACGTAAACCGCCCACGGCTTGATGCGCTCGAACGGGCTCATCCGCTCGCCAATGTCGTTAAACTGCGCGGATGGCGTGCTGATGGAGGCGCGTCCGGCCACCAGCACCAGACAGCGCTCTTCGCTGACTGCGGGCAGCGTCAGTTGCTGCCCCTCCTGAAGTTCATAGGCTTCAAAGCCGACATATCCCCAGCCCGCGCTTTGCGGCGTCACGGACTGGGTGCGCCCCTCAGCGTTCGGCTGTTGCCAGCGTGATAACAGACGTGACATGTCGCCTCCTCAGATAAGCCCGGCGTCGCGCGCCAGGCGGCTCAGGTTGTTATACCCCATACGGGCGTAGGTCAGCGGATGGGCAATCGCTGGATCCTGCTCGGCCTCCACCACCAGCCAGCCGTGATAGTCCTGCGCTTTCAGCAGTTGCATAATCGGCGGGTAATCCACGCAGCCGTCGCCCGGCACGGTAAACACGCCGCTCAGCACCGCGTCGAGGAAGCTGGTTTTGCGGTTTTTGACGTCCGCCAGCACGTCGGCGCGCACGTCTTTGCAGTGGACGTGGTTGATGCGCGACGCCCAGCGCTGCGCCACCGCCAGCGGATCGGCCCCGGCAAAGGTCAGATGCCCGGTGTCCAGCAGCAGCCCGACCTCTTCGCCGGTATGGGTCATCAGGTTGTCCACGTCGTCGGCGGACTCAATCACCGTGCCCATATGGTGATGGTAGGCAATCTGCACCCCCTGCCGCTGCGTATAACGCGCAAACTCGGTGAGCTTCTCGCCGTACTCCTTCCAGCGATCCTGCGGGAAGCGCGGGCGCAGGTGCACCGGCGTCTGCTGCTCGCCGTGAATGCAGCCGCTCACTTCCGCAAAGACCAGCACCTTCGCCCCCAGCTCGCGCAGCAGCGTCAGGTGCGGCTGCACGGCGGCAATCTCCTCTTCCACGCTGCGCTCCAGCAGGCGGCCGGAGTACCAGCCGGAAACCAGCTGCAGGTCGTGGCGCTGCAGAATGGGGCCAAGCAGGCGCGCTTCGCGCGGGAACTTATTGCCCAGCTCGAAGCCGGCAAAACCGGCCTCTTTGCCTTCGCTCAGACAGGTCTCCAGCGGCGTCTCCGCGCCGAGCGAAGGCAGATCGTCGTTCGTCCACGTCAGCGGGTTGATGCCCAGTTGTACACTCATTGTCGTCTCCATTATGCGTGCCCGCGCTCGCGCCACCAGGCGATAAGCTGCAGGTAATTGTCCCGAATGCGCGACACCAGCTGCGCATCGTCGATATCGTGCTTCAGCCATGCGCGGGAAGCGTCGCCGAACAGCGTGCGCCCCACGGCAAACCCCTTCACCAGATCGTGCCCCGCCGCGGCGTTAAACCCGGCGCGTAGCTGTTCGGCCGGCGCGTCCAGCCCGAGGATCACCACCCCGCGGCAGTGCGGATCCCGGCGTTCGATAATTTCGCCGAGCGCCGCCCAGCCGTCGGCTGAGAGCGGCGGCAGCTTCCACCAGTCCGGGTAAATGCCCAGGTTGTAGAAGCGGGAGATGGCGCGCAGGTAAAGTTCATCGCTGCGCGGCATGGTCGCGGGCAGGATCACCTCCAGCAGCAGCTCATGCCCGGACCGGCAGCAGGCGCGGTAGACTTCGGCAATTTTCTGCTCCTGCTCCAGGCGCAGGCCGTGGGCATCTTCCGGATGGAAAAAGACCAGGCACTTCACCACGTGCTCCTGCGGCCAGCTGATGAGCTGGGTGCCGATATTGCCGTGCTCCATTTCCAGCGGCCGCGAGCCCGGCAGCTCAATGGGCCGCCCGATCCACCACCCTTCCCCGGTGATCGCGTTCAGCGCGTCCTGGCCGAAGGTGCCGTCGCACAGCAGACCGGCTTTGCCCTCCAGCCCGGCGCGGCTCGCCGCCTCGCGGCTGGCCTGCAGGATCAGCTGCTTCAGGGCCGGAATGCGCCCGAGCGACGCGCCGCACTGTATAGCCATATCCTCAAGCTGGCTGCGGTGATCGAACGCCATCACGCACAACTCCGGCCATTCCCGGCGGCGGGTGGTGACCCGGTGCAGATGGTTCAGGCGCGGATCGAGATCCGGACGCGGCACATTCGCGGCGCGGGAGAGATAATCGTCCAGCTCGATTTTGCTCGGCATCGCCGGGGCGCAGCCGTGGCGCGAGACCACCAGCGCGCCGCAGGCGTTGGCGTAGCGGCACGCCTGCTCCCAGCCCTCGTCGTTCAGGTAGCCGCGCAGCAGGCCGGACATAAACGCGTCCCCCGCGCCGAGGACGTTCAGCACCTCCACACGCACGCCGGTCACCGTCAGGCCGTCGTCCAGCCGGGGCGGAATGGCACCGGTATAGACCGAACAGCCGAGCGCTCCGCGCTTGCAGACCAGCGTGGCCTGACTCACGTCGCGCACCCTTTCCAGCGCCTGTAAGGTATCCGTGCTGCCGCCCGCAATGTGGAACTCCTCCTCGGTGCCGACAATGACATCGAAGAGGTGCAGCACCTCCTGCAGCTCGCGGGTGACCTTATCGGCAGCGATAAAGCGCGTTTCGCCGTCGCCCAGGGCGGTCAGCCCCCACAGCACCGGGCGGTAATCGATGTCCAGCACCGTGCGCACGCCGTGACGGCGGGCATAGCCCAGCGCCGTCAGCACCGCCTCGCGGGTCTGAGGGTGAGAAAGGTGAGTCCCGGTGATGGCAAGACACCGTGCGGAGGCGATGTAGCTTTCGTCCACATCGCTGGCGGTAATCGCCATATCCGCGCAGTTATCGCGGTAAAAAATCAGAGGAAAGGTGTCCCGGTCTTTAATGCCGAGCAGCACCAGCGCCGTGAGGCGTTCTTTATCGGTAATCAGATGGCTGGTGTCGCAGCCCACCTGGCTTAACTCTTCGCGCAGGAAGCGGCCCATATGTTCATCGCCCACGCGCGCCAGCATCGACGAGCGTAGGCCCTGACGCGCGGTACCGTACGCCACGTTGCCGGACGATCCGCCGAGATATTTGGCGAAGCTCGACGCATCCTCCAGACGGGCGCCAATCTGCTGGCTGTAGAGGTCTACCGCCACGCGGCCCATGCATATCACATCAAACTGCTTTTCCACGTTGATACCTCTTCAGACAATGTCGTTCACGTTCAGCCAGCGGCCCTGCTGGTGCGAGAGTGCGATGCCGTCCAGCACGCGCGACACCTTCCAGCCCTCTTCGAAGTCCGGCCACATCGGGGCGTCGGCGGCAATGCCGTCCACCAGGTCGCGCACCTCCACCGTTTTTTGGTCGTTAAAGCCGATCCCGTGGCCCGCGCCCATGCAGAACGCGGCGTAGTCCGGGTGCGCCGGGCCGACCAGCAACGTGCGGAACCCCTGGCGGTTGACCGGATCGTCATGCAGATAGAGCTTCAGCTCTGCCATGCGCTCCTGGGTAAAGCTGATGGCGCCTTTCGTCCCGGTGATGACGTACGACAACCCCATCTTGCGGCCACAGGCGACGCGGGAGGTTTCAATGACGCCCTGCGCCCCACCCGCGAAGCGCACCATCGCGTGGGCTTGATCCTCGTTTTCGACGGCAACCATGTCCGACGAACCGACCTTCGCCGGGCGTTCCGGGACCACAATCTTCAGGTCGCCGCAGACCTGCTCAATCTCGCCCACCAGGTACTGGGCCATATTGACGATGTGCGCCGCGAGGTCGCCCAGCGCTCCCAGCCCGGCGGTCTCCCTGAAGCAGTGCCAGTGAATGGGCGACAGCGGGTCGGCCATATAGTCTTCGTTGTGGGTGCCGTAGAAGTGGATCACCTCGCCAATCTCGCCGCGGGCGATAATCTCCTTCGCCAGCTGCGCCGTCGGGTTTTTCATGTAGTTGAAGCCCACCAGGGTTTTCACCCCTGCCCGCCTGGCGGCGTCGACCATCTCGCGCGCGTCGTGGGCGTTCAGCGCCAGCGGCTTTTCCGAGTAAACGTGCTTGCCGTGGCGGATCGCCTCCAGCGCCATCTCTTTATGGAGATGGTTGGGCGAGCAAATATCCACCACGTCAATAGCCGGGTCGGCCACCAGCGCCCGCCAGTCTCCCGTTGAACGGTTGAAGCCAAATGCCCGGGCGCGCTCTGCCGCCAGCGTCGGGTTTACCTCGGCCACCATCTCGCGCACCAGCCTGCCGCGCAGGTTGAACACCGTCGGGGCCTGGGCATAGGCGATGGCGTGCGCCTTGCCGATATACCCGGTGCCGATTAATCCAATACGTACCTCTTTCATCACGATCCTCACAGTGCGCCGCGACGGCTCTTGGCGTAGGTGTCGAACGCCACCGCCAGAACGATAATTAATCCGGTGATAATCTGCTGGTAGTAGGCCGAGACGTTCATCAGCACCAGGCCGTTAATCAGAATCCCCATGATGATGGAGCCGATAATGGTGCCGCCGATGCGCCCGTAGCCGCCCATCAGCGAGGTGCCGCCAATCACCACCGAGGCGATGACGCGCAGCTCAAAGGAGATCCCGGCCACCGCCTCGGCGCTCCCCAGACGCGCGCTGAGGATGAAGCCCGCCAGCCCCGCCAGGCAGCCAATCAGCACGTAGACGCTGACCAGCACGCGCTTCACGTTGACCCCCGCCAGACGCGCCGCCTCCGGGTTGCCGCCGATGGCGTAGACGAAGCGGCCCCAGCGGGTTTTGTGCAGCGCCAGATAGCCGCCGACGGCGACGATGGCGAAGATCCAGATCGGAATGGAGATGCCGAGCAGCTCCCCGCGCCCCCACCAGCGGTAGCCCTGATCGAAACCGGCGATCGGCGCGCCGTCGTTAATCACCAGGGTCAGGCCGCGCCAGATGGTCATCCCGCCGAGGGTGACAATGAACGGCGGCAGGCGCAGGCGGGTGACGCCCAGACCGTGCAGAAAGCCAATCGCCGTCCCCATCGCCAGGCAAATTCCCAGCCCAATCAGCCAGCTCATGCCGCCCCAGGCGTTCGGGTCAACGGTGGTAAAGTTGTCGCCCTTGATCACGTACGCCGCGGTCATGGCGCACACCGCCAGAATGGAGCCGACGGAGAGGTCGATCCCGGCGGTCAGGATGACGAAGGTCATCCCCACGGCCATGATCCCGTAGATGGAGACCTCGGTCAGGATGTTGAAAATGTTGCGTTCAGAGAAAAAGTTGCTGTTCTGCGACTGGAAGAAGATCAGCAGCAGGATCATGAAAATCAGCACCCCGAAGCGCTCGAAGAAGGCGATGGGATCGATGCGTCCGGCGCGTTTGACCGGGGCCTGCGTTTTAGAAATCATCTGCGTCATGAG
This sequence comes from Citrobacter sp. Cs237, assembly GCF_030332325.1. Lineage (NCBI taxonomy): Bacteria > Pseudomonadati > Pseudomonadota > Gammaproteobacteria > Enterobacterales > Enterobacteriaceae > Citrobacter > Citrobacter sp. Cs237. The sequence continues at coordinate 45,483 of NZ_JAOWIB010000105.1, read as the reverse complement.
AAACTCCGTTATGCCGCGTTCAGGGCGTTGTGGTTGATGGCCATCATCGTCATCAGCCGTTCTTCGTTAGCGTCGTCGCCGTGGATCTCGCCGGTCACCCGGCCTTCGCTGAGGGTGATGATCCGGTCGGACACCGCCATCACTTCAGGCAGATCGGAGGAGATCACGATCACCGCCACGCCCTTTTTCGCCATGTCAAACAGCACCTGGTGCACTTCCGATTTAGTCCCCACGTCGATACCGCGCGTCGGCTCGTCGACGATCAGCACCCGCGGGTTGAGCGCCATGCAGCGCGCGAGGATCACTTTTTGCTGGTTACCGCCGGAGAGCTTGCGCACCTCCTGCTCGCTGTTGACCATTTTGATCTGCAGCGCCTGGCGGTAGGACTCAATCAGGTCATCCTCTTTGCGGGTGTTCACGAACCAGCGCCACTGCAGCAGAGACGAAAGGCACGAGAGCGACAGGTTGTCGCGAATCGACAGCCCCAGTACCGCCCCCTCTTTTTTGCGATCTTCCGGCACCAGCGCCACGCCCTGATCGAGGGCATACAGCGGATCGCGCGGCTGGTACGGCACGCCGTCCAGCTCAAAGCTGCCCGAGGTAAACGCGTCCGCGCCAAACAGGCAGCGCGCCACCTCGGTGCGTCCCGCACCCACCAGCCCGGCAATGCCTAACACTTCCCCGGCGTGGACGTGGAAGCTGATGTCGTGCAGGGCGATGCCGTGCGGATCCAGCGGCGGCTTTTCGCGGCTCAGCCCCTTCACCGCCAGGCGGACAGGTTTATCTTCATGGTGGGTTTCGCTGGCGGGACGACGGTTAAACGCCACGTCGCGCCCGACCATCAGGCGAATCAGTTGTTCGACGGTGGTCTCCGCCACCGCGCCGGTACCGGTGAAACGACCGTCCTGAAACACGGTGAAGCGATCGCAAAGTTGAAACACTTCGTGCAGACGGTGGGTAACGTAAATAATGCTGACCCCACGCCCCTTTAGTTCCCGCACCACGCGGTGCAAACTTTCCACTTCGCTGTCGCTCAGCGCGGCGGACGGTTCGTCCATAACGATCAGCTTCGCGTTCAGGGTTAACGCGCGGGCGATCTCCACCATCTGCTGCTGCGCGACGCTCAGGCGGGCGACGGGCGTGGTCGGGGCGACGTTCAGCTGCAGGTAATCGAGGATGACCTGCGCCTCCTGATTCACCGCCTTTTCGTCGACGATCAGGTTACGCCTGCGCGGCTCGCGCCCGAGAAACATGTTCTCCGCGACGGTCATGTTGGGCAGCAGGTTGAACTCCTGATAGATGGTGATAATCCCCTTGTTCTGCCGCTCCACCGGGGAATCGTCCAGCGGCAGCGTTTCGCCGTTGAACCAGATCTCCCCGCGCGTTTGCGGCTGCGCCCCCGCGAGCGCCTTCAGCAGCGTGGATTTTCCCGCCCCGTTTTCCCCCAGCAGGGCGTGTATTTCTCCGCTGCCGACGGTCAGTTGTGCGCTGCTTAAGGCCCAGACGCCGGAAAAGCTTTTCGCCAGGTCGGTCACTTTCAGTAAGGGTTGCGACATCGGTCTGCTCCTCCTTCAGAGTGCGCCGCCGCTCGCGCGGCGGCTGCGGATAGATCAGTTACCGGCCTCGCCGATGCGCTCAGCCTGCTGCAGGTTCTCTTTGGTGATCAGCGTCGGCGGGTAGTCGGCCCCGGTGATGGCGGTTTTGTCGCGCACGTTGGCCACCAGCTGGCTCATCGCCGTTTTGACCGCAAAGCCCGGACGCTGATCCGCCGTCACCGCCAGCCAGCCCTCGCGCACACGGGCCAGCGCTTCCGGTACCGCATCAAAGCCGGTCACCAGTATTTCGCCCGGCTTCACGCCCTGGCTTTGCAGGGCTTCAATCGCCCCCAGCGCCATATCGTCGTTGGCGGAGAGGATCACCTGCGGGCGTTTCGGCAGAGATGGCAGGACGCTTTCAACGATGCGCATCCCTTCTGAACGCATCCAGTTGCCGGTCTGATCGGCGACGATCTTGTATTTATCGCCACCCGCCTTCAGGCTGTCGCGGATCCCTTTGGTGCGTTCAATATTGGAGGAGGAGCCGGGCTGACCGGTGAGCAGTATGATCTCCGCCCCGTTGGGGAACTTGCTTTTCACGAAGTCGCCAATCGCCTGGCCGCCTTTGTAATTGTTGGCGCCAAAGTGCGGCACCTTCTTCTGGCTGTCGACGGAGCGGTCAAGGGTGACGACCGGCAGCTTCGCCTCCTGAATTTCGTCTACCGCGCTGGAGACCGCGTTCACGTCGTTCGGGGAGACGATAAAGCCCTGCGCCCCGCGGGTGATGGCGTTTTCCAGGTCAGCCACCTGTTTCGGCGAGCTGCCCTGCCCGTCCAGCACCTGAAGCTGCACGCCCATCTCTTTTGCGGCCTTCACCGCCGTGCGCTGCATGTGAACTTCAAACGGCATCGCCAGATTTGGCGTACTGAAAACAATTTGCTCGTTTTCGGCGAGGGCGGCCCCGGACGTTACGGCGATGAGGGCGGCTACGATCAGTTTTTTCATTATTATGTCTCTCTGTGTAGGGTGGGTGTGTTTAGAGGACGATCTCGCGCTGGCTGCGCAGTGATTCCAGCGCTTTATCCGCGAGGTACAGCGCTCGTTCGCCGTCATCGCCGCTACAATCCGGCACCGCTTCGCCGCGCAGGACCGCAACAAAGTGTTCCCATTCCGCAGCGTAAGCGGATTTGTAGCGCTGGAGGAAGAAGTGTTCCGGCAGCGCGCTGATGCAGCCCTGTTTTCCGTAGTGCTGCACCTGGTTTTCAAGGATATTGCCCGCGCACAGCAGCCCTTCAGAGCCGTGCAGCTCCAGACGCTGGTCGTAGCCGTACGAGGAGCGGCGGCTGTTGACGATGGTCGCCATCGCGCCGGAGGCGTATTTGAGAACGATAAACGCGGTATCGATATCCCCCGCCTCGCCAATCGCCGGATCCACCAGGTTGCTGCCCTGGGCATACACCGACACCGGCTCTTCGCCCATGATGAAGCGCGCCATGTCAAAGTCGTGAATGGTCATGTCGCGGAACATGCCGCCGGAGACGCGCACGTACTCCGCAGGCGGCGGAGACGGATCGCGGGAAATAATCAGCAGCGATTCCGGTTTGCCGATGCGCCCGGCCTGCGCCTCGGTTTTCACGCGGCGGAACTGCGGGTCGAAGCGGCGGTTAAAGCCGATGAACAGCGGCACGCCGTGCTCTTTAACCACCTTCAGGCAGTCGCGTACGCGGGCGAGGTCGAGGTGTACCGGCTTTTCGCAGAAGATGGCCTTGCCGTGGCGGGCGGCCAGTTCAATCAGATCCGCGTGGGTATCCGTTGCCGAAGCAATCAGTACGGCATGAACGTCAGGGTCGGTCATCGCCTCCTCCAGGCTCTGCTGGCGGGCCTGATACTGCGTGGCGAGACGGGTGGCAAATGCCTGATTCGGGTCGACCACCGACCACAGCGTGGTCGCACTGTGGCTGGCGATGTTAGCTGCATGTACCTGGCCGATTCGGCCAGCGCCCAGTAAAGCAATGTTAAACATAACGGCTCCCGGTGTTGGTGAATGCAATGAACTAACGACCCTTTAAATAAAACATTTATTTCATTTTTATAAATAGTGAAAATTATGTTTTTGAGTGCGAGTTAACAGTTTTGAGATGAACGAGATAATTTTTGTTATCAATCTCACAACATGAGCGGCGATATACGGAAAGAACATCGCCCTCTCCCGGATGGGGAGGGCGCGGAAAACACAGGAAGAGAAAATGAAATGAAAATTTCGTTACGGCGGGAAAACTAATACTGACGCGCTTTTTTTACCTGCGCTTGCGTCAACGCGGCGGCTTCGCGCACCGCAGGCGAGTCTGCCACCTGCGCATCGCCGGTTCGCCACCACGAGGCGTAATCGTGGGTCATGGTCTTCGGCAGCACCTTAATATCCAGCAGCGTCGGGCCAGGATGGGCGCGGGACGCCGCCAGCGCCGCCAGCAGGCCTGGTTCATCGTGTACCCGCCACGCGCGGCAGCCGTAACTTTCCGCGTTTTGCGCGAAATCGACCTTCACCAGCGGTCCGTCAAGTTGCCCGGTTTCCGGGTTGCGTCGGCGATTTTCGGTGCCAAAGCTTCCCATACCGTGCCCCATTTGCAGGTTGTTAATGCAGCCGAAGCTGGCGTTATCAAACAGCAGAACGGTGACCTTAATCCCCTCCTGCACCGCGGTTTGCAGCTCGGAGTGCAGCATCATGTAGGAGCCATCCCCCACCATGGCGTATACCGGCTGTTCGGGTCTCGCAAGCTTCGCGCCAATCGCGGCCGCAATCTCGTAGCCCATGCAGGAGTAGCCGTACTCCAGATGATAGGTATCGGGCGTTTTGACCTGCCAGAGGCGCTGCAAATCCCCCGGCAGCGATCCGGCCGCACCCACCACAATGGCGTTGTCTTCAACATGCTGATTAATCAGCCCCAGCACCCGCGTCTGGGTCAGGCGGGTGTTGAGCGTCTCACCGTATTCCGCCAGCTGCGCGTCCAGGTGTCCCGCCACTTCCGGCGCCTCATCCGGGTGCCACTGGCGATCCCACAGGCGGCGGCACTCGTCGCGCCAGGCGGCTTTCGCCTGAGCAATCTCCTCTCCCCAGCAGCTGCGGTAATCCTTCAGCGCATGGGTCAGGGCCTGCAGCCCGGTTTGGGCATCGGCCACCAGCGCGGTGGCGTCGAGCTTCAGGGCGTCAAATTCAGCCACGTTCAGCAGCAGAAATTCGACGTCCGGATGGGCAAACAGTGCCTTGGAGCCGGTGGTAAAGTCGGTCAGGCGCGTGCCGACGCCAATCACCAGGTCGGCCTGTGGCGCAAGCTGGTTGGCCGCCAGCCCGCCGGTGACGCCAACCCCGCCCAGATTAAGCGGGTGGTCACTGACCAGCGCCCCCTTTCCGGCCTGGGTTTCGGCAAACGGCAGATGCAGCGTCTCGACAAATTCGCGCAACGCCTCATGCGCGCCGGAATAACGTACCCCGCCGCCGCATACCACCAGCGGGCGACGCTTACGGGCAATCAGCGCCCGCGCGTGTTCAAGCCGCTGGGGGTCGGGCGGTCGACGTTCAATGTGATGCACGCGACGGGCAAAAAAGCTCATCGGATAATCCCAGACCTCGCCCTGTACATCCTGTGGCAAACAAATGGTCACCGCGCCCGTATCCGCAGGGTCAGTGAGTGCTCGCATCGCATTGAGCATGGCGCTCATCAGCTGCTCCGGTCGGTTGATGCGGTCCCAGTAGCGGGAGACCGGACGGAAGCAGTCGTTGGTGCTGATGCTGAGATCGTGATACTGCTCAATTTGTTGCAAGACCGGGTCCGGCTGGCGGCTGGCGTAGATATCTCCCGGCAGCAGCAGCAGCGGGATGCGGTTCGCGGTGGCCGTAGCTGCAGCGGTCACCATATTGGCGGCGCCCGGCCCGACGGAGGAGGTGACGGCAAAAATGCGCTGACGGCGGTGCTGTTTGGCGAACCCCGTCGCCATATGGGCGATGCCCTGCTCGTTGCAGCCCTGCATTACCTGCAGATGGCCCGGATCCTGCTCCAGCGCCTGGCCGATACCCAGCACGTTACCGTGTCCGAAGATAGTGGCCACGCCCTCCACGAAGGGCGTTTCGTTGCCGTCAACGCTGACGTACTGTTGATTAAGGAAGCGGACCAGCGCCTGGGCCATGGTCATACGTTCGGTTTGCATAACACCTCCTGTCAGCCCAGCGTCGGCATGGAGAACGCGGCGCCTGTCTCCTGCTGCATTTCCGGCCAGCGCGCGGTGATGGTTTTCATGCGGGTGTAGAAGCGCACGCCGTCGTTGCCGTGGACGTTGAGCGCGCCAAAGATGGAACGCTTCCAGCCGCCGAAGCTGTGGAACGCCATCGGCACCGGGATCGGCACGTTGACGCCCACCATGCCCGCCTGCACCTCTTCGCAGAAGCGGCGCGCGCAGCCGCCGTCGCGGGTGAAAATGGCCGAGCCATTACCATATTCATGGCGGTTAATCAGATCCACCGCGCTGGCGTAATCTGCTACGCGCACCACAGAAAGCACCGGGCCAAAAATTTCTTCCTTATAGATGGTCATCTCCGGGGTAACGCTATCGAACAGCGTCGGCCCGACGAAATAGCCCTGCTCGTGACCCTGCACGCTAAAGCCGCGGCCGTCCACGCGAAGCCTCGCCCCCTGCGCCTCGCCGCTGTCGATGTAGCCCAGCACCTTGCTGCGGTGGGCGGCGGAGATAAGCGGCCCCATTTCGTTTTCCGGCGTCTGGTCCAGGCCCGGCCCGACGCGCAGCGCGGCAATCTGTTTTTCCAGACGGGCGCAGAGGTCGTCGGCGGTTTTATCGCCCACCGCCAGCACCACCGAGAGCGCCATACAGCGCTCGCCCGCCGCGCCGTAGGCCGCGCCCATAATGGCGTTGGCCGCCATCTCCATATCGGCGTCCGGCATCAGAATGCAGTGGTTTTTCGCGCCGCCCAGCGCCTGACAGCGTTTGCCGTGGGCGGAGGCGGTCTGGTAAATGTATTCCGCAATCGGCGTGGAGCCGACAAAGCTCACTGCCTGCACGCGCGGGTCGGTCAGGAGCACGTCAACGGACTCCTTATCCCCCTGTACCACGTTAAACACGCCGTCCGGCAGGCCGGCCTCTTTCAGCAGTTGCGCCAGCGCGAGCGCCAGGGAGGGATCTTTTTCCGACGGTTTCAGCACGAAGGTGTTACCGGTCGCCAGCGCAATCGGGAACATCCACATCGGCACCATCGCCGGGAAGTTAAACGGGGTGATGCCGACGCAGACCCCGAGCGGTTGCATCAGCGAATGGCTGTCGACGCCGGTCCCCACGTTGGCGGAATGCTCACCCTTTTGCAGGTGCGGGATGCCGCAAGCGAATTCCACCACTTCCAGGCCGCGGGTCAACTCGCCCACCGCGTCGGAGAAAACCTTGCCGTGCTCTTCGCTGATGATGCGGGCCAGCGTTTCCATGTGCTCTTCGAGCAGCGCCTTGAAACGGAACATCACCCGCGCACGCTTAAGCGGAGCCTGACGTGCCCACGCGGGAAAGGCCTGCTGCGCGGCGGCAACCGCCTGCTCAGCCTCCTGCGTCGTACTCATCACCACCTGGCGGATCTGCTCGCCGGTGGCCGGGTTGAAGATCGCCTGAACGCGCTGGCCTGAACCGGTGACACATTCGCCGTGAATAAAATTCGCTACCGTCTCCATCCTTAACCTCTCGCTGTGGGTTCGTGATTGTTACCTGAACGCTCTCTATGAAATCACTATATATGAAATAAATATTTCATTTTAAGTTGAAATAAAACAAATAGTGATTATTGTGATCAAGGATGGATTTTTATGTTAACAGCCGCAATACGCAGGATAAGCCGATCTTTCGGGGATTTCAGAGAGGGAAAAGCGTGAATCTTCTGTTTCATTTTTGCCGCGAATCGGACGTCCGACATTTAAAAGAAGCGGCTTTACGTTTAGAATCAGAAAACTAACCCAGGGGGATCAATGAGTACCGCAACCAACCTGAACGAACTGCAACAGCAAATCCGCGATCGCTACGACAGCCTGAGCAAAAGGTTGCAGCAGGTGTCCCGCTATGTGCTGGATAACACTAATAGCGTGGCCTTTGATACGGTCGCTGTCATTGCCGAGCGCGCCGGGGTGCCGCCATCCACGCTCATCCGCTTCGCCAACGCCTTTGACTTCACCGGTTTCAATGAAATGAAACAACTGTTTCGCATGAATCTGGTTGAAGAGACCGCCAGCTACAGCGACCGCGCCCGCCTGTTTCGCGAAATGGAAAGCGAAGCGGTGCCGGAAACGCCGCTGGATATTTTGCAGGAATTCGCCCGCTCAAATGCGCAGGCGCTACAGCAGCTTGCCGCCCGTGCCGAACCGGCAATGCTGGAACAAGCGGTGCAACTGCTGGCGGAAGCCGACACTATCTATGTCGCCGGCTTACGTCGCTCGTTCAGCGTTGCCGCTTATCTGACCTACGCCCTGAGCCATCTGGCCTGCCGTCCCATACTGCTCGACGGGATGGGCGGGATGCTGCGCGAACAGATCAACCGTATTAGCTCACGCGATATCGTGGTTTCCGTCAGTTTCTCGCCCTATGCGGAAGAGACGGTGATGGTGAGCGAAACCGCGGCGAAGGCCGGCGCGCGTCAGATTGTCATCACCGACAGCCAGATAAGTCCACTGGCCACGTTCAGTGAACTCTGCTTTGTGGTGAAAGAGGCGCAGGTTGACGCGTTTCGCTCCCAGTCCGCAACGCTGTGTCTGGTACAGTCGCTGGTCGTGGCGCTGGCTTACCGGTTGGGCGACAAGGGAAGCGCCTGACCGTAAACCGGTAAAAAACGCGTTCTTCGCTCGCACGTTAGCGTGGTTCCATCGACAAGGCGCTGGCGCTGGCAGGGTCGAAAAGGGAAAGGCTTTCTATCTGATCCAGCATAATCACCTTGCGGAAGTCCATTGCGCTTCTGGGCTCTGAATCCAGCGTAATGTCATGCTCGGCGTACCATTTGCTGTAGTTGTGCTCAATACACAGGTTCATTTTTTCCCCGTCACGATAGCCGCTCAGCATTGGAATCAGCACGATGTTGGCCGTTTTTTCATATTCCAGCGTGGCGGTATGGATCATGCCGATATAAATTCGCCGCGATTTGAGCGTCACCAGCGCCAGTTCCCCTTGTTCCATACACTGATACAACAGTTGTTCGATACCGCTCGAGCGCGCCAGACGCTTATACAGCGTTTTCCGGTCTTCACCGTCCAGCCTGGCGCTGCCCGCCCAGTTAGAACGATAAAGGCAAAACAGGATGGCAAAGGCCAGCATCACCACCACCGGCGCCTGGATGCCGAGAAAGCTCCAGTTCATAAATTCAATTTGCCAGTCGGCATATTTCTGCGAAGTGATCTGAAAGGTATTGTCAGCGGCGGAGAGCGCCAATAACAGCAGCCAGAGCAGCCCGGTAGCAAGGACGCCCTGCAACACAAAAATGCAGCCATACAGCGCCACCAGAAAATAGACATCCCAGCCAAACGATCGTTTGATCTTAAAACGTGTGGACAGATCGCGACTGGTGTACCAGTATCCGCACACCATCAGCACCATAAATATCGCCGTTCCCATGTCATGCCCTCTTCAGCGCGTTAACATGACGCTGGAAATCGTGTTGCACTTCTCTGCTTTTAAAATTAACCGAGGCATTACCGTCCTGGTCGATAATAATGCGGTCGCCATCCTCCACCGCTTCGATTATTTCCTGATGGCTCATCACCTGTAACAGCGACTCCGGGCTGGAAAAAATGGACATAAAAAGGCGTTTCATTACGCAACCTCCTCATAAACAAAAAGGATAAGTCTGGTCGGCATTCGCAGCGGCTGCCTTAAGGTTATGCTGAAAAGCCCTGGTTACGTCATGCGATTAGTACAACGCGGCGCGGCCAGCGCGTGCCGTTGCATGCGCGCGGGGTTAATTCACCCGCTATACCGCTTAATAATTTCGTTGCGCAATCATTAAGAAAATATTAGTAAAGTCCGAACACATACTTTCAGAATAATCAGCTTGCTTTTAAGAATTTTATACGTATATTACGATTCGCTAACATTATTCGTACAAAGAATGATCCTGCTGGAGTCCATTACAGCGGCACGTTCGCCTGTCATGTAGCCAGCGCCGTTAATGATTTTAAGGAAAAAACATGTATGTTCTTGCATTGATCTTCGCGCTCGCAGGCGGAGAGTCAAAGAGTGAAGTGATTGGCGCATACAGTACTCTCGCGCAATGCGAGGCGGCATCCGAGACAAAATCGTCCCCCACCCAATGCTTCTTTCTTGACCCGGAAAAAGGGTTAGTGGATGTGAAACTAAACGATCGTTCAGCAACGCAGAAATAAAGCAAATTGTAATAATCGTGATATCAATAAATATCCTCTTAGCGTCAACGCGATTAATTTATTTTGTGTATGGATGCATTTAGCGTTCAGAAAACATTATTTTCATTTACAGTTTTTTCTTAAAGCCAGCGCTTCGTTGACCTGCCATGCTTAATCACGCATTTAACTGATAACGTTAAGCGAGGATATTATGAAAAAAACAACGATCGCCTTATCTGCTCTTCTGTTGGCTTCCCCAGTTTTTGCCGCGACCACACACGCCACCGATAATGACGTAGCCGCCGCGCACGAAAATGCCAATACCGCCAAAGAGAAACTGCATCAGGCGCAAAACCAGGGTGAAGAACAGCAGCTAAAAGCAAAACATGCAGCCGAGGGCACCCGCAACGACCTGAGCAGTAAAGTCAGCGAAGGTTCTCAGGAAGCCTGGAATAAAACCAAAGAAGGCACCGAGAAAGGCTGGAATGCCACCAAAGAAGGCGCAGAAAAAGGCTGGAATAAGACCAAAGAAGGCGCCGCCTCGGTTGAGAAAAAGGTCAGCGAATAATTCTTCTCCCCTGACTGAAGCCGCGAAAGCGGCTTTTTTTATTTCAGGCCGCAGAACATATTTTTCGTGCGTTCCCGCCAGGTTAAACGCTAATGCGTCATGACCAGAAACCGCACTCTTACGCGTAACCCGCCCAGTGTTTCGCTGCGAGTCAATTGCGGATGGGTGCGGTGTAGCCGGGCAATATCATTGACCAGCGCCAGGCCGATCCCCGCGCCGGGCTGGGAGCCTGCGTTTTCCAGCCGGTGAAACGGCAACAGCGCCTGGGGGATCTGGTCGTCGTCTATTCCCGGCCCGCTGTCCTCTACCACCAGCACCACGGCCTCGCCCTCGCGGTCAAGCCTTGCCGTCACCGTTCCCTGCGGCGGCGTGTATTTCAAGGCATTGTCCAGGAGATTACCGCACAGTTCGCCCAGTAAGACCTCATCCCCCTCCATCCAGACCGACGCCTGTACGCCCTCGTAGCCAAGATCGATCTGTTTACTGCGCGCCTGCGCCAGTCGGGTAAAACAGCTTTGCTGCACTACGGCGAACAGATCTACCGGCGCAAACTGGCGCTCGCCCTGCTCTTTGCGCTTTACCGCCGAAAGCTGCAACAGCCTTTCGGTAAGCAGAATGGTATTGTCCAGCGTTGTGCTCATCGCCCGTAAGCTCTCGTACCATTGCTGCGGCTCCCGGCTCGCCAGCGCCACCGCCGCCTGGGTTTTCAACACCGCCAGTGGCGTTTTTAACTGATGAGACGCGTCGGCGCTAAAACGTTCCTGACGCGAGATCAGCACGCGCAGCCGGTCAAGGTAACGGTTGAAGGCCACGATCAGCAGGCGAGTTTCCGACCACGGCAGCAGTTCCGGTAACGGCGTGAGCAACCCCGGCTCACGGCGAACCATCAGCGAAGAGAGCTGGCGCATGGGTTTGAGCACCCGACGCAGCAACCAGCCGACCAGCACCAGCGTCAGCAACACCAACAGCCCCTGCGTGACCCAGGACGAAAACAGCAGTTGTCCCGCCAGATAGCGCCGGGACTGTAGCGTTTCGGCCACGTAGATTTCCGCCATTCCGACGATCCCGCCTTCGTTCACCGGCTGCAGCAAACGCGCGACGCGTATCGCCTGCCCGCGATATTGGGTGTGATAAAACCACGCCAGCGCCGGATAAAGCCGGGTTCGCGAGGTCGCAGGCGGCATCACGGGCATATCGTCATAGCCGGAGATCACCCGCCCCGCCGGATCCACCACTTTGTAATACAACCGATCGTTCATGTTGAGCTCAAAGCTGTCCAGCACCACCCACGGAACGTTGACCTCCAGCCTGCCGTTACGCACTTCCAGCCGTTCCGCCACCGTGCGTGCAGAAGAAAGCAGAGTGCGATCATAGGCCTGGGTCGCGGCCTGTAGCGCGCTGACATAGCTGTTAAATGCCGACAGTCCCCACAGCAGGAGCAACGGTAGCCCCAGAAACAGCAGCAGTTGCAGGTACAGCGACTGCGGTTTAACCCACCTCATCGCCGCACTCCAGCACGTAGCCCAACCCGCGCAGGGTTGTGATTCGCACGTTGCTGCCGTGTAGTTTTTTGCGCAGGCGATGAATATACAGTTCGATGCTTTCCGGGCTGACTTCATCGTTCAGACTGAATACCTGTTCAAACAACTGCTGACGCGACACCGGGCGCGTTCGCCGGTACATCAGCACCGTCAGTAGCGCCAGCTCTCGCGGGGTGAGCGCCAGCGGCTGCTGCTGAAGCAAAAAATACCCCTCGTCGTGAAACGCCAGATCGCCCAGTTGCTGGAGCTCCTGCACCTGGCCCGCACTGCGCCGCAGCAGGGCGCGCAGCCGCGCGTCAAGCTCCTCCAGCTCAAACGGTTTGGGCAGGTAATCATCTGCGCCGACGTTCAGCCCCTTTACCCGATCCGCCACCGCGCTGCGTGCTGTTAACAACAGGACGGGCAGCGTCTGCCCACGTTTGCGCAGACGCTGCACCACTTCCAGCCCGTCAATACCGGGCATATTGATGTCCAGCACCGCCAGCGCATAGCTTTCGCGGTGCAACAGATGGTCGGCAGCCAGTCCGTCGAACACGCAGTCCACGGCGAACCCGTTATGCACCAGCGCTTTTTCCAGCCAGTGAGCCAGCTCACGGTTATCTTCCGCCAATAAGAGACGCATATCACATCCTGTAAAGTTTCTGCCGCAATGAAAGGGAAATGAAAGGTTAATGTTTTAACAATCACGCAACCGAACTGCTACATGCAGGTTCACATAATCAAAAAAATGTTGTTCCGAACCCTACTATCCGGGCATCCGGCGTGAGGATAAACAATGAAAAAACAATTACTTCGTACTCTTACTGCAAGCGTTTTACTGATGAGCACCTCTGTTCTGGCGCAGGACGCGCCGTCACGTACCGAATGTATCGCCCCGGCGAAGCCCGGCGGCGGCTTTGATCTTACCTGCAAACTGATCCAGGTAAGCATGATGGAAACCGGCGCTATCGAAAAACCGATGCGCGTCACCTATATGCCCGGCGGCGTCGGCGCGGTGGCCTATAACGCCATCGTGGCGCAGCGTCCGGCCGAGCCCGGGACAGTGGTCGCCTTCTCCGGCGGCTCGCTGTTAAACCTGTCGCAGGGGAAATTTGGCCGCTACGGCGTTGATGATGTGCGCTGGCTGGCGAGTGTGGGCACCGACTACGGCATGATCGCCGTACGCGCCGACTCGCCGTGGACGTCGCTGAAGGATCTGCTCACCGCCATGGAAAAAGATCCCAACAGCGTGGTAATTGGCGCAGGCGCGTCTATCGGCAGCCAGGACTGGATGAAGTCGGCGCTGCTGGCGCAACAGGCGAAGGTCGATCCGCACAAGATGCGCTATGTCGCCTTTGAGGGTGGCGGCGAGCCGGTGACCGCGCTGATGGGCAACCACGTGCAGGTTGTCTCCGGCGATCTCAGCGAAATGGTGCCATACCTGAACGGCGACAAAATTCGCGTGCTCGCGGTGTTCTCAGAAAATCGCCTGCCGGGACAGTTGGCTGACGTCCCGACCGCCAAAGAGCAGGGCTACGATCTGGTCTGGCCGATCATTCGCGGTTTCTATGTTGGCCCGAAAGTGAGCGACGCCGAATACCAGTGGTGGGTGCAGACGTTCGAAAAGCTGCAGCAGACCGAAGAATTTAAAAAGCAGCGCGATCTGCGCGGCCTGTTTGAATTCAACATGACCGGCAAAGCCCTTGACGAGTATGTCAAAAAACAAGTTACCGGTTACCGGGATCAGGCCAAAGCCTTCGGCCTGGCTAAATAAACGCGGAGGCCTCCATGAGCGATCGTATTTTCGCCGGGATCTGGCTGCTGCTCTGTATCGCCGGGCTGTTTATCGCCTGGCAGATCCAGAGTGAATACAGCTACGAGCCGGTCGGCCCACGCCCGTTTCCTTTGGGGATCATTGGCCTGATGGCGCTATGCGCGCTGGCGCTGCTGCTGCGCCATCCGGATGTGGTGGACTGGCCACGCCGTCACGTGCTGCAAAAGCTGTTAACGATGGTCATCATCCTGTTGATGTACGCCTGGGGCTTTGAATGGCTGGGCTTTCCCGTCGCTACCGCGATCCTGACGCTGGTCATTGGCCTGCTGTTCGGCGCCACGCTACCTGCAGCGGGGATCTCCGGCGTGATCCTCGGTGTGGCCCTCTGGTACGCCTTCGACCGCCTGCTCGACGTCACCTTACCGCTCGGCGCCTGGCTGAGTTAACGGAGAAACGATGGATACCTGGATATATCTTTCTCAGGGTTTCGCGGTGGCGATGACCCCGGAAAATCTGCTGATCGCGCTGATTGGCTGCTTTGTCGGCACCATTGTCGGATTGCTGCCCGGACTTGGGCCAATCAACGGCGTGGCGATTTTGCTGCCGCTGGCCTTTGCCCTGCACCTGCCCGCCGAGTCGGCGCTGATCCTGCTGGCGACCGTGTACATCGGCTGTGAATATGGCGGGCGCATCTCGTCGATTTTACTCAACGTACCCGGCGATGCGGCGGCGATCATGACCGCCCTTGACGGTTACCCGATGGCGCAACAGGGGCGCGGCGGCGTCGCGCTGTCGATTTCCGCGGTCAGCTCATTCTTTGGCTCGTTGATCGCCATCGGCGGGATCATCCTGTTCGCGCCGCTGTTGGCGCAATGGTCGCTGGCGTTTGGTCCGGCGGAATATTTCGCGCTGATGGTGTTTGCCATCGCCTGCCTCGGCAGCATGATGGCGCAAAACCCGCTGAAATCGTTTCTCGCCGCGTTGATCGGACTGGGTCTTGCTACCGTCGGCGTGGACGCTAATACCGGGGTGTATCGCTTTACCTTTGACAGCGTTCACCTTTCCGACGGCGTTCAGTTTATCGTCGTGGTGATCGGCCTGTTCTCAGTGTCTGAAATCCTGTTGATGCTGGAGCACACCAGCAGCGGACAAACGCTGGTCCGTAAAACCGGACGGATGATGTTTAATCTGAAAGAAGGCGTTCAGTGTGCCGGCACGACGCTGCGCTCGTCGGTGATAGGTTTCTTTGTCGGCGTGCTGCCCGGCGCGGGCGCGACGATTGCCAGCGCCATCACCTACATGACCGAGAAGAAAATCAGCGGCAACAGCGACAGCTTCGGCAAAGGCGATATTCGCGGGGTGGCGGCGCCGGAAGCGGCAAACAACGCGTCGGCCTGTGGCTCGTTTATCCCGATGTTAACGCTGGGGGTTCCCGGTTCCGGCACTACCGCGGTGATGATGGGCGCGCTAACGTTGTACAACATCACACCCGGCCCGGCGATGTTTACCGAACAACCGGACATCGTCTGGGGGCTGATCGCCGCGCTACTGATCGCCAACGTGATGCTGCTGGTCATGAATATCCCGCTGATCGGCCTGTTTACTCGCATGCTGACCATTCCGCTGTGGTTTCTGGTCCCGGCGATCGCCGCTGTTTCAGCGGTTGGCGTGTACGCGGTCCACAGCACCACCTTCGATCTGGTGCTGATGGTGGCGCTTGGGGTGCTGGGCTATATTTTGCGCAAGATGCATTTCCCGATGTCACCGCTGATCTTAGGCTTCGTCCTCGGCGAAATGCTCGAACAGAACCTGCGCCGCGCGCTGTCCATCAGCAACGGCAATATGGCAATTCTGTGGGAAAGCGGCGTGACCAAAACCCTGCTGGTGATGGCGGTGGCAGTGATTATTGTCCCTCCCGTGTTACGCATCATCCGTAAACGTCAGGCAAAGCCGCAGATTGAAGTTGGCTAATCCTGCGGCGCGGCAACTGCCTCGATCCGTTCTTCAAGATAACCGAAGAACGGATTCGAGGTGACGCGCATCAGTGTGTCTGCTCCCACCAGCAGTGTGCCAGTCTCACCACGCAACGCAATTGTCCCCATACTCAGCCCATAGCGGTTTATCTGCTCCGGTTTCAGGCCATACAGGGAATCGGTCACGGGAAATGGCACCGCTACGTGCGACAGGGAATACATCTCCTGCGGCCAGACTTCATGCAAAGGCTGAATCTTTTCTTCCTGATTCCCGGCTGCCGTGTCGCGCGCCACAACCGCCAGCGTGTCTGCCGCGGCGTTAGCGATGACCGTGGCGCGGTAAGCGCGCGGCGCTGGCGGCAACAGCGTGGCGGCAGCGGTGTAAGAAGACGTTCGCAACAGCGGGCGCAGACTGGCAGCCTGGTTGATATCGAACAGCACCAGTTCGCTGCCGTTTGCCGGAAGATAACGATACAGCGAGTCCACTACCGCGTGGGTGCTGACGGTGGAGTCCATCACTGACTGAAAGGTCAGCACCGGCGGCAATGCCGTTAAACGGCGGCGCTTCGCGTCGTCGACGAGCTGCGTTTGCAGCGCGCGGGTCAGCAGATACGACTGGCGCGCGGCATTAACCGGAAACGAATTGTATTTGAAAGGATTATATTCAGGCGTCACGTTGAGCCACGCCGCTTTGGCAAACGCCGGAAACCATGCCGGAAGACCGGCCAGTCCGGCAAAACGGGCGAAAGCGGTGACGCCAATCATCGGCGACAGCAGCACTATCTGGCTGGGACGCCGCAAAGACGCGTCCTCCAGGCTGTCGAGCGTGTATTTCATTGCCAGCGCACCGCCGTTGGAGTAACCCACCAGATGCAACGGCAGGTCACGCCCCCCAAGCCGCGTCGCTTCCCGTATCGCCAGCCGCGTCGCTGCCAGCCAGTCCTGCCATGCCACGTCAGTCAGCGCTCCGGGGGCGGTGCCGTGTCCGGGCAAACGCGGTACGACGACGATATACCCCCACTGCCGGTAGCGCTGCGCCACGTGCTTCAGGCTGTACGGCGAGTCGGTTAAACCATGCAACATGACCACCGCGCCACGCGGCGCCCCCTGCGGCAGCAGGACGAATGAACGATTTTCGTTCGGCGTAAACTGCTGAGGATAAACCCGGCTTCCGGCCCAGTAGCGGTTGATCGGCGTTTGCTGTTCGGCGCCGAGCTTGTCGCTGATCTCGACTTTCAGCGCGTCGAATAAGCGCGCCTCGTGCGCCTGATATTGCGCAAAGGTGGCGCTCTCCAGCGTCTTCGCGGACATTTCCTCGCCATGCCAGGTATGCCAGAGCTGAAGGTCGGGACCGCGTTCGGTCTGATAAACCCGCACGCCGAGAAAGAGAATCAGTACCGCCAGCAACGTCAGGGAGACGTGCTTAATCAGCGCGATCAGTCCGGCGCTTACCCATTTCAGCCGACGAAAGCCGTGTTTAATCATGACGTTAATCCCGTTGTGCTGCGTACCTGACGCGCGATAAACGGCGTTAGTTTAGGCTAACTCACGGATTCCTCAATCTTTTCCTCCACACTCTGTCCTGTCGTCGGCGTCAATCAGAAACCCGCAATGTTAAATATTTGTAGCTTTAGATCACAAAAAATACACATTAGCGATTATTTTGTGCGCGTTTATTAAAAATGTAGATATTTTTAATTTATGGCTACGAAATGAGCATCGCCCTGACTCCCCGACGACTCACAGAGAGGAATGTTTCCGATGAACGCACTGACCGCCGTAAAACCGACTCCTGAAGACACCGATCAACGCTATAGCGGGTTCACCCTGACGCCTTCAGCCCAGTCTTCGCGACTGCTGGAGCTGACTTTTTCCGCCCCAACCACAAACGCGTTCCTCACGCAGGTAGCGCAGTGGCCGGTGCAGGCGCTGGAGTATAAATCCTTCCTGCGCTTTAAGGTCGCGAAGATCCTCGACGATCTGTGCGGCAATCAGTTGCAACCGCTGCTGCTGAAAACATTGCTGGATCGCGCCGAAGGGGCGTTACTGATCAATGCTGAAGGGATCGATAACGTTAGTCAGGCCGACGACATGGTCAAGCTGGCGACGGCAGTGGCGCATCTCATCGGGCGCTCGAATTTCGATGCGATGAGCGGCCAGTACTATGCGCGCTTTGTGGTCAAAAACGTGGACAACTCTGACAGCTACCTGCGCCAGCCGCACCGGGTGATGGAGCTGCACAACGACGGGACTTACGTTGAGGAGATCACCGATTTTGTGCTGATGATGAAAATCGACGAGCAGAATATGACCGGCGGCAACTCGCTGCTGCTGCATCTCGACGACTGGGAGCATCTGGAAGAATACTTCCGCCATCCGCTGGCGCGTCGCCCAATGCGCTTTGCCGCGCCGCCGAGCAAAAACGTCAGTAAGGACGTGTTCCATCCGGTGTTTGACGTGGACCCGCAGGGTCGCCCGGTGATGCGCTACATTGACCAGTTCGTCCAGCCGAAAGATTTTGAGGAAGGCGTCTGGCTGAGCGAGCTTTCTGATGCGCTGGAAACCAGCAAAAATATTCTTTCCGTCCCGGTTCCGGTAGGCAAGTTCCTGCTGATCAATAACCTGTTCTGGCTACACGGGCGCGACCGTTTTACCCCGCACCCGGATCTGCGCCGTGAGTTAATGCGCCAGCGCGGCTATTTCGCGTATTCCGCCCACCGTTACCAGACGCATCACTAAGTGGGAAGGAAGAGCGGATGTATGATTTTGTGATTATCGGCGGCGGCATTATCGGCATGTCGACCGCCATGCAGTTGATTGACGTCTACCCCGACGCCCGCATTGCGCTGCTGGAAAAAGAGTCCGGCCCGGCCAGCCACCAAACGGGCCATAACAGCGGCGTGATCCATGCTGGCGTTTACTACACGCCTGGCAGCCTGAAGGCGCAGTTTTGCTTTGCCGGAAACCGCGCCACCAAAGTCTTTTGCGATCAAAATGGCATCCGTTACAACACTTGTGGAAAAATGCTGGTCGCGACCTCGGAACGCGAAATGGAACGAATGCGCGCGCTGTGGGATCGCACCGCCGCCAACGGTCTGGAACGCGAATGGCTGAACGCCGATGCGCTTCGCGAGCGTGAACCCAACATCACCGGTCTGGGCGGCATTTTCGTGCCGTCGAGCGGGATCGTCAGCTATCGCGACGTCGCGGCGGCAATGGCGAAAATTTTCCAGGCCAGAGGCGGCGAGGTGATCTATCACGCGGAGGTCAGCGCCCTGAATGAGCATGCGGCAGGGGTGGTGGTGCGAACGCGGCAGGGTAAAGAGTATCACGCCGCCACGCTGATAAGCTGCGCGGGGCTGATGGCTGATCGGCTGGTGAAAATGCTGGGCGTCGATCCGGGTTTTATCATTTGCCCGTTCCGTGGCGAATATTTTCGCCTGGCGCCAGAGCATAATCAGATCGTTAATCATCTCATCTACCCGATCCCCGATCCGGCGATGCCGTTTCTGGGCGTTCATCTTACCCGCATGATCGACGGCAGCGTCACCGTTGGGCCAAACGCGGTGCTGGCCTTTAAGCGTGAAGGCTATCGCAAGCGCGACTTTTCGCTGGCCGATACACTGGAGATCTTCGGCTCCGCCGGCGTTCGCCGCGTGCTGCAAAAAAACCTTCGTTCCGGGCTTGGCGAAATGAAAAATTCGCTATGCAAAAGCGGCTATTTGCGGCTGGTGCAGAAATATTGTCCGAGCCTGACCCTCGCCGATCTGCACCCGTGGCCTGCGGGCGTCAGGGCGCAGGCGGTATCGCCGGACGGCAAGCTGATCGACGATTTTCTGTTTGTGACCACACCGCGTTCTGTTCACACCTGCAACGCGCCTTCGCCGGCAGCGACGTCGGCCATGCCTATCGGCGCGCACATCGTCAGCAAAGTGCAAACCCTGCTGGCCAGCCAAAGCAACCCCGGGCGCACACTGCGTGCGGCGCGCAGCGTGGACACCTTACACGCCGCCTTTACCCGTTAACCCTTTTTACGACAGGAAGCCCCTATGCAACTTAATGATTCTGGTTTGTTCCGCCAGCAGGCGTTTATCGACGGTCGCTGGCGCGACGCCAGCAGCGGCGAAGTGATTAGCGTTGTCAATCCCGCAAACGGCCAGACGCTGGGTAGCGTGCCAAAGATGGGCGCAGCGGAAACCCGCGAAGCCATTGACGCCGCAAACCGTGCCCTGCCCGCCTGGCGCGCGCTCACCGCCAAAGAGCGGGCGACATTTTTGCGTCGCTGGTTCAATTTGATGCTGGAGCACCAGGACGATCTCGCCCGTCTGATGACCCTGGAACAGGGAAAACCGCTGGCGGAGGCCAAAGGGGAAATCAGCTATGCGGCATCGTTTATTGAATGGTTTGCCGAAGAGGGCAAGCGGATCTACGGCGACACGATTCCGGGACATCAGGCCGACAAACGTCTGATTGTCATCAAGCAGCCGATTGGCGTGACGGCCGCCATCACCCCGTGGAATTTTCCTTCGGCAATGATCACCCGAAAAGCCGGTCCGGCGCTGGCGGCAGGCTGCACGATGGTGCTGAAGCCCGCCAGCCAGACTCCCTTTTCCGCGCTGGCGCTGGCCGAACTGGCGAACCGGGCGGGGATTCCAGCGGGCGTGTTCAGCGTGGTGACCGGGTCGGCAAGCGCGGTAGGCAACGAACTCACCGGCAATCCACTGGTGCGCAAACTGTCGTTTACCGGCTCGACGGAAATTGGTCGACAGCTCATGCAGCAGTGCGCCAGAGACATTAAGAAAGTGTCGCTGGAGTTGGGCGGCAATGCGCCGTTTATCGTTTTTGACGATGCCGATCTCGATAAAGCCGTCGAAGGCGCGCTGGCGTCGAAGTTTCGCAACGCCGGACAAACCTGTGTCTGCGCCAACCGTCTGTACGTGCAGGAGGGGGTATATGAACGCTTTGCAGAAAAATTGCATCAGGCGGTGCAAACCTTGCGCCTCGGTGACGGCCTGGATCCGGAGGTGACCACCGGGCCGCTGATCGACGACAAAGCGGTCGGTAAAGTCCAGGAGCACATTGCCGACGCGCTGGCGAAAGGGGCGCGGGTGCTCACCGGCGGCGAGGCGCACGCGCTGGGAGGCAATTTCTTCCAGCCCACGATTCTGGTAGACGTACCGGACAGCGCGAAGGTCGCTAAAGAAGAGACGTTCGGTCCGCTGGCGCCGCTGTTCCGCTTTCGCGACGAAGCCGACGTCATCCGCCAGGCGAATGACACCGAATTTGGCCTTGCCGCTTACTTCTACGCTCGCGATTTAAGCCGCGTTTTTCGCGTCGGTGAAGCGCTGGAGTACGGCATCGTGGGAATTAACACCGGCATTATCTCCAACGAAGTCGCGCCGTTTGGCGGGATCAAAGCTTCCGGTCTTGGCCGTGAAGGATCGAAATATGGCATCGAAGATTACTTAGAAATCAAATATATGTGCATCGGTCTGTCATGATCTTTTTTGTCCGGAACGGGCATCGTTGAAAGCCGGATGCCCAGTCTGTATCTGCAACGCGCCATCCGGCAAGCGGGCAACATAACAATAACGGGGTAAAAGTATGGGGCAACTGTCGCAATCACATGATTTAGGGGGCGGGCTGAAATCACGCCACGTCACCATGCTGTCTATCGCCGGGGTTATTGGCGCCAGTCTGTTTGTCGGCTCCAGCGTCGCCATCGCCCAGGCCGGTCCTGCGGTGCTACTGGCCTATCTGTTTGCCGGACTGCTGGTGGTGATGATAATGCGAATGCTGGCGGAAATGGCCGTCGCCACGCCGGACACGGGGTCCTTTTCCACCTATGCCGACAAGGCCATCGGACGTTGGGCAGGCTACACCATCGGCTGGCTGTACTGGTGGTTCTGGGTGCTGGTCATTCCGCTTGAAGCCAATATTGCGGCGATCATTCTTCATTCGTGGATACCGGGGATCCCCATCTGGCTGTTCTCGCTGGTCATCACGCTGGCATTAACCGGCAGTAATTTGCTGAGCGTCAAAAACTACGGTGAGTTTGAGTTCTGGCTGGCGCTGTGCAAAGTGATTGCCATTCTGGCCTTTATCGCGCTGGGCGCGGCGGCGATAAGCGGCTTTTATCCCTGGGCCGAGGTTGGCGGCATTTCGCGCCTGTGGGATCACGGCGGCTTTATGCCCAACGGTTTTGGCGCGGTGCTGAGCGCAATGCTGATCACCATGTTTTCCTTTATGGGGGCGGAAATCGTGACCATTGCCGCCGCCGAATCGGACACACCGGATAAGCACATCGTTCGCGCCACTAACTCGGTGATCTGGCGAATCTCACTCTTTTATCTCTGCTCTATCTTTGTGGTCGTGGCGCTGATCCCGTGGAATACGCCAGGGTTGAAGGAGACGGGATCGTATCGCTCGGTGCTGGAGTTACTGAATATTCCGCACGCCAAACTGATTATGGACGCAGTGATCCTGCTGTCGGTGACCAGCTGTCTGAACTCCGCGCTGTATACCGCTTCCCGTATGCTCTATTCCCTGAGCCGCCGCGGCGATGCCCCGGCGATAATGGGGAAAACCAACCGCAGCAAAACGCCTTACGTGGCGGTGCTGCTGTCGACCGGCGCAGCGTTTCTGACGGTGGTTGTGAATTATTACGCGCCCGCGAAAGTGTTTAAATTTCTGATCGACAGTTCCGGCGCCATCGCCCTGCTGGTTTATCTGGTGATCGCCGTGTCGCAACTGCGGATGCGTAAAATCCTGCTGGCGGAAGGCGGCGAACTCACCCTTAAAATGTGGCTGTATCCGTGGCTCACCTGGCTGGTGATCGGTTTTATCTGCTTTGTGCTGGTGGTGATGCTGTTTCGGCCCGCGCAGCAGCTGGAGGTGATTTCCACCTGTCTGTTAGGTATCGGTATCGTTTGTACCGTACCGATTATGTCGCGCTGGAAAAAGCTGGTATTGTGGCATAAGTCACCCATGCACCCTACCCGGTAGCGCAGATCCCTGCGCAGACCGGGCGTTCTGTTCAGGAGTAAGACCATGACCGCCATTTCGCATCCGACGGCCATTGATGGATACCGCTGGCTCAAGAATGACATTATTCGCGGTGTGTACCAGCCGGATGAAAAGCTGCGCATGAGCTTACTCACGTCACGTTATGCGCTGGGCGTCGGCCCGCTCAGAGAGGCGCTGTCTCAACTGGTGGCTGAGCGACTGGTTACAGTGGTAAATCAAAAAGGCTATCGGGTCGCGTCGATGTCCGAGCAGGAACTGCTCGATATCTTCGATGCCCGCGCCAATATGGAGGCGATGCTGGTCGGGCTGGCCATTGCGCGTGGCGATGATGAATGGGAAGCAGAGATCCTGGCGCGGGCGCATATGCTGAGCAAACTGGAAGCCAGCCACGCCAGCGAACAACTGCTTGACGAGTGGGATTTACGTCATCAGGCGTTCCATACCGCCATTGTTGCCGGATGCGGTTCGCGCTATCTGTTGCAAATGCGCGAGCGGTTGTTCGATCTGGCAGCACGGTATCGCTTTATCTGGCTGCGCACCACGGTACTGTCGGTAGAGATGCTTGAGGATAAACACGAGCAACATCAGGCGTTGACAGAGGCGATTCTGGCGCGCGATGCCGGGCGCGCCAGTGAATTAATGCGCCAGCATATGCTGACGCCTATTCCCGTTATTCAGCAAGCCATGTCCGGCAAGCTGCGAATGGAAAAGCCGTGACTGCTTTTATTCTTCCGGAATACGCAGAACCTGTCCGGGATAAATTTTATCCGGGCTGCTCAGCATCGGCTTATTCGCTTCGAAGATTTTATTATACAGATTAGCGTTACCATATACCTGTTTAGAAATAGCGCTTAAGGTGTCGCCGGATTTCACCGTATAGAACTGACTTTCCGCGGCGGGCGCGGCGGTTTTCACCTGATCTTCTACGCTACCAATACCGGAAATATTCCCGACCGCAATCAGGATTTTTTCTTTCGCTTCCTGACTCAGGCCGTCGCCGGTTACCGTCGCTTTACCGTCGGCAATTTGCACATTCACTTTATCGGCATCCGGAATACCGGTTTTGTTCAGGTGATCCTGTACTTTTTTCGCTAAATCGTCTTTATCGTGATTACCGGTTACGGCATCCCAAAGTTTCTCGCCAGCGTCTTTTACAAAGTTGAAAAGTCCCATATTCACCTCGATTGTTTGCAATAAACACACCCGAAGTGTAGCAGAAAGTTTCGCTTAAAATTCCGAAAGCCATTAAAAAACGAAGCCCGGCTGGCAGAATGCCCCGGGCGGGTAACAGGTTAAGAAAGATCTTAGCTACGGGTTTGCACCCAGAAGGCGTGGATCAGACCCGGGATATAGCCCAGCAGGGTCAGCACAATATTCAGAATAAAGGCCCAGCCAAACCCCTTACCTAACAGAACGCCAAGCGGCGGTAAAATAATGGTAAATACAATTCTCCAGAAACCCATACACACTCCATACATGCAAATTAATCTTTGTTTAAAAAGAGATTTTATCTCTAAGCATAGTAATTTTACGCCAACCCGCCAGTTTCGCCTTTCGCTTTTACCCTCTTTTACGCTCTTTACACTGGCGCTCTTTTTACCATTACTTTAGAATCTACTTAACTTAGCAAAAACTAAATTAACCATGAACGATCTTGAACAGCTTCAGGCCAGCGCTGAACAGGCGGCGGCCCTGCTTAAAGCAATGAGCAACCCTAAACGTTTGCTGATCCTGTGCATGCTCTGCGGTTCACCTGGCACCAGTGCGGGCGAGCTGGCGCGCATCACAGGGCTTAGCGCGTCAGCCACCTCTCAGCATCTGACGCGAATGCGCGATGAAGGGCTTATCGACAGTCAGCGCGACGCCCAGCGTATTCTCTATTCCATTAAGAACACGGCGGTGAATGCACTCATTGCCACACTAAAAAACCTTTATTGTCCATAAGGAGTGAACATGGCTATCGGGACACTTACCGCGCGTGAAGCGCAGGCGCGTATCGCCGCAGGCGCAAAACTGATTGACGTTCGCGACGCCGACGAATATCTGCGTGAACACATACCGCAGGCGGCGCTCGCCCCGTTGCCCACGCTGGAGCAACACGGTTTACCCGCGCTGCTGCGAAGCGAGCAGATTATCTTTCACTGCCAGTCGGGCAAGCGCACGCAAAACAACGCGGCAAGGCTGGAAGCTGTCGCCGCGCC
This sequence comes from Citrobacter sp. Cs237, assembly GCF_030332325.1. Classification (NCBI taxonomy): domain Bacteria; kingdom Pseudomonadati; phylum Pseudomonadota; class Gammaproteobacteria; order Enterobacterales; family Enterobacteriaceae; genus Citrobacter; species Citrobacter sp. Cs237. The sequence goes on along the minus strand of NZ_JAOWIB010000105.1, from coordinate 20,499 downwards.
GGCAGAAGCCTGGCTGCTTGAGGGGGGGATCGAGGGCTGGAAAAACGCCGGATTACCGACAGTGGAAGATAAATCGCAGCCGTTGCCTTTGATGCGTCAGGTGCAGATCGCCGCAGGCGGGCTGACGCTGGCAGGCGTGGTGCTGGGCTATACCCTGAGCAGCGGCTTTTTTCTGCTGAGCGGCTTTGTCGGCGCGGGATTAGTCTTTGCCGGATTAACCGGCTTTTGCGGCATGGCGCGCCTGCTTGATAAAATGCCGTGGAATCGTCGCGCGCACGCGCCTGAGTGAAATAAGCGGTGAGCATTGTCTCACCGCCGTTGTGATTAGATCAGGAAATCGTCGAGGGATTTTCCTTCCGCCAGCGCTTTGGCGATCGGTTTCGGCGTACGCCCCTGGCCGGTCCAGGTTTTGCTTTCGCCATTTACATCGGTAAAGCGATATTTCGCCGGGCGCGGTTGACGTTTTTTAGTCACGCGCACGTTCGCTTTTTCACCGGCAAATAACTCCTCCGGGTTAATTCCCTCGGCTTTCAGCAGTTCCAGCCACGTCTTAATTTTCTCCTGCTGTTCCTGACGTTCACGCTGTAACTGTTCTTCTTCTTCGCGTCTTTCTTTAGTGACCACCCTGAATTTCTCGAGCATTTCTTCAAGGACGTCAATGGAGAATTCGCGGGCCATTGCGCGTAATGTGCGAATATTATTTAAGTTATGTAACATCACATTCATAATAATTAAAACCTTATAACGCTAAAACATATGTATTACGCCGGGTAGTGTATTCGATCATAAAATCATTTTCCAGAGGTAATAATACCACGGGTATTATTCCGTTCTCATTCTCTGGCGTGCCCATCACCCTATTCTTTAATGCTTTCTGAATTATATTCAGGCTAATTTTTAGCGCGCCGTATGCGCTAGCGGAATAAGCTCAGGCGCTACCTTTGTCAAATTTTCGCTTATAACAAACTTTGCCGTCAGGCATTTTATAATAACCCACTGATTTTTAATGATTTCCACTCTATGAACAACGAAAACTCCACGCAACGCGCTAAACGCGCCGCCGCAGAGTATTTTATCGACAAAAAGCCACAAAATAAAAAGATTTCTCTAGTTGATAGTTACAAGGCAGCCATATAATCTATCATTAAGCGAAAACACCGCCCAAAACCACTACACAAAGCTTGTTTGCTATCGATTTTATCCTCTTTTGACAGGAGCATTAGCATGTTCTCACCGCAGTCACGCTTACGTCATGCCGTCGCTGACACGTTTGCGATGGTTGTTTATTGTTCTGTTGTGAACATGTTGATTGAGATCTTTCTTTCCGGGATGACCTTTGAACAGTCTCTGTCATCGCGACTGGTCGCTATTCCGGTTAATATTCTGATCGCCTGGCCGTACGGTATGTATCGCGATCTGTTTATGAAAGGCGCGCGCCGTTTAAGCACCGCGGGCTGGATGAAAAATCTGGCGGATGTGCTGGCGTATGTAACCTTTCAGTCGCCGGTATACGTAGCGATCCTGCTGACAGTGGGTGCAGACTGGCACCAGATTACAGCAGCGGTGAGTTCGAATATCGTGGTATCAATGATGATGGGGGCGGTGTATGGCTATTTTCTCGATTACTGCCGCCGGCTGTTTCGGGTTAGCCGTTACCAACAGATCAAAGCCTGAAGCGTGAGCGACTGGCCTTGCCAGTCGCTCAATTATTTAGCCTCGCCAAACAGCCCATTTAAATATCGCTCAAGCGCAATACGCGAACTAAAGCCGTGCGGAATACCGTAATGTTCATGGGTCTCGCCGGCTAAATAAAGCGGAAAATGCTGGTAATGATCGCAGGTTTTTATTTCCGAGGCAGGTTCCGCCAGCGATGAACTGCGCTCTTTCAGGGTAGGATGAATCACCAGCGCCGTGCGTCCCATGCGCGCTTCACGATTCACATAAACATAATTTTCGCCACGTCGATAACCGTACGCTTTCTGTGTCACCACATCGACGGTAAACCCCACTTTTTCAAGTACGCGCGCCACCTCGTCAGGTCGTAAATACATATATTTTCCTCGTTATCTTTTACTGCGGGCTTACCTTACCTGATTCAGCATTAGCAACGCTTTCAGAAAAGTCCATAAACACGCGATAACGCCGTGATGCGTCTCAGAAGTTAAAAATATGAACTAAACTGAAAAGCGACATCGAAATCACTGGAGGATCATATGTTTAACAGACCGAACCGCAACGATGTAGATGAAGGCGTGCAGGATATTCATAATGACGTCAACCAGTTAGCGGATAGCCTGGAAGCCGTGCTGAAGTCATGGGGTAGCGATGCGAAGGACGAAGCGGAAGCCGCGCGGCGTAAAGCGCAGGCGCTGCTGAAAGAGACCCGCGCGCGGATGCAGGGTCGTACCCGCGTTTCGCAAGCGGCACGTGACGCCGTTGGCTGCGCCGATACCTTTGTACGTGAGAAACCGTGGTGCAGCGTCGGAACGGCGGCGGCCATTGGGATCTTTGTTGGCGCGCTGTTAAGCCTGCGTCGCTAACCGCGTGACGCTTGTCCGGCCTGCCTGCACAGTGGGCCGGATAAGATTTCCCCCCGTTGCTCTACCGCCATTCGACTCACTTGCGCCCATAGCAGCCCATTCCCGCTGAGCTCATCATCAGGACCACCATCAATCGGAATTTCCCATATCTTGTATGGTTGAAACTTATTTCAACTACATCTAGTATTCCCTTTATCAACTCACACTCAACCGACGCGTCACATCGCGCCGTTCTTTTCATTTTAAATGGAAATACGAATCATGCGCATTACTATTTACACTCGCAATGACTGTGTTCAATGCCACGCCACGAAACGGGCGATGGAAAGCCGGGGCTTTGACTTTGAGATGGTAAATGTCGACCTGGAACCCGACGCTGCGGATACGCTGCGCGCACAGGGCTTTCGCCAACTGCCAGTCGTCATTGCAGGAGACATCAGTTGGTCGGGATTCCGCCCGGACATGATCAACCGCCTGCATCCGGAACCACGCGTGGCCAGCGCATGAACCCGCTCGTCTACTTCTCCAGCAGCTCCGAAAATACGCACCGTTTTATCCTGCGTCTGGGGCTGCCCGCCATTCGCATTCCGCTGAATGAACGCGAGCGTATCCGGGTAGACGAGCCGTACATTCTGGTAGTGCCCTCCTACGGGGGCGGCGGTACGGCGGGGGCGGTCCCCCGGCAGGTGATCCGCTTTTTAAACGATGAACACAACCGGGCGCTCATTCGCGGCGTCATTGCCTCGGGCAACCGCAACTTTGGTGAAGCCTACGGTCGCGCAGGCGACGTGATCGCCCAAAAATGCGCCGTTCCCTGGCTTTATCGCTTTGAGCTAATGGGTACGCCAGCCGACATTGAGAACGTCCGAAAAGGAGTAAGCGAATTTTGGCAACGACAACCGCAGAACGCGTAATGCAGGAAAAACGGGACTACCACGCGCTGAACGCGATGCTCAATCTGTACGATAAAGCAGGCCGTATTCAGTTCGAAAAAGACAGCGAGGCGGTGGATGCTTTTTTCGCCGCCCACGTTCGCCCTAACGCCGTGACGTTTAGCAGCCAGCAGGAACGACTCGACACGCTCGTTAACGAAGGCTATTACGATAGCGGCGTGTTGAGCCGCTACGATCGCCGGTTCGTGCTGGATTTGTTTGCCCACGCCCACGCCAGCGGTTTTCGCTTTCAAACCTTTCTCGGGGCGTGGAAGTTTTACACCAGCTATACGCTGAAAACCTTCGATGGCAAACGCTATCTGGAAGACTTTGAAGACCGGGTGGTGATGGTGGCGTTGACGCTCGCTCAGGGGGATGAAACGCTGGCCACGCGGCTAACCGACGAAATGCTCTCGGGGCGCTTTCAGCCCGCCACGCCGACCTTTTTAAACTGTGGAAAACAGCAGCGTGGCGAACTGGTTTCCTGCTTCCTGCTGCGCATCGAAGACAATATGGAATCGATTGGCCGGGCGGTGAACGCCGCGCTCCAGCTATCAAAACGCGGCGGCGGCGTGGCGTTTCTGCTCTCTAACCTGCGGGAAGCGGGCGCGCCGATTAAGCGCATTGAGAATCAGTCCTCAGGGGTGATCCCGGTAATGAAGATGCTGGAAGACGCGTTTTCTTATGCCAACCAACTCGGCGCGCGTCAGGGGGCGGGGGCAGTATATTTGCATGCGCATCACCCGGATATCCTGCGCTTTCTCGATACCAAACGCGAAAACGCCGATGAAAAAATTCGCATCAAAACGCTCTCACTCGGGGTGGTGATCCCGGACGTGACCTTTCGGCTGGCAAAAGAGAACGCGCAAATGGCGCTGTTTTCTCCTTATGACGTGGAGCGCATCTACGGCAAACCGTTCGGCGATATCGCAGTAAGTGAGCTTTATGATGAGCTGGTCGCCGACGCGCGGGTGCGCAAAACATACATTAACGCCCGCGACTTCTTCCAGACGCTTGCTGAAATTCAGTTCGAATCCGGCTATCCGTACATCATGTTTGAGGATACGGTAAACCGCGCGAACCCCATTGCTGGCCGTATTAATATGAGCAACCTGTGCTCGGAAATTTTGCAGGTTAACAGCGCTTCCACCTATGATGAAAATCTCGACTACGCGCAGGTCGGCCACGACATTTCCTGCAATCTTGGCTCGCTGAATATCGCTCATACTATGGATTCGCCAGACATCGGGCGCACCGTGGAAACGGCTATCCGCGGCCTGACAGCGGTATCCGATATGAGCCACATCCGTAGCGTGCCGTCGATAGAGGCGGGCAACGCCGCGTCACATGCGATCGGGCTTGGGCAAATGAACCTGCACGGGTATCTGGCGCGCGAAGGCATTGCCTACGGCTCACCGGAAGGGCTGGATTTCACCAATCTTTACTTCTACACCATCACCTGGCATGCGCTAAACACCTCGATGCTGCTGGCGCGAGAGCGCGGTCAGACTTTTGCCGGATTCTCACAATCGCGTTACGCCAGCGGAGAATATTTCACCCAGTATTTGCAGGGCAACTGGCAGCCCAAAACAGAGAAAGTTCGCGCGCTGTTCGCCCGCAGCGGCATTACCCTGCCGACGCGCGAAATGTGGCAACAATTGTGCGACGACGTGATGCGCTACGGCATTTACAACCAGAATTTACAGGCGGTACCGCCCACCGGCTCGATTTCGTACATTAATCATGCGACTTCCAGCATTCATCCGATTGTCTCGAAGGTGGAGATCCGCAAAGAGGGCAAGACCGGGCGCGTTTACTACCCTGCCCCGTTTATGACCAATGAAAACCTGGCGATGTATCAGGATGCGTATGAGATCGGCCCGGAAAAAATCATCGACACCTATGCCGAAGCGACGCACCATGTGGATCAGGGGCTGTCGCTGACCCTGTTTTTCCCGGACACTGCGACCACTCGCGACATTAACAAAGCGCAGATTTACGCCTGGCGAAAAGGCATTAAGTCGCTGTATTACATCCGGCTGCGCCAACTGGCGCTGGAAGGCACTGAAATTGAAGGCTGCGTCTCGTGCGCACTGTAAGGAGAGCGGAATGACATTAACACGCGTGAGCGCCATTAACTGGAACAAGATTCAGGATGACAAAGATCTGGAGGTGTGGAATCGCCTGACCAGCAACTTCTGGTTGCCGGAAAAGGTGCCGCTGTCGAACGATATTCCGGCATGGCAAAGTTTAAGCCCGGCGGAGCAACAGCTCACTATCCGCGTCTTTACCGGGCTGACGCTGCTCGACACCATTCAGAATATCGCTGGCGCGCCGTCGCTGATGGCCGATTCCCTCACTCCACACGAGGAGGCGGTGCTGTCGAACATCAGCTTTATGGAAGCCGTGCATGCCCGCTCCTACAGCTCAATCTTCTCGACGCTCTGTCAGACGAAAGATGTCGATGCCGCCTACGCGTGGAGTGAAGAAAACGCGCCGCTCCAGCGCAAAGCGCAGATTATTCTGGCGCATTACGCCCACGGCGAACCGCTGAAAAAGAAGATTGCCAGTGTTTTTCTTGAGTCTTTTCTGTTCTATTCCGGCTTCTGGCTGCCAATGTATTTCTCCAGCCGCGGCAAACTGACCAACACCGCCGATCTGATCCGCCTCATCATCCGCGACGAGGCGGTGCATGGCTATTACATAGGCTATAAGTACCAGAAAGGGCTGGAGAAACTGCCGGAACCGACGCGTGAAGAACTGAAGAACTTCGCGCTGGATTTACTGATGGATCTGTACGACAACGAAGTCCGCTATACCGAAGAACTGTATGCCGACACCGGCTGGGCGGAGGACGTGAAAGCGTTTCTCTGCTACAACGCCAATAAGGCGCTGATGAACCTCGGCTATGACGCGCTGTTTCCGGCAGAGATGGCGGAGGTTAACCCGGCGATTCTCGCGGCGCTGTCGCCAAACGCGGATGAAAACCATGACTTTTTCTCCGGTTCAGGCTCGTCCTACGTCATGGGCAAAGCCGTCGAAACCGAAGATGAAGACTGGAATTTTTAACGCAAATTATCTTAAAAATAGCCCGACAGTTTTCGGGTAAATATTTTTTACGGATCGCGTTTTTATCACACAAATATCGTCGAGTGAACTACACTCATTCACTGATGCCTTATTCGCCTGAATGCTTCCTCATTCAGGCGAATTTTGCCTGTCCGTGTCCACAAATATCATTTTTTTACACTTGCGATCAGCCCTTATATCACGGGGAATTCCGGCAAATTCCCCCTGGGGCTATTTCACCAATTCACACATTCAGGGTTGTCTCAGATTCTCAGTATGTTAGGGTAGAAAAAAGTGACTATTTCTATCGGGTAACATATCGACATAAATAAATAACGGGAATCTTTCTATTGCATGGCAATTAAATTAGAAGTTAAGAATCTATACAAGGTATTTGGAGAGCATCCGCAACGCGCCTTCAAGTATATTGAAAAAGGACTTTCGAAAGAGCAAATTCTGGAAAAAACAGGGCTATCGCTTGGCGTAAAAGACGCCAGTCTGGCCATTGAAGAAGGCGAGATATTTGTCATCATGGGATTATCCGGTTCGGGTAAATCCACAATGGTACGCCTTCTCAATCGCCTGATTGAACCCACCCGCGGACAGGTACTGATCGACGGCGTGGATATTGCAAAAATATCCGAAGCTGAACTTCGCGAGGTGCGCAGAAAAAAGATTGCGATGGTCTTCCAGTCATTTGCGCTGATGCCGCATATGACCGTGCTGGATAATACGGCTTTCGGCATGGAATTAGCCGGCGTCTCCGCCGAGGAACGTCGGGAAAAAGCGCTGGACGCCTTACGCCAGGTCGGTCTGGAGAATTACGCGCACGCCTGGCCTGACGAACTTTCCGGCGGCATGCGTCAGCGTGTTGGTCTGGCCCGCGCCTTAGCCATTAACCCTGACATTTTATTAATGGACGAGGCCTTCTCAGCCCTCGACCCGTTAATTCGTACCGAAATGCAGGATGAACTGGTAAAACTGCAGGCAAAGCATCAGCGCACAATTGTGTTTATTTCCCACGATCTCGACGAAGCGATGCGCATTGGCGACCGTATCGCCATTATGCAAAATGGCGAAGTGGTCCAGGTCGGTACACCGGACGAAATTCTCAATAATCCGGCCAATGATTATGTACGCACATTCTTCCGTGGCGTTGATATTAGCCAGGTGTTTAGCGCGAAAGATATTGCCCGTCGCAGTCCGGTGGGGCTGATTCGTAAAACGCCAGGTTTCGGCCCGCGTTCGGCACTGAAATTATTGCAGGATGAAGACCGGGAATTTGGCTATGTAATTGAGCGCGGAAATAAATATGTGGGTGTGGTTTCCATCGACTCATTAAAAAGCGCATTAAGCCAGACTCAGGGGATCGAAGGCGCGTTAATTGACGAACCGCTGGCCGTTGATGCGCAAACTCCGCTTAGCGAGTTGCTCTCTCATGTTGGACAGGCGCCGTGCGCGGTGCCGGTTGTCGATGAAGAACAACAGTATGTCGGCATCATTTCAAAACGCATGCTGCTACAGGCTTTAGATCGCGAGGGGGCAAATAATGGCTGATCAATCGAATCCGTGGGATACCGCACCAGCGGCCGATAGCGCCGCTCAGTCCGCCGACGCCTGGGGCTCGGCGGCCAGCACGCCGACCGACGGCGGTGGCGCAGACTGGCTGACCAGCGCGCCCGCACCGGCGCCAGAGCATTTTTCTATTCTGGATCCGTTCCATAAAACCCTGATCCCGCTCGACAGCTGGGTCACGCACGGGATCGACTGGGTCGTAACCCATTTCCGTCCCGTTTTCCAGGGCATACGTGTCCCGGTGGATTACATTCTTAACGGCTTTCAGCAACTGTTGCTGGGTATGCCTGCGCCGGTAGCGATTGTTATTTTCGCCCTGCTCGCCTGGCAGATCTCCGGCGCTGGGATGGGCGTGGCGACGCTGATCTCGCTGATCGCGATCGGTGCGATCGGCGCCTGGTCGCAGGCGATGATTACCCTGGCGTTGGTACTGACCGCCCTGCTGTTCTGCGTGGCGATTGGCCTGCCGATGGGGATCTGGCTGGCGCGCAGTCCGCGCGCGGCGAAGATCGTCCGGCCACTGCTCGACGCCATGCAGACCACGCCGGCGTTCGTGTACCTGGTGCCGATTGTGATGCTGTTCGGTATCGGCAACGTGCCAGGCGTGGTAGTGACCATTATCTTTGCGCTGCCGCCTATTGTCCGTCTGACGATTCTTGGCATCAACCAGGTGCCGGCGGACCTGATCGAGGCATCACGTTCGTTCGGCGCCAGCCCGCGGCAGATGCTGTTTAAGGTTCAGTTACCGCTGGCGATGCCGACCATTATGGCTGGCGTCAACCAGACGCTGATGCTGGCGCTGTCGATGGTGGTTATCGCCTCGATGATTGCCGTCGGCGGTCTGGGTCAGATGGTGCTGCGCGGTATTGGCCGTCTCGATATGGGGCTGGCGACCGTCGGCGGGGTGGGGATTGTGATCCTCGCCATTATTCTTGACCGCCTGACTCAGGCCGTCGGTCGCGATTCCCGCAGTCGCGGCAACCGTCGCTGGTATACCACCGGCCCTGTCGGGTTACTTACCCGCCCATTTACAAAATAAGGAACAACGATGCGACATAGCGTACTTTTTGCCACAGCGTTTGCCACCCTTGTCTCTACCAGCACGTTCGCGGCTGACCTGCCGGGCAAAGGCATTACCGTTCAACCGGTACAGAGCACCATCACCGAAGAAACCTTCCAGACGCTGCTGGTGAGCCGCGCGCTGGAAAAACTGGGTTACACCGTCAGCAAGCCGAGCGAGGTCGACTATAACGTCGGCTACACCTCCATCGCCTCTGGCGATGCCACCTTTACCGCCGTGAACTGGCAGCCGCTGCATGATGATATGTATGCCGCAGCAGGCGGCGACAAGAAGTTTTATCGCGAGGGAGTCTTTGTTACCGGCGCGGCGCAAGGGTATCTGATCGATAAGAAAACCGCCGAGCAGTACAACATCACCAATATCGCCCAGTTAAAAGATCCGAAGATTGCAAAGATTTTTGACACCAACGGCGACGGAAAAGCGAACATGATGGGCTGCTCGCCGGGCTGGGGCTGTGAAGCAGTAATTAATCACCAGAACACAGCGTTCGATCTGGAAAAAACCGTTGAGGTCAGCCACGGTAACTATGCGGCGATGATGGCCGACACCATCACCCGATTTAAAGAGGGCAAGCCGATTCTGTATTATACCTGGACGCCATACTGGGTGAGCGACGTTATGAAGCCGGGCAAAGATGTGGTCTGGCTGCAGGTGCCGTTCTCTTCCCTGCCAGGCGAGCAGAAGGACATTGATACCAAATTGCCTAATGGTGCGAACTATGGCTTCCCGGTGAACACCATGCACATCGTCGCCAACAAAGCCTGGGCCGAGAAAAACCCGGCGGCGGCGAAACTGTTCGCGATCATGAAGCTGCCACTGGCGGACATCAACGCGCAAAACGCGATGATGCATGCGGGTAAAGCCTCAGAAGCCGACGTTCAGGGTCATGTGGACGGCTGGATCAAAGCCCACCAGCAGCAGTTTGACGGCTGGGTGAACGACGCGCTGGCCGCACAGAAGTAAGGTTTACCTCTTGCCGGATAAGGTGCTCAGGCCCCTTATCCGGCACAGGCAATTATCTCTCCGGCGTCTTTTTATAGCCCGTCAGCATGAGCACCAGGCTTTCCCGTGAGTCTGCATTGTTGAACTGATAATGATTCCCCTGGCGATCGCCGCCGATATACCACGCGATTTCCGTTTTCCCCTCGGCCAGCGCCTTGCGCACGGCTTTGTCCACGTCCACCATCCGGTATTCTTTCGCGTTATTAAGATACAACACGGCATCTGAACGATAGTGACAGGCCGGGCGATTTTGCCAGGTGACACTGTGCGGATCCCAGTCGCTGCTGGTCGGGTAGAAAAAGATTTGATCCGCGCCGTTGCTCTCGACCTTGCCGCCATAAATACGGATGCGATATTTAAACAATGACGGATCCTGCCCCGCCGGTAGCGCCGGGATCGCGAATTTCACCAGCGTCATGGTTTCCGGGTTATGCGTGCGCCCACCGTTTTGCCAGTTATCCTGAATCAGCAGCTTTTCCGCCGCATTGGTTACTGTCTCCGGCTGCTCGCTGCTGATCCACGTCGCCACCGCCTTTTCATAGCGATACGGTACGTTCAGCCCGCAGTCCATACCGTTGTTCATGCACAGTTCCGTCATAAAGCGCGCGCCGTCCTCCGTCCAGCCGTTCATAAAGTCGGCATGTGCGGTGTAGATGCTTCCCCAGCGTTCTTCACGCTCGTCGCCGTTCATGATCGGGTCGAGAGAAAGCTGCGCTTTTGCGGTGTCCAGCGACGTAATTCCCGGGATCACATACGCCACGTTCATGTTTACCGTCGGGATTTTCACCGGATAGCCGGACGGACACTGACCGTTGCTGTCATAGGCGGCGTTTGGCATACCATGACCGGGTTTCAGGTGAATACCGTCCCAGCAGTCAGGAAACTGGATGCCAATGTTGAACTGTACCGCGTCCCCCGCTTTACGCAGACCGCATACTTCTCCGGCTTTGGTGGTATAGCCTTTCCCGTTGGCGCACAAAAAAGTAATGCGGGGATTTGGCGCCGCGCCGTGGTGATCGCCCGCCAGCAATGAAAGTCCCGCCGGAAACGGATGCAGCGGATACTCTGTCGTATTTTTGGCCTGATAGTAGGTTTTTTGATAGGCAGGCGGCACTACCGTCCCGTTCGGCAACTTCAGCGACGGGGCCCAGTACGCGGAGCTGTCCGCTTTATTATCGCAAGTGGTTTCTTCCTTCGCCCGCAGCGTCGGGTAAGTGGATACCGCATCGGTATGGGTATTACCGAAGAAGTCATGCCACATCGCCTGGTTCGGCATACCAAACATCATGATGGCGTCATCGCCCAGCGTGTGGCTGTAGCCGCATACCACATGCGCCTGCGGTGCGGCACACGCGGGCGCTATTGCGGCGGTCATCAATATCGAAAGCCCTGTCAACGTCGTGCTCAGTTTCATCGTCATCTCCTGTGATGAAAAAGAACATTGGTAACAGAGCGACGCGCCGCCACCGAACGCTTTCGCGACCGATTTTCTTCAGTTTGCCGGTTTCCCCCTACGCTTCGTGAAAAACGCACAATCGATCACCTCGCGATGTGCCAACAATCATTGACTTCCGCTATGATTGATTCCCCTGGAAATCATCACCTGACTGACGATAACAAACATAATGACAAAAAATACTCACCCGCTTAGCCCGGCGCTGATCGTGCTTATGTCGGTAGCGACGGGCCTGGCGGTTGCCAGCAATTATTATGCGCAGCCGCTGCTCGACACCATCGCCAACAATTTCTCTCTATCTGCCAGCTCTGCGGGATTTATTGTCACCGCCGCACAGTTGGGCTATGCCGCCGGCCTGCTGTTTTTGGTGCCGCTTGGCGATATGTTTGAGCGCCGGACGCTGATTGTCTCGATGACGCTGCTGGCCGCAGGAGGAATGCTCATTACCGCCAGTAGCCAGTCGCTGACGATGATGATCCTCGGCACCGCGCTAACCGGACTGTTTTCGGTGGTCGCCCAGATTCTGGTGCCGTTGGCGGCGACCCTCGCCACACCGGACAAGCGTGGTAAGGTGGTCGGCACGATTATGAGCGGATTGTTGCTCGGTATCCTGCTGGCGCGGACGGTAGCGGGCTTACTTGCCAGTCTCGGCGGCTGGCGCACCGTATTCTGGGTAGCCTCTGCACTTATGGCGCTGATGGCTGTCGCCTGTGGCGCGGCTTGCCAAAAATGAAGTCAGAGACGCATCTCAATTATCCGCAATTGCTCGGTTCGGTATTCAGCCTGTTTACCCGCGATAAATTGCTGCGCACGCGCGCGCTGCTGGGTTGTCTGACCTTCGCCAACTTCAGCATCCTCTGGACATCAATGGCCTTTTTATTGGCGGCGCCGCCGTTCAGCTATTCCGAAGGGATGATAGGCCTGTTTGGGCTGGCGGGCGCCGCGGGGGCGCTGGGCGCGCGTCCGGCGGGCGGCTTCGCCGATAAGGGACATTCTCATCTCACCACCACCTACGGTTTGCTGTTGCTGCTGCTTTCCTGGCTCGCTATCTGGCTGGGGCACGCCTCGGTACTGGCATTGATCGTCGGGATTCTGGTGCTGGATCTCACGGTGCAGGGCGTACACATTACCAACCAGACGGTGATTTACCGGCTCTACCCGGATGCCCGTAACCGACTTACCGCAGGCTATATGACCAGCTATTTTATCGGCGGCGCCGCCGGTTCGTTAGTTTCAGCCTCTGCCTGGCAACATGCCGGATGGGCAGGCGTGTGCCTGGCGGGAACCACCGTTGCCGTACTCAACTTGTTGGTCTGGTGGCGAGGATTTCATCGACAGGAAGCCGCAAATTAATCGGTTAGCGAGCGTTTACCTCTGTTTCGGCTCCTTAGGGTGTTAAGGAGCCCCCCAGTCTGTTAAGGTTATAGCAATCATTTACCCTGGTTATTTTAACATTGGTGATATCGCATAAATTTCTATGGAAAGCCCCACTCCCCTTTCCGAACCCAACCCGGCGCCATGCATGGAAGGATTCACCGAAAGCTTATCCACCGTCATGAGTAACCTGCCCGCCGCGTTTTCCTATCCCCATTGTCGGGTGCCCTGAGCTACGGATTAGCCTCAGAGGCGCTGGCGATTTTATAACCCGTAAGAATCATTTTGCTTTAATAATACATTTACTTTATTTGTCACTGTCGTTACTATATCGGCTGAAATTAATGAGGTCATGCCCAAATGGATAGTTCGTTTACGCCCATTGAACAAATGCTAAAGTTTCGCGCCAGCCGCCACGAAGACTTTCCGTATCAGGAAGTGTTGCTCACCCGTCTTTGCATGCACATGCAGGGCAAGCTGCTGGAAAACCGCAATAAAATGCTGAAGGCTCAGGGGATTAACGAGACGTTGTTTATGGCGTTGATTACGCTGGAGTCTCAGGAAAACCACAGCATTCAGCCTTCTGAACTGAGTTGTGCGCTGGGTTCGTCCCGTACTAACGCAACGCGTATCGCGGATGAACTGGAAAAGCGCGGCTGGATCGAACGCCGCGAAAGCGACAACGATCGCCGTTGCCTGCACCTGCAGTTGACCGAAAAAGGCCACGAATTTCTGCGCGAGGTGTTACCGCCGCAGCATCACTGCCTGCACCAGCTGTGGTCCTCCCTTAGCACCGCAGAAAAAGATCAGCTTGAGCACATCACCCGTAAGCTTCTGACGCGTCTCGATCAGATGGACCAGGATGGCGCCATTCTTGAGGCGCTGAGCTAACGCGTCGACTCGCTCAATAATCCAGATTAAGAAAGAAAACTGACTGGCCAGCACCCGCGCGTGCTGGCCTTTCTGATAAACAGTTCGGCCAAGCCGACAAAAAATAAGATCGTGGAGAACAACATGAGCGCAAATGCGGAGATGCAAACCCCGCAGCAACCGGTCAAAAAGAAAAGCAAACGTAAAAGTACGCTGATTCTGCTGACCTTGCTCTTTATCGTTATTGCCGTGGCATATGGGATCTATTGGTTTTTAGTATTGCGTCATTTCGAAGAAACGGATGATGCGTACGTGGCAGGGAACCAGGTTCAAATCATGGCGCAGGTATCCGGCAGCGTGACGAAAGTCTGGGCGGATAACACGGACTTTATCAAACAGGGCGATGTCCTCGTCACCCTCGACCAGACGGATGCGAAGCAGGCGTTCGAAAAGGCGAAGACAGCGCTGGCCTCCAGCGTTCGTCAGACGCATCAGTTGATGATCAACAGCAAACAGTTGCAGGCGAACATTGACGTACAAAAAACCGCCCTCGCCCAGGCGCAAAGCGACTTTAAACGTCGCGTGCCGCTGGGTAACGCCAACCTGATTGGTCGCGAAGAACTGCAACATGCCCGCGACGCGGTTGCCAGCGCCCAGGCGCAGCTTGACGTCGCCATACAGCAATATAACGCGAATCAGGCGATGATCCTTAACAGCAAGCTCGAAGATCAGCCTGCTGTTCAGCAGGCGGCGACCGAAGTGCGTAATGCCTGGCTGGCGCTTGAACGTACGCGGATCGTTAGCCCGATCACCGGTTATGTCTCTCGACGCGCCGTACAGCCCGGCGCTCAGATCAGCCCGACAACGCCGTTGATGGCCGTTGTTCCGGCCACAAATCTGTGGGTCGACGCCAACTTTAAAGAAACCCAACTGGCGCATATGCGTATCGGCCAACCGGCAACGGTGGTCAGCGACATCTACGGCGATGACGTTAAATACACGGGTAAGGTCGTCGGTCTCGATATGGGGACAGGCAGCGCTTTCTCCCTGCTGCCCGCGCAGAACGCGACCGGCAACTGGATCAAAGTGGTACAGCGTCTACCGGTTCGTATCGAACTGGACGAGCAGCAGTTAGCCCAGCACCCGCTGCGCATTGGTTTATCTACGCTGGTGACCGTCGATACGGCTAACCGTGACGGACAGGTACTGGCAAGTACCGTGCGCAGCACACCGGTTGCGGAAAGTAACGCTCGCGAGATCGACCTTGCGCCGGTGAATAAACTGATCGAAGAGATTGTGCAGGCCAACGCCGGCTAATTCCGAGGTGCGTGTTATGCAACAGCAAAAACCGCTGGAGGGCGCGCAGCTCGTCATCATGACGATTGCGCTGTCGCTGGCGACATTCATGCAGGTGCTGGACTCCACCATTGCTAACGTGGCGATCCCCACCATCGCCGGGAACCTCGGCTCCTCCCTGAGCCAGGGAACGTGGGTGATCACCTCCTTCGGGGTGGCGAACGCCATCTCGATTCCTATTACGGGCTGGCTGGCGAAGCGCGTCGGGGAAGTGAAACTGTTCATGTGGTCTACGGTGGCGTTTGCCATCGCCTCGTGGGCATGCGGCGTCTCCAGCAGCCTGAACATGCTGATCTTCTTCCGCGTGGTTCAGGGGATCGTCGCCGGGCCGCTGATCCCACTCTCCCAGAGCTTACTGCTGAATAACTACCCGCCCGCCAAACGTTCTATCGCGCTGGCGCTGTGGTCGATGACCGTCATCGTCGCACCGATCTGCGGCCCGATTCTGGGTGGCTACATCAGTGACAACTACCATTGGGGCTGGATCTTCTTCATCAACGTCCCCATCGGGATCGCGGTGGTGCTGATGACGCTGCAAACCCTGCGCGGTCGCGAAACCCGTACTGAGCAAAGACGGATTGATGCCATCGGTCTGGCGCTGTTGGTGGTGGGTATCGGGAGCTTGCAGATTATGCTCGACCGGGGCAAAGAGCTGGACTGGTTCGCCTCGCAGGAGATCATCATTCTGACGGTGGTGGCGGTGGTCGCCATTAGCTTCCTGATTGTCTGGGAGCTGACCGACGATAACCCCATTGTCGATCTCTCGCTCTTTAAGTCGCGCAACTTCACTATCGGCTGTTTGTGTATCAGCCTTGCCTACATGCTTTACTTCGGGGCGATTGTGTTGCTACCGCAGCTTTTGCAGGAGGTCTACGGCTATACTGCGACGTGGGCGGGTCTGGCCTCGGCGCCCGTTGGGATAATCCCGGTGATCCTGTCGCCGATTATTGGCCGCTTCGCGCATAAGCTGGATATGCGCAGACTGGTGACGTTCAGCTTCATTATGTACGCCGTCTGCTTCTACTGGCGCGCCTACACGTTTGAGCCGGGAATGGACTTTGGCGCTTCGGCCTGGCCGCAGTTTATCCAGGGCTTCGCGGTGGCCTGCTTCTTTATGCCGCTGACCACCATCACGCTGTCGGGACTGCCGCCTGAACGCCTGGCGGCGGCATCAAGTTTGTCGAACTTTACGCGAACGCTGGCAGGTTCCATTGGCACCTCGATCACCACAACCCTGTGGACCAATCGGGAATCAATGCACCATGCGCAGTTGACCGAGTCGGTGAACCCGTATAACCCGAACGCCCAGGCAATGTACGATCAGCTTCAGGGCATGGGGATGACGCAGCAGCAGGCGTCAGGCTGGATCGCCCAGCAGATCACTAACCAGGGACTGATCATCTCAGCCAACGAGATTTTCTGGATGTCGGCAGGCATCTTCCTGATATTGCTTGGCCTGGTCTGGTTCGCCAAACCGCCCTTCGGCGCAGGTGGCGGTGGCGGCGGCGCGCACTGATTAAAAAGGCCAGTTCATCTGAACTGGCCTTTTTTATGCCGGGCGGCGTTTATCCGTGGTCGACCGGGTAAGGCGCGTAGCCTTGCTATCCGGCAACGCAACTAGATATGCAGCTCCTGCAATTTTTCTTTCGGCAGCGCCAGTTCTTCGTTGCTGTTGACGCGAACGTCGCGCTCCAGAATGTGGCGGGCAATCTCCTGCGCTTCGCTCAGGGAATGCATCTGGTACGTGCCGCATTGATAGACGTTCAGTTCCGGGATCTGATTCTGATCCTGCACTTTCAGTACGTCAGCCATCGCTGCTTTCCACGCATCCGCCACGCGCTGCTCGTCTGGCGTACCGATCAGACTCATGTAAAACCCGGTGCGGCAGCCCATCGGCGAGATGTCGATAATCTCAACGCCGTTACCGTTGAGGTGATTACGCATAAAGCCTGCAAACAGATGCTCCAGCGTGTGGATCCCTTTCTCCGGCATCACCTCTTTGTTGGGGATGCAGAAACGCAGGTCAAACACGGTAATTGCGTCGCCGTGCGGGGTGTTCATCGTTTTCGCAACGCGGACGGCAGGTGCTTCCATCCGGGTATGATCGACAGTGAAGCTATCTAACAACGGCATTTAGCCACCTCCGATATTATTTTTTAAAATAAACTGAACTCTTCGTTTCGGGGCGAGTCTGAGTATATGAAAGACGCGCATTTGTTATCATCATCCCTGATTTCAGAGATGAAATTTTGGCCACTCACGAGTGGCCTTTTTCTTGTCTGTCAGGCCTGTTTTTCCAGCCAGCGTTCAAAGGGTTCGCTGTCCGCCGCTTCCACCTCATGTTGACGCCGTAAAGATGCCTCGCGTTCAGCGATAAACTCTTCTTCCTGCAAGATCTCCAGCGGCTCTTCGCGCAGCACATTACGCCAGGCTTCGCCCAGCGCTTTACCGGTGCCGCCAATCCCGTTGTCGATCATCGAACGCAGGATCCGCGCCGAAAACGTCAGTTCCGGGTTATCAAAACAGGCGACCAGTTCGTCGCACACTTTCTGATAATCCTCTCCACCGTGAATGCTGTCCAGCGTTTGCGCTACGCGTTTGAGATCGCGGAACAGATCTTTTCCGACTTTCGTCAGCGGGAACTGCGCGGTTTCGCAGCCAATCCCCAGCGTCAGCCCCGGCTTGCGCCCTTCCAGAATCACCCGATTCCAGTTGGTACGCGTACACTGCAGCTCGCCGCTGCTCATCTCCGGCGCGTCGGCCAGCACGCACCAGACCATGAACAGATCGAGGAAACGCACCTGTTGCTCGTCAACGCCAATTGGCGAGAAGGGATTGATATCCAGCGAGCGAACTTCAATGTATTCAATGCCGCCGCGCAGCAGTGCGTCTGAAGGCGACTCTCCGCTGCGGGTCACGCGTTTGGGACGGATTGGCGCATACAGCTCATTTTCGATTTGCAGCACGTTGCTGTTGATCTGCAGTCGCTTACCGTCTTTCTCGATACCAATGGCCGCGTATTCTTCTGACGGCGTTTTGATCGCGCGTTTCAATCCTGCCACATAGTCGTGCAGATCGTTAAACGTAATACCGAGATTACTTTGCGATTTATTGGTATAGCCGAGATCGCTCAGACGCAGCGAGGTCGCGTACGGCAGGTAGTACATGCCGCAGTCGGTTTTCTCGAAGGGCAGCGTGGTCGGTTTCCCCTGCAGGAAGGAAGAACAGATCGCCGGCGACGCGCCAAACAGGTACGGAATGACCCAGCCGAAGCGATAGTAGTTGCGGATCAGGCGAAAATAGCCAGCCGAGATTTTCTCTTTTGCCGCTTCGCCGTCCATCTCGCCGCACTTCGCCTGCCAGAACGCCATCGGCAGGGAAAAGTTATAATGCACGCCGGAGATCGTCTGCATTAGCGCGCCGTAACGGTTTTTCAACCCTTCGCGGTACAGTGTTTTCATCCGCCCGACATTCGAGGTGCCGTATTGCGCCAGTTCGATATCCTGCCCTTCCGCGATGTAACAGGGCATACTCAGCGGCCACATGCGCTCATCGCCCAGTTTTCTGGCGGTGTAGCGGTGCAGATCGCGCATGAACGTCAGCATATGCTGAATGTCACCGTCCACCGGCGTAATGAATTCCAGCAGCGCTTCGGCAAAATCCGTGGTGATCCATTTATGCGTCAGCGCCGAGCCCAGCGCTTCCGGATGCCCCGTTGTCGCCAGGGTACCGTCAGCATTCACGCGCAGCGTTTCGCGCTCCAGCCCGCGCTGTATGCCTTTTAGAGCCTGAGGATGTCTTTCCAGCCAGGTCAGAGCCTGTGATACGTCCGGGATCAAATTGACCTCCCGCCTGTCAAAATCGTTTTAATTAGCATAATTGTAGTGGTTGCCCTGAAGGCTATTCCAGGCACAATTAGTGCCACCATAAAGAGCCCTGAATGGTTGCAGCCGCGACGACAATATAGCGCAGCGCTTTGCCAAGGCATAAAAAAAAGAGCACTGGTCCCCACGGGAGGCGCATCCACCCCGCTAACAGGCACAGTAAATCGCCCACTACCGGCATCCAGCTTAATAATAGCGCCACCGCGCCATAGCGATTAAGCCAGCCTGTTGCTTTCTCCTGCCAGCGCGATGTTTTGCGTAGCGGAAAGAAACGCCCAAGGATAACGTTAGTTAGCCCTCCAAGGCTATTACCCATTGTTGCTGTTATGACTAAGACCCAGGGATGAGAAATCCCGGAAAGCAGCATGGCAACCAGAACGACCTCAGAGTTGCCAGGCAACAGCGTCGCACTGAGAAAACTGCTGGCGAACAAAGAGAAGAGCGACAGTACGTCACTCACAGCAAACGCACATCCACGACATCCATGCCTGCGGCGCGTGCTGCCTGCACGCCAAAATCAGCGTCTTCAAATACCACACAGCGAGCCGGAGGCACGCCCATGCGTTCTGCGCAGAGAAGAAAGGTATCCGGCGCCGGTTTATGGCGCAGTACGTGGTCAGCGGCAATCACGGCGTCAAAATAACGACGCAGGCCCAGGTGCGCCAGCAACGCTTCGGCAACGGCGCTTTCACTGCCGGTGCCAACCGCCATCGGACGACGACCATGCCATGCCTTCACAACGTCGACCAACGGCAAGGGTTCGACGCTGTCGAGCAACATGCGTTTTACCGCCGCGGTTTTTTCTTGCGCCAATGCGTGCGGATCGAGGTCCGCCTGGTTCAGTTCAATGATCGCCTGCGCGATACGCCAGGTCGGTGAACCGTTAAGCGCGATCATCGCCTGAAGATCGAAATGCATACCGTAACGGCCTAATACTTCGTCCCACGCCTTACGGTGTGTCGGCTCAGTATCCAGGATGGTGCCATCCATATCGAAAATCAGACCCGCATAACGTTCGTACATTGTGTTCTCGCAAACCGTAGAAACCAGACGTTATTTTATCGTAATGGCGGGATTTTGTCGCTGACGGCGAAAGTGAGGATTGTTAAGGGAAGAAGAAGTAAATAAAACGGGAAGTAGGGGATTATCTCAGAGAAGATGGTGCATCCGGGATGATGACTCGGCTGCGCCTCGCCCTTCGGGCCATTGCTTAAGCAACGTTATCCTCCCTGGTGCTTACGGTAAATCCGCAGCCCCTGAAACAACAGCGTGGCTATTGATTCGGAGAAGATGGTGCATCCGGGAGGATTCGAACCTCCGACCGCTCGGTTCGTAGCCGAGTACTCTATCCAGCTGAGCT
>NZ_JAOWIB010000104.1:59106-114540 GCF_030332325.1 Citrobacter sp. Cs237 | reverse complement strand
ACTGAATCGCCACGGATAACCTAGACACTTCTGAGTCGTTGATAATATAGGTTTTCATATTCAACTGGTGGCATCTGCTCGCTCGAACCATGCCGACGCTTACTGTTATAAAACATTTCGATGTAATCAAAAATATCGCTTCTGGCTTCGTCTCTAGTTCCGTAGATCTTTTTCTTAATCCGTTCGCGCTTCAGTAGCTGGAAAAAGCTTTCCGCAACCGCATTGTCGTGGCAGTTTCCGCGACGGCTCATGCTGCCTTCCAGACCGTGTGATTTCAGGAACGACTGCCACTCATGGCTCGTGTACTGACTGCCCTGATCAGAGTGAACCAGTACCTGCTTTTGAGGATTACGCCTCCACACCGCCATAAGTAATGCGTTCAGGACAATCTCTTTTGTCATTCGGGGTTGCATTGACCAGCCGATAACTTTTCGGGAGAACAGGTCAACCACCACGGCCAGATACAACCAGCCTTCGTGGGTTCGGATGTAGGTTATGTCCGTAACCCAACGTTCATCCGGTGCTTCCGGGTTGAACTGCCGCTGGAGCTTGTTGGGCGTCACAATACTGGCTTCACCTTTACGCGCCCGTGGACTTCGGTATCCGACCTGAGCCTTTATCCCCACACGTTGCATCAACCGCCAGACTTTGTTTACACCGCATTGTTGCCCGGAATCCCGCAGATCGAGATAGATCTTGCGATAGCCATAAACACAGCCCGACTCCAGCCAGAACTGCTTAATATGTCCCGTCAGCTTCAGGTCAGCATGATACCGTCGTGAATGTGGCTGCTTAAGCCAGGCGTAAAACCCACTCGGATGCACATCCAGCACCTGGCAGAGCAGGCGGACAGGCCAGCAACGATTGTTGTCACGGATAAAGGCGTACCTCAGTCGGACAGCTTTGCGAAGTACGCCGCGGCTTTTTTTAATATATCCCGTTCGTCAGTAACCCGCTTTAACTCCTTCTGGAGTCGGCGGATCTCGGCCTGAGCATCTGACTGTTCATTATTAGTGGAAGAATCCGGACCGTACTTCTTTATCCAGGCGTAAAGGCTGTGGGTGGTGATATCGAGACGAGTTGCAACGCTGGAAACAGAATGACCACGATCAACAACCTGTTTGACTGCTTCAATTTTAAACTCTTCAGGATAACGCTTACCGCTCATGGGCACCTCTCTTTAAGTCATCTTAAATGACTCTGGGGTGTCTGTTAAACCCGTGGCGATTCAATGCTCTTACCGGGCAGAGTGCTAGTATCTTCATTGATATGAATATAAGAGGTCCCGGCCTCGGTGGTCCTGACATCTTTAACCTGAATCTGAGCAACTTCATTAAGTCTCGCTCCGGTAATAGCTGCCAGCATAACAACATAATAGTGATATGGCTTACCAGATGGCTTCTGAGAGTATTTCTTTGCAGCATCAATAAGTTGGCCTACCTGCGTCACTGAAAACGCTTTACGGGCTTCTGATGCCTTTCTTGGTGGCACTTTTAGCTCTAAACCTTCGGTCAGGTTCTTGATTAACAAGTCATTGCGTACAGCCCACTTAAACAAGGCTGCCATCTTAACCAAATATTTGTTGTTAATGGTCACGACATCCATGCACTCATGGGTCTTATCCGTAGTCAGCAGGTCAACCAATGGGGCATCCTTGAAGCGCTGTTTACGATTCTTCGGTATCTTCTGGAGCACATCACGAACCTCAAGCATGTCCGCTCGGGTAATTGCAGTCAGGTCCGTCAGCCCGAGATAATCGAAAATCTCAATGAGCGTATCGTGTGACGCCTGGTTCTCTTTTAAAGTCGCTGGCTTCCAGTTCTGCGCTTTCTCTTTTTCGTACTGCTCAACGAGGAATCTTAATGTGACCGTTGGGCGTGGCTCTACGCTTTCTACTTCCTGCTTCACCGACTGCCTCACTCCTCCATCAAACCCGTCAATATAATCAATCAGCGGCTGGCTGTTCCCTTCTACCCTCGCCATGCAAGCCTTGAGCACATCTTGCGCTTCGTTTAAGTAACGATGCTGGTCAACGGTTAATGGTTCACTAACAATAGCGTCAACAAGACTCTCACCGAGTTCTCCATACTGGTCACGGTAAATATCCACCATGTCAGGCTCAAAAATATCTGAACGACCTAACGATAACTCTGCTTCGGCTAATTCTCGAAGATGACCGCGCATGTCTTCATAGGTTAATAATGGATTATCGGCACGAATGGCCCTGAGTGCTGACTTGATGTGATGATGTTGACGCATAGCGATTCTCCTGTTCCGTGTCCTAAGTGAGACTGAGGATATTCTGACAGAATTAAATTTGGACGTCCAGACGTCTATTGATAAATGAACTTTCAGTCGGCAATAGTAGATTCCGTTGCGCTGATAGAGATAGCAGACGGCACGAGTACATAGCTCTTTAGGTAATGATGATGGACATAGCTGATAATCAGCAACAGAGAGTCCCATGTGTGAATAATTCCCGATGAAGGGTTACACAGAAGGTTACAGTCAGTAACTCTGCAATCAGGCTTTCGCCGTATCGCCAAGGGATTCAATAAGATAGAGGTGATTCAGAAGTATCATGGAGCGGGCGAAGGGAATCGAACCCTCGTATAGAGCTTGGGAAGCTCTCGTTCTACCATTGAACTACGCCCGCTTAGATGAGCGTAAAGCATTATAAACCTTACGCTCTTGTTGGCAAGGGACAATCTGCTGACTGGCGATTAATTCGCCGTCAGCATTTCGGCGGGCTACCCTGCGGCGGCAGATAGCGCAGCGGATCGATGGCCGTGGCGCGATAGCGGATCTGGAAATGCAGTCGCACCGACGCCGCGTCAGTACTGCCCATTGTGGCAATCTTCTGCCCGGCCTTCACGCTCTGCCCGTTATTGACCAGCATTGTGTCGTTGTGCGCATAGGCGGTAATGTAATCTTCACTGTGCTTGATCATAATGAGATTACCGTACCCGCGCAGTTGGTTACCGACGTACACCACCTTCCCCGCGCCTGCGGCGTAAACGGGCGTGCCACGGGCGGCGGCAATATCAATTCCTTTATTGCCCCCGTCAGCCGTTGAGTAAGGCAATATCACTTTCCCGCTGGCAGGCCAACGCCAGCAGCGCTGTCCAACAGGCGGCCAGGATGACTGGGGTACGGAAGAAGACGGTCTGACGGCTGCCGTTTTGCTGGTCGATTTTTTACTCGTTTTGGCGGAAGCCTTTTTCGAACCGCCAAGCCTGAGTTTCTGCCCCACTTCGATGGTATAAGGCGGCGAAATACCGTTCAGGCGCGCCAGCTCTTTAACGCTGGTCCCCGTCGAACGTGATATACGGTAAAGCGTATCCCCCCGTTTAACGGTGTAAACGGCGCCAGAATACGATCCAGATCCGGATGATTTATTTCCTGAACAGCCCGCAAGCAGCAATCCCACACACAGCAGCATCGCCATACCCAGACCATTTCTCTTCAGGCGTCCTGCGCTCAAAACACGTCCTCGCAAAATAATCAGACGCTTTATCATAGCAGCCATAAGGCTGATGCCAAATTTATTGCGTAAGGACAGAACAATCGAGACCATTATTGTCTTATATTTCTGGCTGCCGGGGCGTGTTTTGGTAATACTTAACCCGCAATTCTGCGCTACTCTGGTTCTCTGAATACAAGGTTCAGCGCATTGCCGAATCGTTATCGCTTTTCAGGAGTTTTCATGACCGGGGAACATGTCATTTTACTGGATGCGCAGGATATTCCTTCCGGCACGCTGGAAAAATACGCCGCCCATACCGCTCACACCCCACTGCACCTCGCGTTTTCTTCCTGGCTGTTTAATACCGACGGGCGATTTCTGGTCACTCGCCGTTCGTTACTGAAAAAGGCGTGGCCAGGCGTATGGACGAATTCCGTATGTGGTCATCCCCAGCAGGGCGAAAGCACAGAGGAGGCGATTGTTCGTCGTTGCCGCTTTGAACTTGGCGCGCAAATCAGCCGTCTTACGCCGGTTTATCCTGATTTTCGTTATCGCGCCGCCGACCCGAACGGGATCGTCGAAAATGAAGTGTGCCCGGTCTACGCCGCGCAGGTAGTCGGCGACATGGCGGTAAACAGTGAGGAAGTGATGGAATATCAATGGTGCGATCTGGAGAGCATACTGGCATCCATTGACGCCACGCCGTGGGCGTTCAGTCCGTGGATGGTAATGCAGGCGTCAAACAGCGCAGCGCGTCATTTGCTTCGGGAATACTGCCAGCGCTAAAGGTTATCGAATGGCGTAACGCTTACCCGGCCTACAGAACAAATGCCGCAGGCCGGATAAAGCAAAATCGCCATCCGGCAACTCAATGCTTACTTAACCGGACGCATCGCCGGGAACAGGATCACGTCACGAATAGTATGGCTGTTGGTAAACAGCATGACCATACGGTCGATACCGATACCCAGACCCGCCGTTGGCGGCAGGCCGTGTTCCAGCGCCGTCACGTAATCTTCGTCGAAGAACATCGCTTCGTCATCGCCCGCCGCTTTCGCGTCAACCTGATCCTGGAAGCGTTGCGCCTGATCTTCTGCGTCATTCAGCTCGCTAAATCCGTTACCGATCTCACGTCCACCGATAAAGAACTCAAAACGATCGGTGATTTCCGGGTTCACATCGTTGCGACGCGCCAGCGGCGACACTTCCGCCGGGTACTCGGTAATAAAGGTCGGCTGAATCAGATGCGCTTCCGCCACTTCTTCGAAAATCTCGGTCACGATTCGGCCCAGGCCCCAGCTTTTCTCAACCTTAATGCCGATAGCTTCAGCAATGGCTTTTGCCGAGTCGAAGTTATCCAGATCGGCCATCTCGGTTTCCGGACGGTATTTCTTGATCGCTTCGCGCATGGTCAGTTTTTCGAACGGCTTGCCGAAGTCGAACACATCGTCGCCGTAAGGTACCTGGGTGGTGCCCAGAACGTCCTGCGCCAGAGTGCGGAACAGCGACTCGGTCAGTTCGATCAGATCTTTATAGTCCGCATACGCCATGTAGAGTTCCATCATGGTGAACTCTGGGTTGTGACGTACAGAAATCCCTTCGTTACGGAAGTTGCGGTTGATTTCGAACACACGCTCGAAGCCGCCGACCACCAGACGCTTCAGGTACAGTTCCGGCGCAATACGCAGGTACATGTCGAGGTCCAGCGCGTTGTGATGGGTGATAAACGGACGCGCAGATGCGCCGCCAGGGATCACCTGCATCATCGGGGTTTCAACTTCCATAAAGCCGCGTCCCACCATGAACTGACGAATCCCCGCCAGGATCTGCGAGCGGATTTTGAAGGTGTTGCGAGACTCGTCGTTAGAGATGAGGTCCAGATAGCGCTGGCGATAGCGCGCTTCCTGATCCTGCAAACCGTGGAACTTGTCCGGCAGCGGGCGCAGCGCTTTGGTCAGCAGGCGTAGCTCTGTGCAATGAATAGACAGTTCGCCAGTTTTGGTCTTAAACAGCTTGCCTTTCGCGCCAAGGATGTCGCCCAGGTCCCATTTTTTAAACTGCTCGTTATAAACGCCTTCCGGCAGATCGTCACGGGCGACATACAGCTGAATGCGTCCACCGACGTCCTGCAGCGTAACGAAAGAGGCCTTGCCCATGATACGACGGGTCATCATACGGCCTGCGACGGATACCTCGACGTTCAGCGCTTCCAGCTCTTCGTTCTCTTTGGCGTCGAAGTCAGCGTGCAGTTGGTCTGAGGTGTGATCGCGTCGAAAATCGTTCGGGAAGGCGATACCCTGCTCGCGCAGGCCAGCCAGCTTCTCGCGGCGCGTTTTCAGTTCATTGTTAAGATCGGCTACCGCGTCAGCGCCCTGTGCGTGTTGTTCAGACATGTTGGTTCCTCATAACCCTGCTTTCAAACTTGCTTCGATAAATTGATCCAGGCTGCCGTCCAGCACCGCCTGCGTGTTACGGGTTTCAACCCCGGTACGCAAGTCTTTAATGCGGGAGTCATCAAGGACGTAAGAACGAATCTGGCTACCCCAGCCGATGTCCGATTTGTTGTCTTCCATCGCCTGCTTCTCGGCATTTTTCTTTTGCATTTCCAGTTCATAAAGCTTTGCTTTCATCTGCTTCATGGCCTGGTCTTTGTTCTTGTGCTGAGAACGGTCGTTCTGGCACTGGGTCACAATCCCGGTCGGGATGTGGGTGATACGCACCGCTGATTCGGTACGGTTAACGTGCTGACCACCCGCGCCGGATGCGCGGTAAACATCAATACGCAGATCCGCCGGGTTGATTTCGATATCAATGTCATCGTCCACTTCCGGGTAAACAAACGCGGAGCTGAACGAGGTGTGACGGCGACCACCGGAATCGAACGGACTTTTACGCACCAGGCGGTGAACGCCGGTTTCGGTACGCAACCAGCCGTAGGCGTATTCACCTGAAATTTTAATGGTGACGGATTTGATACCGGCCACTTCACCTTCAGACTCTTCAATGATCTCGGTCTTGAATCCGCGCGCTTCCGCCCAGCGCAGATACATACGCTCCAGCATGCTCGCCCAGTCCTGCGCTTCAGTACCGCCGGAACCGGCCTGGATATCCAGATAACAGTCGGCGCTGTCATATTCACCGGAGAACATACGACGGAATTCCAGCTGCGCCAGTTTTTCTTCCAGCGTATCAAGTTCAGCTACGGCTTCGTTAAACGTTTCTTCATCGTCGGCCTCTACAGCCAGTTCCAGCAGGCCGGAAACGTCTTCCAGACCCTGAGCCATTTGATCAAGAGTGTCGACAATGGCTTCCAGCGAGGAACGTTCTTTACCCAGCGCCTGTGCGCGTTCGGGTTCGTTCCAGACGTCCGGCTGTTCCAGCTCGGCGTTTACTTCTTCCAGACGCTCTTTCTTGGCATCGTAGTCAAAGATACCCCCTAAGAACGTCCGAGCGCTCCGTGAGGTCCTGAATGCGGTTTTTTACCGGGTTAATTTCAAACATGGTCTGATTTCTTTTATTGGACTCGTTAAAATGCGGTGATAAGAGCGGGATTGTACCGAATCCACGCTCTTTTTTATAGGTATTGCTGACGCTAAATTGGCCAGATATTGTCGATGATAATTTGCAGGCTGCGGTTACCACGAAACTCGTTGATGTCGAGCTTATAGGCCAGTTCCACTTCGCGCACGCCGTTGTCCGGCCAGCAGGTGGTGTCGACGTTAAAGGCGATACCGTCCAGCAGCGGCCCGCCGCCAACCGGCTCCACCATCACCTTCAGGTGCCGTTCCCCCACCAGACGCTGCTGGAGCAAACGAAAACGCCCGTCAAACAGCGGCTCCGGAAACATTTGACCCCACGGGCCTGCGTCGCGCAGCATCTGCGCCACTTCCATCGTCATCTCAGCCGCGCTGAGCGGGCCGTCGGAAACCACTTCGCCCTGCAGCAGAGAAGGATCCAGCCAGTCAGTCACCAGCTCGCCAAAGCGTTGCTGAAACAGCTCAAACCGCGATTCCTCCAGCGACAATCCCGCCGCCATCGCATGGCCGCCAAATTTGATCATCAGCCCGGGATGCAGCGTATCTAACCGCTCCAGCGCATCGCGCATATGCAGCCCCTGGATCGAGCGGCCAGAACCTTTCAGCGTACCATCACCCGCAGGCGCGAAAGCAATGACCGGACGGTGAAAGCGCTCTTTAATGCGTGACGCCAGGATCCCGACCACCCCCTGATGCCATTCGGGATGGTACATCGCCAGGCCGCCCGGCAGGGCGTCGCGACTGCGTTCAAGCTTCTCGCACAAGGCCAGCGCTTCCGCCTGCATTCCCTGTTCGATCTCCTTGCGCGTCTGGTTTAGCGCGTCCAGTTCATTCGCCAGCACGCGTGCTTCGCCAATGTTGTCGCACAGCAGTAACGCCACGCCGACGGACATATCATCCAGCCGCCCCGCGGCATTCAGACGCGGTCCGAGTGCAAAACCCAGGTCGCTGGCGGTCAGCTTTTGCGGGTCGCGATTCGAGACTTCCAGCAACGCTTTGATCCCTGGCCGACACTTCCCGGCGCGAATCCGGCTTAGCCCTTGCCACGTCAAAATACGGTTGTTGGCGTCCAGCGGCACCACGTCGGCGACGGTGCCGAGCGCCACGAGATCCAGCAGTTCCGCCAGATTCGGCGGCGTAATACCGCGTTCGTCAAACCAACCCTTATCACGCAAAAACGTGCGCAGCGCGAGCATCAGATAAAACGCGACGCCCACGCCCGCCAGCGACTTCGACGGGAAGTCGCAGTCACGCAGATTTGGGTTAATAATGGCCTGAGCGGCAGGCAGCGTCTCGCCCGGGAGATGGTGATCGGTCACCACCACCGGTATCCCCAGCGCGCTGGCGTGATCGACGCCCGCATGAGAGGAGATGCCGTTATCAACAGTGACAATAAGCTGTGCGCCGCGAGCGTGGGCCTGATCGACCACTTCCGGACTCAGACCGTAGCCATCTTCAAAGCGGTTCGGCACCAGATAGCTGATGTTATCGCAACCCAAGGCGCGCATACCCAGCACGCTCAGGGCGGTACTGGTCGCGCCATCGGCGTCAAAGTCGCCAACCACGATAATCCGCGTCCCCTCGCGAAACGCGTTATAGAGGATCTCCACTGCTTTTTCGACGCCGCTTAGCTGCTGCCAGGGCAGCATGCCTTTTACGCTGCGTTCCAGATCCCGTGCGCTACGTACGCCGCGGCTGGCATACAAGCGGCGCAACAATGGCGAGAGGTCGGAAGGCAGTTCCGCGGTCTCATCGACCTCACGCCGACGAAGCTGTATCTGTTGTTTCACGCGAATTACTTACCGCTGGTCTGTTTCTGATGCGCGTCGAGGAACGCCTTCATCTCTTTCGGTCCCTGGTAGCCGGGAACCACATAGCCGTTATTCAGCACAATGGCTGGCGTCCCGCTGACGCCAAACTGCACGCCCAGCGCATAATGGTCGGCAATATCCACGTCGCAGGTTGCCGCTTTCACGCCCTTGCCTGCCATCGCTTCGTCGAAGGCTTTGGTTTTGTCCTTCGCACACCAGATCGATTTCATATCCTGCTCAGCCTGGCTTTCCAGCCCCTGGCGCGGGAAGGCCAGGTAACGCACAGTGATCCCCAGCGCGTTGTAATCTTTCATCTCTTCATGCAGCTTGTGGCAATAGCCGCAGGTGATGTCAGTAAAAACGGTAATAACGTGTTTTTCCTGCGGCGCTTTATAGACGATCATCTCTTTTTCCAGCGCGTTCAGGCGCTTCATCAGCAACTGGTTGGTCACGTTTACCGGACTCGCGCCGCTGACGTCATACATCGGCCCCTGAATGATGTGTTTACCGTCTTCGGTGACATACAGTACGCCGCTGTTTGTCATCACCGTTTTCATCCCGGCAACCGGTGCGGGTTGGATATCGGTGCTCTGTACGCCCAGTTTGGTGAGCGACTGGCGAATCGCGGCGTCGTCAGCCTGCGCCAGACCAGAAAACGCGGCGGCCAGCAAGGTGAACATTATTAAACCTTTTTTCATATCTTTTCCTGTTCTTTCAGCCATCACGCTCTGGGGTGATGCTGTTGATGAAGTTGACGCAAGCGCTCGGTCGCGACGTGAGTATAAATCTGTGTGGTGGAGAGGTCGCTGTGTCCCAGCAGCATCTGCACCACGCGTAAGTCAGCGCCATGATTGAGCAAATGCGTGGCAAATGCGTGACGCAAAACGTGCGGCGACAGTTTCTCGCTGTCGATCCCCGCCAGCACGGCATAATGCTTAATGCGGTGCCAGAAGGTCTGGCGCGTCATCTGCTGCGCGCGCTGGCTGGGAAACAATACGTCAATGGAGGCGCCGTTAAGCAGCCATGGACGCCCATGTTCAAGGTAAGTCTCCAGCCAGTACACCGCTTCCTCGCCCAAAGGAACGAGGCGTTCTTTGTTGCCTTTACCAATCACGCGGACCACCCCCTGACGCAGGCTGATGTCACTCATTGTCAGCCCCACAAGTTCAGAAACACGCAATCCGGTGGCATACAGAATCTCGAGCATCGCTTTATCGCGTAACTCCAGCGGTTGGTCAACCACCGGCGACTGTAATAATCTCTCAACTTGCGCTTCGCTAAGATCCTTCGGCAAGCGCTGCGGAAGTTTGGGCGACGCCAGCGCCGCGCTCGGATCGTCTGCACGAATCTTTTCCCGATACAGATACTGGAACAGACGACGCACGGCGCTCAGCAGTCGCGCCGTACTGGTCGCTTTATAGCCACCGTCCATCCGCTCGGCCAGCAGCGCCTGCAGATCGTCGCTCTGAACGGTTTCCAGCGACGCGTTACGGTGCGCCAGCCACTCCACCAGCATAGTGAGATCGCGACGATAGGCGCTCAGGGTATTTTCCGCCAGATTTTTCTCCAGCCACAGCGCATCAAGAAAGTGTTCAATGCGCGCGAGATCCTTTTCCACATCAGCCTCTTTGATTTTGCAAGCCGCCATTATGACTCAATGGTATGGGTTCTGGTACACTACGCCTAAAATCAAAGCAAATATTGAGACGTTTACGCGATGAATATGGGTCTTTTTTACGGTTCCAGCACCTGCTACACCGAGATGGCCGCGGAGAAAATTCGTGACATCATCGGCCCGGAACTGGTCACCCTTCATAACCTGAAAGACGACGCGCCTGCCCTGATGGAGCAGTACGACGTGTTAATCCTCGGTATTCCTACCTGGGATTTTGGCGAAATTCAGGAGGACTGGGAAGCCGTCTGGGATCAACTGGACACACTCAACCTCGAAGGCAAAATTGTCGCGCTCTACGGGATGGGCGACCAGTTAGGCTACGGCGAATGGTTCCTTGACGCGCTGGGCATGCTGCATGACAAGCTGGCGACCAAAGGCGTAAAATTCGTCGGCTACTGGCCTACCGAAGGTTATGAGTTCACCAGCCCAAAACCGGTTATTGCCGATGGTCAGCTGTTTGTCGGTCTGGCGCTGGATGAAACCAACCAGTACGACCTTAGCGACGAACGGATCCAGACCTGGTGTGAGCAAATTCTCGGCGAGATGGCGGAACACTACGCCTGAATGGCCTCAGTCTGACGGCACAGGGTTCTGCCTGTCCGTCAGCGTTACCGTTGCATTGACTGTTGCAGCATCAGCCGACATAAATCCCGCCACTCCGCTTCATCCATGCTGTCCGCTGCAAGCCACAGATGCTGGCGCTTCCCGCTTTCTGAACGCAGGCGCAACATCATGCCGGTTTTGATGATCCAGGGCGCGTTGACGATTGTCCATTCACGCCCTTGCCATCGAAGCCGACCGTCCATTAGCAGTTTCACCTCGCCCTGACAGGCGTTTATTCGACGCTGACTGCGGACGCAGTCAAACACCACCAGCGACAGTAAAATCATCCACAGCGGGGTGTAGCTCAGCGGCCAGGGCATTAACAAAATCGCCGCGGCCACCAGCCCATGCAGGAGCAGCGACAACCACTGCGCGCGCCACGAGACGCGGAGATCAGATTGCCACAGGACCACGATCCCGATTCCGTGTCTGGATGAGTCGTACCATCTGTTCCAGCTCAACATCCGCTGGTTTACCGTGGTTCATTAACCAGTTGAATAAATCGGGATCGTCGCATTCCAGCAGACGGACAAAAATGCGTTTTTCATCATCGC
This sequence comes from Citrobacter sp. Cs237, assembly GCF_030332325.1. Classification (NCBI taxonomy): domain Bacteria; kingdom Pseudomonadati; phylum Pseudomonadota; class Gammaproteobacteria; order Enterobacterales; family Enterobacteriaceae; genus Citrobacter; species Citrobacter sp. Cs237. Next base: position 102,895 of record NZ_JAOWIB010000104.1, on the reverse strand, counting down.
TTAACGTATCGTATTCATGTTCGAAAAACGGCATGATGGAAATATCGAGTTCACGCATACCGCGACGGCATGCCCAGTGAATACGTGCTTTGTTGTTAATATCCATGTTCTTCTTCCTGTCTTACGAAAATGAACGACCCGGCTATTGTAACGTGTTTTTCATCATAATTTACGGGAATATCAGTATTCGGAAGCACGATCGCTAATTAAAACCACATAGAGACAATGGATTCATTGTTTCTGGATGACGCCTCGCAATGCGAAAAATAAGGCACAAATGGGATGAGTAAAGCGCTTGCATTAGGCACTGGCTCTTTTACCATTAGTCATTATTACTGCGTTAAGCAAATCAGGACATTATTATGGCATTTACTCCATTTCCTCCCCGTCAGCCGTCAGCCTCCGCACGTTTGCCGCTGACGCTGATGACGCTTGATGACTGGGCGCTGGCTACCATTACCGGCGCCGACAGCGAAAAATATATCCAGGGTCAGGTCACTGCCGACGTGAGCCAACTGGATGAGCACCAGCATGTTCTGGCGGCGCATTGCGATGCTAAAGGCAAAATGTGGAGCAACTTGCGCTTGTTCCGTGACAACGACGGTTTCGCCTGGATTGAGCGCCGCAGTCTGCGTGACGCTCAGCTCACCGAACTGAAAAAATATGCCGTGTTCTCGAAAGTGGTTATCGCGCCGGATGACGAGCGCGTGCTGCTCGGCGTTGCTGGTTTTCAGGCGCGTGCGGCGCTGGCGAACAGTTTCAGCGTACTGCCGGACGCCGAAAAGCCGGTTGCTCGTGATGGCGTTACCACGCTGTTATGGTTTGAACATCCGGCAGAGCGTTTTCTGTTGATCACCGATGCCGCAACCGCGGAAGCCGTCAGCGAAAAATTGCGCGGCGAAGCAGAACTGAACAACAGCCAACAATGGCTGGCGCTGGATATCGAAGCCGGTATTCCGGTCATTGACGCGGCAAACAGCGCGCAGTTTATTCCGCAGGCTACTAACATTCAGGCGCTGGGCGGCATCAGCTTTAAAAAAGGCTGCTATACCGGCCAGGAAATGGTCGCCCGGGCGAAATTCCGCGGCGCCAATAAGCGCGCGCTGTGGTATCTGGCCGGTAAAGCCAGCCGGGTTCCGGAAGCGGGTGACGATCTGGAATTGCAGATGGGTGAGAACTGGCGCCGCACCGGCACAGTGCTCGCTGCGGCGCAGCTCGACGATGGTCAGCTGTTGGTGCAGGTGGTGATGAACAACGACATGGAAGCTGACAGCGTATTCCGCGTTCGTGACGATGCCAATACGCTACACATCGAACCGCTGCCCTATTCGCTGGAGGAGTAAAAACCGACCCAGTGGCGCGGCGTCTGACGGCGCTGCGCTTACCAGACCTACCGCTCGGTTAGACGCCGGATGAGGCGCTCACCGATATCCGGCATACAAACTACGCCTGACCGACGTAGAGATAAATCGCGAGGAAATGGCAGACGCTGCCGCCGAGCACAAAGCCGTGCCAGATGGCATGGTTATAAGGTATGCGTTTACATAAGTAGAAAATAACGCCCAGCGAGTAGACCACGCCGCCGACTGCCAACAACGTCACACCGCCTGCCGCCAGCTTGATCGCCAGTTGGTACACGACAATCAACGACAGCCAGCCCATCGTCAGATAGGTCACCAGCGACAGCACCTTAAACCGGTGCGCAATTGTCAGCTTGAACAAAATGCCCAGCAGCGCCAGACTCCAGATCACAATCATCAGACCACGCGCCAGCGGTGAGTTCAGTCCCACCAGCAAAAACGGCGTATAAGTACCGGCAATCAACAGATAGATCGCGCAGTGGTCGAATTTCTTCAGCCACACTTTGGCGCGCTGATGTGGGATGGCGTGATACAACGTGGAGGCCAGAAACAGCAGAATCATACTGCCGCCATACAGACTGTAGCTGGTAATCGCCGTGGCGCTGGCGTTCATATCCACCGCCTGAACCAGTAACAGCACCAGGCCGACAATACCAAACACCAGCCCAATACCATGACTGATGCTGTTGGCGATTTCCTCTGCCAGTGAATATCCCTGTGCGATTAATGGCTTTTGAACCATAGCTTACTCCGGAGAAACGAACACATTCGTGATTGCTCCTCTAGCGTAACTGAGAATAGTTCCAGTGAACACCTGTTAGCTAAAATATTTCCACTTTTAAATTTAATCATTCAATATCAATGACTTGAATTTACCATTTCAACTTACAGCTGTTCGGTAAAATCAAACACATTTAAAATCAATTACATAAAACTGCTTCTCATTCGGGTAAATGTCAGCGATTACCTGCTTTAGCTCATCAAGCGTCATATTTTCCTGTCGTGCATGTTCTTCCGTCAGCGTGTCCAGCGTCACTGTCGACGTCCCCACCACGTTAATCGTGCAAAAATAACCATCATCTTCATAACGCCCCACCCGCAGAACATCGCCTGCTTTAAAGTGCGCTTCAGAAGCATCGCGAATGGTGATGGTTTTCCGGCCTGCCAGAATATCGTCCTGGAAGCGCTGAAAAAAAGTGATGTCATTGGACTGCATGTTATTATTTCCTGAAGATCAAGTCAGATGAGTGAGTTTTGCCATTGTGAGTATGTTCTCCCACGCCGCCGTCGCCAGTCTCAACAATATCGAGATGTTGGTCTACAACTATGTCATTAAAAACCGTGACAAAGTGATCTACATGACCATCCGCGAGCTGGCCGACGCGGCAGGGGTTTCCACCACCACCGTGTTACGCTTCTGCCGCAAACTTAGTTGCGAAGGCTACTCAGAATTTCGCGTACGTTTTAAATTATATGTAGAGCAAAATGAACCGCAACAGACAAATTTTGGCGCCAGCGAAATCATTAGTTTCTTTAAAGGCGTAAATAATGATGAATTTGATCAGTTACTCGATCGGGCCGTCGAGATAATATTGTCTTCTGAACGCATTATATTTGTCGGTGCAGGGACATCCGGCGCCTTAGCGAAATACGGAGCGCGTTTTTTCTCGAATGTGGGTAAATTCAGTAACCATATTGACGACCCTTATTTTCCGGTCACTAACGATATGGCGCGTAATGCGCTGGCGATTGTGCTTTCAGTTTCGGGCGAAACCGAGGAGATCCTGCGTTTTGCCAGCCAGTTCAGCCTGCATAAGTGTAAGGTCCTGTCGGTCACCAGCCATGAACATTCGCGCCTGGCAAAACTGGCCGACTTTAATCTCTCCTGGCACGTCCCGCAAACCCGTATTGGCGGCGTATACGATATTACTACGCAAATTCCGGTGATTTATATTCTTGAGACGCTTGGTCGCAAGCTGGCAAAAAAATTAGCGTAAAAACAGGGTGTTTTTTGGTGGTAACAAATTACCGCTGCGCTATTTTGTTATATCGTGACATTTACCTTCCCTTTGTTAGACTCAAATCCGTTTGTATGAATTTGAGATAACCTGACGATGAACACACTCACCTTACCGAAAGATTTTTTATGGGGCGGCGCAGTCGCAGCGCATCAGGTGGAAGGCGGCTGGAATAAAGGCGGCAAAGGACCGAGCATTTGTGATGTGCTGACCGGCGGCGCGCACGGCGTACCGCGTGAAATCACCCGGGAAGTGGTGCCGGGCAAATACTACCCGAATCACGACGCGGTGGACTTCTATGGTCACTATAAAGAAGACATCAAACTGTTTGCCGAAATGGGCTTCAAATGTTTTCGCACATCGATTGCCTGGACGCGCATTTTTCCACAGGGCGATGAAACACAACCCAATGAAGAGGGGCTGAAGTTTTACGATGACATGTTCGATGAGTTGCTTAAGTACAACATTGAACCGGTCATCACCCTCTCCCACTTTGAAATGCCGCTGTATCTGGTAGAGCAATACGGTGGCTGGACGAACCGTAAGGTGGTCGATTTCTTTGTTCGTTTCGCTGAAGTGGTGTTTGAACGCTACAAACACAAGGTCAAATACTGGATGACCTTCAACGAGATCAACAACCAGCGTAACTGGCGCGCGCCGCTGTTTGGCTACTGTTGCTCCGGCGTGGTATATACCGAGCATGACAATCCTGAAGAAACCCTCTATCAGGTGTTGCATCATCAGTTTGTCGCCAGTGCGCTGGCGGTGAAAGCGGCGCGGCGCATCAACCCGGAAATGAAGGTCGGTTGTATGCTGGCCATGGTGGCGCTGTACCCCTTCTCCTGTAAGCCGGAAGATGTGATGTTCGCTCAGGAGTCGATGCGTGAGCGCTATGTTTTCACCGACGTCCAATTACGCGGATATTATCCTTCTTACGTGCTGAACGAATGGGCGCGCCGCGGCTTTACCATTCACATGGAAGAAGGCGACACGGACATTTTACGTGAAGGCACCTGCGACTATTTAGGCTTCAGCTACTATATGACCAACGCGGTGAAAGCGGAAGGCGGCAGCGGCGACGCCATTTCCGGCTTTGAAGGCAGCGTGCCGAACCCGCACGTGAAAGCCTCTGACTGGGGCTGGCAGATCGATCCGGTGGGTCTGCGTTATTCCCTCTGCGAACTGTACGAGCGCTATCAGAAACCGTTGTTTATCGTCGAAAACGGCTTTGGCGCTTACGATAAAGTCGAGGAAGACGGCAGCATTAATGACGACTATCGCATCGACTACCTGCGCGCCCACATCGCGGAAATGATCAAAGCGGTAACTTACGATGGCGTGGATCTGATGGGTTACACCCCGTGGGGCTGCATCGACTGCGTCTCGTTCACAACGGGTCAGTACAGTAAGCGCTACGGCTTTATTTACGTCAACAAACACGACGACGGTACCGGCGATATGTCACGCTCACGCAAAAAAAGTTTTGAGTGGTATAAAAAAGTGATTGCCAGTAACGGCGAAAAGCTTTAACCCTTTACGCCGGGTGGCGGCTTCGCCTGACCCGGCCTGGACAGGGCCGCGGTGGGATTTACTTCCCCCCGGCCAGTTCCAGAAAACTCCCCGTCACGTATGACGCCTTCTCACTTAATAGCCAGACGATCGCCTGCGCCACCTCTTCCGGCTGACCGCCGCGCTGCATTGGCAGCATTGACTTCACCCGATCCACCCGCCCGGGCTCGCCGCCGGAAGCATGAATATCGGTATAAATCAGTCCAGGACGAACGCAGTTGACGCGGATGCCCTGCGCCGCCACTTCCAGTGATAATCCCGTCGTAAGGGAATCGACGGCGCCTTTTGACGCCGCATAATCCACATATTCCCCCGGCGCACCTAACCGTGACGCCGCAGAGGACACATTCACAATCGCCCCGCCTTTGCCTCCGTGCCTGAACGACATACGTTTAACCGCTTCACGACAGCAGAGAAAATACCCCGTCACGTTAGTTGCCAGCACGCGATTGATCCGCTCAGCGGTCAAATACTCAACCGTGCTTTGTTCAAACAGGATACCTGCATTATTGACCAGCGCGGTTAGCGGCTCGTTTTCACTATCGATAGCGGCGAACATCGCCACGACCTGCGCCTCGTCGCTAATGTCAGCGCGCAGGGCAAAAGCCTTGCCGCCCGCGGCCGTTATCGCCTGCACGACCTCGGTTGCCGCGCGGATATTATGATGAAAATTCACGGCGACGGTATAACCTTCGCACGCCAGTTGCAGCGCGGTGGCCCTGCCAATTCCCCGGCTGGCGCCGGTGACCAGTGCAATTCCCATACTCTTTCCCCCACAAAAAAGCCGAGCGGCAGTGACGCTCACCCGGCCTACAATGTCACTGACACAGCGGAATGATTACTGGTATTCGCTCATCGGTACGCAGGAGCAGAACAGGTTACGGTCGCCGTAAACATCATCAAGACGCTTCACGATCGGCCAATACTTATTCGCCACCCCCGCCGGGAACACCGCGACTTCGCGGCTGTAGCTGTGATGCCATTCTGCCACCAGCTCGTTCTGGGTATGCGGCGCGTTCACCAGCGGGTTATCGTCCAGCGACCACTCACCCGCTTTCACGCGATCGATCTCCGCACGAATCGCCAGCATCGCATTGATAAAGCGATCCAGCTCGACCTTGCTTTCAGATTCCGTTGGTTCCACCATCAACGTGCCCGCTACCGGGAACGACATGGTCGGCGCATGGAAGCCGTAGTCGATCAGGCGCTTGGCAATATCCAGTTCGCTGATGCCTGTCTCTTCTTTCAGTGGACGAATGTCGAGAATACATTCGTGCGCCACGCGACCGTCGCGGCCGGTATACAGCACCGGGAACGCGTCTTTCAGACGGCTGGCGATATAGTTGGCATTGAGAATCGCCACCTGGCTTGCCTGCTTTAAGCCCTCCGCGCCCATCATCCGGATGTACATCCAACTGATCGGCAGAATAGACGCACTGCCAAACGGTGCGGCGGAAACCGCGCCCTGACGAGTCAGCATTCCTTCAATCTGTACCACGCTGTGGCCCGGCACAAACGGCGCCAGGTGCGCTTTCACGCCAATCGGCCCCATGCCCGGACCGCCGCCGCCGTGCGGAATACAGAAGGTTTTATGCAGGTTAAGGTGCGAAACATCCGCGCCGATAAAGCCTGGCGAGGTAATGCCAACCTGAGCGTTCATATTCGCCCCGTCAAGATATACCTGACCGCCAAACTGATGAACGATCTCGCACACTTCACGGATCGTCTCTTCATACACGCCGTGGGTGGAGGGGTAGGTCACCATGATGCAGGAGAGATTTTCGCCCGCCTGCTCTGCCTTCGCGCGCAGATCGGCAAGATCGATGTTACCGTTCTTGTCGCAAGCGACAACCACAACCTGCATCCCTGCCATTTGTGCAGAGGCCGGGTTAGTACCGTGGGCGGAGGCCGGGATCAGGCAAATATCACGATGCCCTTCGTTACGGCTTTCATGGTAATGACGAATCGCCAGCAGACCAGCATATTCCCCCTGCGCGCCGGAGTTTGGTTGCATGCAAACGGCGTCGTAGCCGGTCAGTTTCACCAGCCAGTCGGCAAGCTGGCCGATCATCTGCTGGTAACCTTCCGCCTGCTCCGGTGGACAGAACGGATGCAGTTCAGCGAATTCCGGCCAGGTGATTGGGATCATCTCTGCCGCCGCGTTCAGCTTCATCGTGCAGGAGCCCAGCGGGATCATCGCCTGATTCAGAGCCAGATCTTTGCGCTCAAGCGAGTGCATGTAGCGCATCATTTCGGTTTCGCTGTGATAGCGGTTAAATACCGGATGACTCAGGATCGCGTCGTCACGCAGCATACTTTGCTGAACAGAGCGGCTGTCATGGGCGACGTCTTTGTCCAGTGCGTCTACGTTCAGACCGTGATCGTCGCCGAGCAGGACGGTAAAAAGTTGCTCTACGTGTTCACGGGTTGTGGTTTCATCCAGAGTAATGCCCACTGCGCTGATGATATCGCTGCGCAGATTAAATTCTGCGGCTTCCGCACGCGCCAGCACCGCGGCTTTATCTGCCACTTCCACACACAGGGTATCGAAGTAGTGCGCATGACGCAGTTTCAGCCCTTTTTGCTGCAAACCTGCCGCCAGAATATCCGTCAGGCGGTGAATACGATTTGCGATACGTTTCAGGCCAACCGGACCGTGATATACCGCATACAGGCTGGCAATATTCGCCAGCAGCACCTGTGAGGTACAGATGTTGGAGTTGGCTTTTTCACGACGGATGTGCTGTTCGCGCGTCTGCATCGCCATGCGCAGCGCGGTGTTACCCGCCGCATCTTTCGATACGCCAATGATTCGGCCCGGCATGGAGCGTTTAAATTCATCTTTTGCCGCAAAGAAGGCCGCGTGTGGACCGCCGTAGCCCATCGGCACGCCAAAGCGCTGGGCGGAGCCGAATACAATGTCCGCGCCCTGTTTGCCCGGCGCCGTCAACAGCACCAGCGCCATAAAATCGGCCGCGACGCTGACAATCACCTTCCGCCCCTTCAGTTCGCTAATCAGCGCGCGGTAATCGTGCACTTCGCCGGTGGTGCCAACCTGCTGCAACAGCACGCCAAAGACGTCCTGATGATCCAGCACCTTTTCGGCGTCATCGACAATCACGTCAAAACCGAAGGTTTCCGCACGCGTCCGCACGACATCCAGCGTTTGCGGATGGACGTCAGCGGCGACGAAGAAACGGTTGGCGTTCTTCAGTTTGCTCACCCGCTTCGCCATCGCCATGGCTTCTGCTGCGGCAGTCGCTTCATCGAGCAGCGAGGCAGACGCCATATCCAGACCGGTCAAATCCAGCGTTACCTGCTGGAAGTTGAGCAGCGCTTCCAGACGGCCCTGAGACACTTCCGGCTGGTATGGCGTGTAAGCGGTGTACCAGCCCGGGTTTTCCAGCATATTGCGCAGGATCACCGGCGGTAACTGCACGGCGGTGTAACCCATACCAATGAAGGAGGTGAAGCGCTTGTTACGTCCGGCGATGGCTTTTAATTCAGCCAGCGCTGCATATTCTGTCGCCGCCTCGCCCACCTGCGGCGGTGTGGCAAGCTGAATATCTTTCGGCACAATCTGGCCGATCAGCGCATTTAACGACTCGGCGCCAACCGTATTCAGCATTTCTTGCTGCTGCGCGGCGTCCGGTCCGATATGGCGTTCAATGAAAGCGCCGCTGTTTTCAAGCTGGCTTAACGTCTGTGTCATGGGCGATGGTTCCTGAAACGTGCAGTGAATCGTGATTGTCTTTAACTCAATTGCCCGGTGGCGATACGCTTACCGGGCCTGGGCGTATGAAACAAATATGCAGAATCATTCGCGTTGCAGGAGGGCGGCGACGCAGAGGATCCCCAGGCGCTTAGGTGAGTCAGTGACCGGGGTAAGCCACGCCTGCAGCGTGAAGGATGCAGCGTTTTTACTCGTCTTCTAACAATGCTTCGTACGCCGTGGCGTCCAGCAGCGAATCCAGTTCGCTCTCATCGCTGGCTTTGATCTTAAAGATCCAGCCCGCGGCATACGGCTCGCTGTTGACCAGTTCCGGAGAGTCGCTCAGCGCGTCGTTGACGGCCACAATCTCGCCGCTCACTGGCGCGTAGATGTCAGACGCCGCTTTCACGGACTCGGCCACCGCGCAGTCGTCGCCTGCGCTGACCGTCGCGCCCACTTCCGGCAGGTCAACAAACACCATATCGCCCAGCAACTCCTGAGCGTGTTCAGTGATGCCAACGGTGTAGGAGCCATCTGCTTCTTTACGCAGCCATTCGTGTTCTTTGCTGTATTTCAGTTCTGCGGGTACGTTGCTCATCAATCAATCTCCAGAAAAGGATGAATCACGCGACGGCTTTGCCGTTGCGCACAAAGACAGGTTTAGTCACTTTTACCGGCATTTCACGGTTACGGATCTGCACAATCGCCGTCTCGCCAATGCCTTCCGGCACACGCGCCAGCGCAATGCTGTAGCCCAGCGTTGGAGAGAACGTACCGCTGGTGATGATGCCTTCTTGTTGATTACCCTGGGCATCGGTAAAGCGGACCGGCAGCGCAGTGCGCAGCACGCCTTTTTCCGTCATTACCAGACCGACCAGTTGTTCGGCGCCTTTTTCACGCTGCATCTCCAGCGCTTCACGACCGATAAAGTCGCGCTCAGCCGGTTCCCAGGCGATCGTCCAACCCATATTGGCCGCCAGCGGGGAGATCCCTTCGTCCATCTCCTGACCGTACAGGTTCATGCCCGCTTCCAGGCGCAACGTGTCGCGCGCGCCGAGGCCGCACGGTTTAACGCCAGCATCGACCAGCGCCCGCCAGAAATCGGCGGCCTTTTCATTCGGCATCGCAATTTCATAGCCCGCTTCGCCGGTGTAGCCGGTGGTTGCGATAAACAGATCGCCCGTCTGGACGCCGAAAAACGGTTTCATGCCTTCTACTGCCTGACGCTGTTCGTCGGTGAACAACGTGGCGGCTTTCGCCTGCGCGTTCGGCCCCTGAACGGCAATCAGCGACAGGTCATCACGAACGGTGATCTCAATGGCGTAAGGTTCGGCGTGTTGGGAGATCCAGGAGAGGTCTTTTTCGCGGGTGGCGGAGTTGACAACGAGGCGGAAGAAATCTTCGGTAAAGTAATACACAATCAGGTCATCGATGACGCCGCCCGACGCGTTAAGCATACCGGAATACAAGGCTTTCCCGGTTTTGGTGAGCTTTGCCACATCGTTCGCCAACAGATAGCGCAAAAACTCCCGGGTGCGGCTGCCGTGCAAATCGACGATGGTCATGTGCGACACATCGAACATGCCGGCATCGGTGCGGACCGCATGGTGCTCATCAAGCTGAGAACCATAATGCAGCGGCATCATCCAGCCATGAAAATCGACCATGCGCGCGCCACATAGCGTGTGTTGTTCGTACAAAGGAGTCTGTTGAGCCATCTTGTCCTCATTGAATAAGCGGGGCTGACAACCATTTCGCCGTGACAATATTCACCACGAAACCTGGCGCCGGAGCCCTGTCCCGACCCCGACGCAAACGTTCTCTTTGACTCTGAACTTACCACCGAAACTGACGCTTAACCATAAGGCAAAATTAATCATCACATTAGCTTATGACCAAAAATCGCCAGCAGCACAGAAAAATAAAATACTGCTTAAACGCCCTTCTGTCTGTGTTTTATTTTTAAAATTGCGCACCCTCTCCGCAGAATGAAACATTAAATGCGGAAAAATTGTCAAAAATCGCGCAGCGCAAAAACACTTTCATTAGAAAAAGTAATGCGAAAACGTGGGTGAAATTAGTTTATTTCAAATGAGCGAAGGTCCCCGGCGAAGACGCCGGGAGAGAGAAGTGTGACGGGTCTCAAACTCTGTGAATCGGGACGATTCTCAGCGTAGCCATTCGGGAAGATCGTTCAGGCCCATCGCCTGACGAATCAACTGCGGTTTTACGCCAGGAAGGGTATCGGCCAGCTTCAGACCGATATCCCGCAGCATTTTCTTCGCCGGGTTCTCACCGGCAAACAGTTCGCGGAAACCCTGCATACCCGCCAGCATCAGCGCGGCGCTGTGCTTGCGGCTGCGCTCGTAGCGACGCAGATAAAGATATTGACCGATATCTTTGCCCTGACGATGCAGACGCTTGAGCTCCTCAATCAGTTCTGCGGCATCCATAAAGCCAAGATTCACGCCCTGACCGGCCAGCGGGTGGATGGTATGGGCGGCATCGCCGACCAGCGCCAGCCGGTGCGCAGCAAACTGACGCGCATAGCGCCCGATCAGCGGAAACGCCTGACGCTCGCTTTCCACACGGCACAGGCCGAGACAGTTATCAAACGCGATGGTCAGCGCCTGGTTAAACGCGGCCTCATCAGCCTGCTGCATCCGTTCCGCCTCTTCAGGCGAAAGCGACCAGACGATAGAACACAGGTGCGGATCGCTAAGCGGCAGGAATGCGAGAATCCCGTCGCCGTGAAACACCTGACGGGCCACTGCGCCGTGCGCTTCTTCAGTACGAATGGTGGCGACCAGCGCATGGTGACGATAGTCCCAGAAGGTTAGCGGAATGTCCGCTTTATTACGCAACCACGAATGCGCCCCGTCAGCGCCAATGACCAGACGCGCGGTGAGCATCGTTCCGTCCTTCAGGGTCAGGAAGGCTTCGTTTTCACCCCACGCCACCTGTTGTAACTCCGCTGGCGCCAGCAGCGTGATATCGGAAGACTGTCGGGCCTTTTGCCACAGCGCGTCGTGAATGACAGCATTCTCGACGATATGACCGAGATGGCTGTACCCCATACTTTTGTCATCGAACGTGATACGGCCAAAGCTGTCTTTATCCCAGACTTCCATTCCGTGATAACAGCTCACACGGTGGGAAACGATCTCTGACCATACGCCGAGACGGCTCAGAAGTTTTTCACTGGCGGCGTTGATGGCCGACACGCGAAGCGCTGGCGCCGCATCCGCTGCCAGAGGCTGCGGTTCACGCTGCTCAAGAACCGCGACGCGCAGTCCGCTGCCCTGTAAACCACAGGCGACAGCCAGGCCAACCATGCCTCCACCAACAATTGCTACATCAACACTTTGCACTGTTTACTCCTGGTCAAAAAAACGTCTTTCGTCTGTTGCAGACCTGATAAAGCCCTCATTCAGGCATTTTAACGCGCATCGTGCCGGATGGCGGTTCACTTATCGCGCAACCCAGCCAAGCGTGCGCTTCACCAGAGCGTCACGGGCGGGTGGAAAAAGCTCCATAGCCATTAACCCGACGTTGCGCCCAACCACCAGCGGTATCCAGCGATTGGCAAACAGATGCACCATGCCGTCGGTCACGCCGACCGTGGCGTTCCGGTCTTGCTGGCGGCGCTGCTGATAGGCGGAAAGCACATTGTAATCGCCGATATCCTGCCCCACAGACTGCGCCTGCGTCAGGGTTTCAGCAAGACTCATCACATCGCGCAGCCCGAGGTTAAACCCTTGTCCGGCGATTGGATGCAGCGTCTGCGCCGCATTGCCCACCAGTACGGTGCGATGGGTAAACGCTTTCGCCGCCGTAGTCAACGCAAGCGGATAAGCATTACGTTTGCCCGCCAGCGTGATCCGGCCAAGCCGCCAGCCGAATGCTGTCTGCAGTTCGCGGCAAAAACGTTCGTCTGACCAGGCCAGAATCTCGTCGCGCTTTTCCAGCGGGTGACACCACACCAGCGAACAGCGGCCTTCAGACATGGGCAGCATCGCCAGCGGACCATGCGCGGTAAAGCGTTCAAAGGCGCGGCCGTCATGCGCAAGAGACGTGGCGACGTTCGCTATCACCGCCAGTTGCTCATACGGTTCCTGCTGCCAGTCAACGCCACACGCGCTTGCCAGCGCTGAACGCGTGCCGTCGGCGGCAACCAGCAGGCTACCGGTAACCGTCTGACCGTTTTCCAGCGTCACGCTCACCTGCTCCGCCGTGCGCGATACGCTGGCGACCCGATCCGGGCAGTGCAGCGTAACGCCAGACGCTTTGCGCAGCAGGGCAAAAAGCCGCAGCCCTACGTCGTGCAGTTCAACCACCTGCCCCAGCGCCGGGAGGCGATAGTCCTCAGCATGAAGGGTAACAAATCCGGCATGACCGCGATCGCTGACGTGAACGCTCGTGATAGCGGTCGCGCAGTCGGCAATGGCCTGCCACACGCCTATTCGCGCCAGTTGCTGGCAGGTACCTGCTGCCAGCGCAATCGCCCGGGCGTCGAATCCGGGGTGGCCATCGGCCTCCGGCGCCGTCGCTTCAATCAGATGTACCGGCAGCGTCCCATGACTGAGTTGCGAAATAGCCAGCGCCAGCGTCGCGCCGACCATGCCGCCGCCCACGATAATCACACTCATTGCTGACGCGCCGCCGCCATCAGCGCTTCAATCTCGTCCGCTTTTTTCACGACGCTGGCGGTGAGATTCTCGTTGCCGTTTTCGGTGATCAGGATGTCATCTTCAATACGAATGCCAATGCCACGGTATGCGTCAGGCACATCGGCATCCGGAGCGATATACAAACCCGGTTCAACGGTGATGACCATCCCCGGTTCCAGAATCCGCGAGCGATCCTGACCGTATTCGCCAACATCGTGCACATCCAGACCCAGCCAGTGGCTCAGGCCATGCATGAAGAACGGGCGATGAGCGTTGTCGGCAATCAATTGCTCCACCTCGCCATGCAGGATGCCAAGCTTCACCAGTCCGGTGATCATAATGCGCACCACCTCGCCGGTGACCGCCTGAATGGACGTTCCCGGACGGAACAGGCGCAGGCTGGTTTCCAGCGACTCGAGCACGATGTCATAAATTTCACGCTGGGCCGGGGTGAATTTGCCATTCACCGGGAAAGTACGTGTGATGTCCCCCGCGTAGCCTTTGTATTCACATCCCGCATCGATCAGCACCAGATCGCCGTCGCGCATTTCGCTTTCGTTTTCTGTGTAATGCAAAATACAGCCGTTTTCACCGCTGCCAACAATGGTGTTGTAAGAAGGATAACGTGCGCCGTGGCGGTTAAATTCGTGATGAATTTCACCTTCAAGCTGGTATTCGAACATACCGGGACGGCACTTTTCCATCGCCCGGGTATGCGCCAGCGCGCTGATTTCGCCGGCGCGACGCATGACGGCGATCTCTTCTTCTGATTTAAACAGGCGCATTTCATGCACCATTGGACGCCAGTCGGTCAGGGTTGCCGGTGCTTTCAGATTCTGCCGCGACCCTTTGCGCAGTTTTTCCAGCGCAGAGAAGACGATCTCATCGGCATAAGCGTACGCGCCCTGCGCGTGATAAACCACGTCCAGCCCGTTAAGTAACTGGTACAGTTGCTGATTAATTTCGCTGAAGGCCAGCGCGCGATCGACACCCAGTTTTTCCGGTGCGGCATCCTGCCCCAGACGACGACCAAACCAGATTTCTGCGGTCAGATCGCGCACGCGATTGAACAATACGCTGTGGTTATGGGTTTCGTCGCTTTTGATCAGCACCAGCACAGCTTCCGGCTCGTTAAAACCGGTGAAATACCAGAAATCGCTGCTCTGGCGATACGGGTACTCGCTGTCTGCGCTGCGGGTGACTTCGGGTGCGGCAAAAATCAGCGCGGCGCTGCCTGGCTGCATCTGCGCCAGCAGTGCCTGGCGACGACGTTGGTATTCCTGCGGTGTCATGACGTGGCCTCCGTTTTCGTTATCTTTTTAGTGTAGCGTCGGTTTTCGCACTTCCGGTGCGGTCGGTTGCTGTCGGGTAAAAGTGTCGTGACACAGCAGCGCGGCAACGCGCACGTACTCGATGATCTCCTCGAGGGACATTTCCAGTTCCTCCTGGTCTTCATCTTCGTCGTAGCCAAGTTGCGCGATATTACGCAAGTCGTCGATGGCTTCACCCGTTTCGCCGGTGACCTTATCCAGTTTAGGCTGCGTCACGCCCAGACCGAGCAGGAAATGGTTGACCCATCCCGCCAGCGCGTCGGCGCGATCGAAGACGCTCACGTCATCGCCTTCAGGCAGATAAAGCTGAAAAAGGAAGCCGTCATCTTCCAGCGCGTCGCTGGTGGCCGCGTGCATTTTGCGCAACGCCTGAGCCAGTTCATGACCGAAGGCCAGTCCCTCGTTCGTCAGGTCGTGAAGCAGCGGCTGCCATGAGCTGTCGTTGTTGCCGCCGCAAATCATCCCGCTGATTAAACCGTGCATTTCGGCTGGTGTCAGGCCAGCCCCTTGTTGGTTCAAATACTGGTTCATTTCGTTGTAACCAGGCATTTCGTTCTGTATAGACATACGCATTCGTCATCAAAGGGAGGATATTCATGATATGCTACCACTTTGGACCCTGGTGATACCAGAAAAGGGCTTGTATCTTCACACCAGGGTAGCTATAGTGTCGCCCCTTCGCGGACCCCGGGTCTGGAGACGAAGGCAGCGCAGTCAATCAGCAGGAAGGTGGCATGTCTGCACAACCCGTCGATATCCAAATTTTTGGCCGTTCACTGCGAGTGAATTGCCCGCCTGAACAAAGGGATGCGTTGAATCAGGCTGCGGACGATCTGAATCAGCGGTTGCAAGATCTGAAAGTTCGCACTAGAGTCACAAATACTGAGCAGCTGGTTTTCATTGCCGCACTGAACATCAGCTACGAATTAACTCAGGAAAAAGCGAAGACCCGCGACTACGCGGCGAGCATGGAGCAGCGTATTCGGATGCTACAACAGACCATCGAACAGGCACTGCTTGATCAGGGTCGCATAACCGAAAAAACGGGCCAAAATTTTGAATAACACTTCCCGGTTGACTATGGTACAGTGACCGTGAAGAAAAAATTTCTCTGAGATGTTTGCAAGCGGGCCAGTCCCCTGAGCCGATATTTCATACCACAAGAATGTGGCGCTCCGCGGTTGGTGAGCATGCTCGGTTCGTCCGAGAAGCCTTAAAACTGTGACGACACATTCACCTTGAACCAAGGGTTCAAGGGTTACAGCCTGCGGCGGCATCTCGGAGATTCCCCTTCTTAAATCTGGCGACAGCCATGACGCTACATTCTGAACTTTCCTTATCCAGACAAGACATTCGCCGTATGATTCGGCTACGCCGCCGCGCCCTGACGCCATCATATCAACGTGAATCTGGTCAGCGCGCCGCTACCCGTATGCTTGCTTATCCTCCGGTGGTGATGGCGCATACGGTCGCCGTGTTTTTATCCTTTGATGGCGAACTCGACACACAGCCGCTGATCGAGCAACTCTGGCGCGCGGGCAAGCGCGTTTATCTGCCGGTTCTTCATCCTTTCAGCCCCGGCAATCTCCTGTTTTTACACTATCACCCGCAAAGCGAACTGGTGACAAACCGTCTGAAAATTCAGGAACCTAAGCTCGACGTACGCGACGTACTGCCGCTTGCGGATCTGGACCTGCTGGTGACCCCGCTGGTGGCGTTTGACAAACAGGGTCAGCGATTAGGCATGGGCGGCGGTTTTTACGATCGCACGTTGCAAAACTGGCAGCAGCATGGTTTTACGCCAGTGGGGTATGCGCACGATTGCCAGGTTGTAGAAGCCTTGCCCGTTGAGAAGTGGGATGTTCCGCTACCTGCGGTGGTGACGCCGTCGAAAGTGTGGGAGTGGTGAAAAAAAACCGGGCGGCGACGACGCCTTACCCGGCATGAAGATAGTATTGTTCATATTTCATACTTTTTTCACGCTACTATGCGATCGTTCCAGCAGTCTTTATACATAATGTTTCCGTCCGTATGCTTCCATGTAATTGTTTCATAACGGAGATTTATTTCTTCGAGATGCATATTAGTCATACCACTGGGATGCAAATTAGGCGTTATTGCAGTAATTTTCACATTCTCTAAGAGCATATTGAAATACTCAACTTCGATACCTGCATCATTAATCTTGTACATTTTTATCGTGGCTGATTTGAGCGTTCTTCCTTCACAAAGCGCCCGAAATAACAGTGGCGTTGTTTTATCAAATTCTTTCTGGAACAGAACAGGCGCATGGAGTCTGGTACCTGTCAGTCTTCCTGTATGCTGATCTGTAGGTAACCAGACATGATGGCTCACTGATCGTAATTCTATAGAACCGAGTCGGGTTGGCATCAAACAAGAACCCGTGACCGGGGAACCATTTTCATCTGTTAACCATAAATATGCAGGATTTGACATAGTATAAAACCCTCAAATAATTATTTCCATTTAAACCAAAGAAAGATATGTATACCGATGATCAGTAGAATATAAAAGCCCATCAGTGTAATTGCGAAATCAGGAAAAAATGACACTGCTACCATGCTCAAAACAACAATCGACAGCAACCATCCCGCAGACCAGAAAAAAAGGAAAAGCTCTTCCTTCAACCATTTTATAAAGTAACCCATATAATCACTTCACCAACCTGATGATCAAATCAACTAACGCATCATCTGTAATAAAAGCCGGGTTTAAATATGGGTTCTTCGTAATGACAGGCTCTATGAATAAATACATCATTTCCAGATGATACTCATATAAAGCCTGATAATAGTAGACATTAAACCTCTTCAAATTATTCGCACTTATTGATGCCTGTTGAACTAACCCATAAATGTTCAGTGCCATTGCCGTTGTTGTTACACTGCCTTTTAGCATAAGCGAGCGTAACTTCGATATACGACTGTACACCAGGGCATTAAAAGTAAAACTTTGACAGATTGCGACCGCCACGGAGGAGATCAATAATCTATTGGTTAAACCTGTTGTTGAAATATGAACCCCTGCACCTACAAGTTTTCGTACTATATTTTGCACCTGCCCTTCTTTTTTATTCTTGAAATGAATCTCTATATAGATCCGCATCATTAGAAAAATAATATTGCGATCCTTTACGAGTTGAATAAGACCAGAAATAAACCTTACATCTTCATGTTTGAGTCGAGTGCAAACGTCCTGATAGTTTTCCATAAAACAAGAAGAATAATATGTAGCACGAGTAAAACCATCACCCATTTGTTTCAATGTATCGATAACATTTTTTTTCACTCCAGTCAGTGCACTTTCGAGCTTCAAAGCGAGAATTTTTTCAGCTTCTATTGATGTAATGATTGAGTCACTATAATACATAACCATCCTTCAATAATATTCATTAAATAGCAGCATGAATTGATACAGTCATAGGCTTTCAACACGCTGTCTGTATTTAACATCAGGTTATACTAAAAAAGGGTTATTCACGCTTATGTCATCTTTTTTCAGAATAAGGCCCGAAAAGGGCAAAAATAGCTGCGCTTGCTGAAGACAGGAAAGGGGACTTGTCCAAATGCCGGATGGCGGCGATGCCTCACCCGGCCTGGAGTTCATGATTCGTGGTTTGCGGCTTGCGGTTATTCCAGGCCCGGTAAACGTAGCGCCTCCGGGAAAAATCATCAGCCATATCAATAGGTTAATTTTTCGAGTCGCCTTCCAGAATACCCTCTTGTCAGCGTCATGGTTAAGCGGTATCTTCATGCCGCACCTGCAAAATCAGGTGCCGGAATTAGCCTTCTGAAAATCATACTGGCGATATATACTTCTATGTCGTGCGACTGGTCTCGCCTCAATGGTGGGCCGGTCGGGGGCGTCGCAAGACGCGCCGGTATCCAGTATGACCGGTAAGGCTAACTCCGTCCGGCACCACCACCCGCGAGATTAGCCTCTCCAGTGGTGGTTTAAATACGACATACTGGAGACGTCCCTAATGGACACTACCCCGCTTTTTTCACACTCTTTATTTACCCTGCCGTTTAACCATGCCACGGATTTCACCGAACTGGCGGATAACTGCGAGCGCTTTACAGAAGCGTTGGTCGAATGCCATAACCCGGTGGAGAAACTGGCTATCTGCGCACGTCTGTCCGCCTGTCTCGCGTTGTTACAGCCCACGCTAACCGAGCCTGTGCCCGCGCATTTGAAAGACAGCCTGACGGTTGTCACCTTGCCGACGCGTTTTCCTCTTTTCGCGCCGGAAGCGGATCAGACCGGACGCTACTGCCAGCTGTTAACGCAGTTGTTGATGAGCAAAACGCTTTCCGCGGAGATGGAGCGGGTCGCCGGTGATTTATTGCAGGATCTGGTCATCTTTTTTGCCGATACGCTAAAAGCGCCACGCTGGCTGAAAACCGAAGAAGGGTTGGTGGACCTGTAAAAAACCGGGCGGCGACGCCTTACCCGGCCTGGAGCTTGACTTTGTATCAGGCCCGGTCAGCGTTAACGCCACCGGGCATTCTGGATAATCAGTACAGCAGACGTGCGCGAATGGTGCCTGGAATGGCTTTCATCGCCTGCAACGCTTTTTCCGCCACGTCTTCATCCGCTTCAATATCAATCACCACATAGCCCATTTGCGCTGAGGTTTGCAGATACTGCGCAGCGATGTTCACGCCCTGCTCAGCAAAGATCTGGTTAAGCGCAGTCAGTACGCCCGGACGGTTTTCGTGGATGTGCATCAGGCGACGCCCACCGTGCAGCGGTAGCGAGACTTCCGGGAAGTTCACCGCAGAAAGCGTGGAGCCGTTATCGGAGTATTTCACCAGCTTACCCGCCACTTCAAGACCGATATTTTCCTGCGCTTCCTGCGTGGAACCGCCGATGTGCGGCGTCAGGATCACGTTATCGAATTCACACAGCGGCGAGGTAAACGGATCGCTGTTGGTCGCAGGCTCGGTCGGGAAGACATCGATTGCCGCCCCGGCCAAATGTTTGGTTGCCAGCGCATCGCACAGCGCCGGAATGTCGACGACCGTACCGCGCGCGGCGTTGATCAGCAGCGATCCGGGCTTCATCAGGGCGATCTCTTTCGCGCCCATCATATTTTTCGTGGAGGCGTTTTCTGGTACGTGCAGGCTGACCACGTCGCTCATATTCAGCAGGTCAGAAAGATGCTGCACCTGGGTCGCATTACCCAACGGCAGTTTGTTTTCAATATCATAAAAGAAGACATGCATACCCAGCGATTCCGCCAGGATCCCAAGTTGCGTACCGATATGGCCGTAACCAATGATCCCCAGCTTTTTGCCACGCGCTTCGAACGAACCGGCCGCCAGTTTGTTCCACACGCCGCGGTGCGCTTTGGCGTTGGCTTCCGGCACGCCGCGCAGAAGCAGCAAGAGTTCACCAATCACCAGTTCCGCAACCGAACGGGTATTCGAGAACGGTGCGTTGAACACCGGAATACCGCGCTTCGCCGCCGCGGACAGGTCAACCTGATTGGTGCCGATGCAGAAACAGCCGATGGCGACCAGTTTTTCCGCTGCGTTGATCACGTCTTCAGTCAGATGGGTACGGGATCGCAGGCCAATGAAGTGGGCATCACGGATGGACTCTTTCAGCTGTTCAGCATCCAGCGCCCCTTTGTGAAATTCGATGTTGGTATACCCTGCCGCACGAAGGCTATCCAGCGCCTTCTGGTGCACGCCTTCAACCAGCAGAAACTTAATCTTGTCTTTCTCCAGCGATACCTTTGCCATTTCCCCGACCCTGTGTTTTATCTGATGTTGTGTGTGCGGATTTCCATCCGCCTTTCAACATATCAAAAAAAATTATTGCGGCAATATGAACGTTTGCGTCGACTTGCTGAAGAAATATCATGCAGCGGGAAATACCAGAGGAAAATGCTGGAGATAACTTTTTCTTTGGTGAGTTCAGCAGGGCAAACGATAAAACGTGACAGAAGTCACCAAATTTGCCCTGCGGAAATTTTTTAACCGGAGACGGACGCCCCCTGTCAGATCATTTGGTAATGGTTTTTACGCCGTCGGCAGTACCGATCAACGCCACATCCGCGCCACGATTGGCGAACAGACCGACGGTCACCACGCCTGGAATAGCGTTGATCGCGTTTTCCATCGCCACAGGGTCGAGGATCTCCATGCCGTGGACATCAAGGATCACGTTACCGTTGTCGGTCACCACGCCCTGACGGTATTCAGGACGACCGCCCAGTTTTACCAGTTGACGCGCGACCGCGCTGCGCGCCATCGGGATCACTTCGACCGGCAGCGGGAAGTTGCCAAGAATATCCACTTCTTTCGAGGCGTCGGCGATGCAAACGAACGTCTTCGCCACCGAAGCGATGATTTTTTCACGGGTCAGCGCCGCGCCGCCGCCTTTAATCATCTGCATATGCGGGTTAATTTCATCCGCACCGTCGACGTAAACGCCGAGGCTGTCCACTTCGTTGAGATCGAACACAGGAATGCCGAGGCTTTTGAGTTTTTCGGTGGAGGCGTCCGAGCTGGAAACCGCGCCTTCAATTTGTCCTTTCATGGTGCCCAGCGCATCAATAAAGTGTGCGGCGGTTGAACCGGTTCCCACCCCCACAATGGTACCTGGCTGTACATACTGAAGTGCCGCCCATCCTACCGCTTTTTTCAGTTCATCCTGCGTCATGATCGTATCGCCTGTGATATGGAAAAATTCACGCGCATTATAGACGATTGCGCGGAAAAATCTTCCCGCCCCGCTCTCACGCTGCGGATTTCGTCTTTACCGGGGGCGAAATTATGTCATAGTGCAGAACAAGCAATAATTTTCAGGAGTGGGTCAGAGCAATGAAACGTCCGGACTACAGAACATTACAGGCACTGGATGCGGTGATACGTGAACGCGGGTTTGAACGCGCGGCGCAGAAGCTGTGCATCACCCAATCCGCGGTATCACAACGCATTAAGCAGCTTGAAAACATGTTCGGACAGCCGCTACTGGTGCGCACCGTTCCGCCGCGTCCGACCGAGCAGGGGCAGAAACTGCTGGCGCTGCTGCGTCAGGTAGAACTGCTGGAAGAGGAGTGGCTCGGCGATGAGCAGATCGGATCTACGCCGCTGCTGCTGTCGCTGGCGGTTAACGCCGACAGTCTGGCGACCTGGCTGTTGCCCGCGCTGGCGCCGGTGCTGGCCGACTCCCCTATCCGCCTCAATTTGCAGGTGGAAGATGAAACCCGAACCCAGGAGCGTTTGCGTCGCGGTGAAGTGGTGGGCGCGGTGAGTATTCAGCATCAGGCGCTACCAAGCTGTCTGGTCGATAAACTCGGGGCGCTGGACTATCTGTTTGTCGGCTCGAAACCCTTTGCCGAGCGCTATTTCCCAAACGGCGTTACCCGTTCAGCGCTGCTGAAAGCGCCTGCTGTGGCGTTTGACCATCTCGACGATATGCATCAGGCCTTCCTGCAGCAGAACTTCGACTTACCGCCTGGCAGTGTGCCGTGCCATATCGTTAACTCCTCGGAAGCCTTCGTCCAGCTGGCGCGTCAAGGCACCACCTGCTGCATGATCCCGCATTTGCAGATCGAGAAAGAGCTGGAAAGCGGCGAACTGATCGACCTCACGCCGGGACTGTTCCAGCGTCGGATGCTTTACTGGCACCGCTTTGCGCCGGAAAGCCGGATGATGCGCAACGTAACCGACGCCCTGCTGGCCTACGGTCACAAGGTGCTGCGCCAGGACTGACGCACTTTAAGACCCCGTGTAAAAATGCCTGAGTTCGTCAAATTGCATGGCAAACTCAATATAGCTCATCAGCGCGGGGGAATTCAGCTTACGGCTGGGGTAAACCAGCCAGAGATCGTTTCCCGCCACCGTCCATTCCGGCAGCACCTGGATTAGCTCGCCTTTTTCGACGCGATCTTCCAGCATAAATGCCGGTAGCAAAGTGATCCCCGCCCCGGCAATCGCGCTTTCACGCGCATAGACCAGGTTATCCGTCAGATGCAGGCGATCGGGTACGTGTTGATAATCTTCGTCCCCGCGATGGAATACCCACTCCGTCCACGCCTTGTGGGTAATGCACTGATGTTCCGGCAGTTGCCGCGGATGAGTCAGTTGCGCAAACCGCGAAAGGTAGTCCGCCGACGCCAGCAGGTAACGCGGGCAATGGCCTATCATCCGGCCAATCAGCGTCGAATCCTGCGGCCTGCCGGTGCGCAACGCGACATCGAACCCGCTGTCGACCAGATCCAGCATTTCGTCAGAAATCGAGACTTCAAGGTTCACGTCGGGATAATGCTGTTGAAAGCGGGCGTTCAGACGCGCCAGCAGCGTCGCGCCGATGCCCGCCGGCGAGGTGATGCGCAACCGCCCGCTGGGGTTGTCGCGCAGACGTTGCACCGCGTACTCCGCGCGTTCGCTGGCAGCGAGGATCTCCCGGCAGTGCACAAGATAGTGTTCGCCAGCATAAGTCAAGTTCAGCTTACGGGTGGTGCGGTTGAGCAAACGGATGCCGACCTGCTGTTCAAGCTGGCTGATGCGCTGGCTGACACTGGACTTCGGTAGCCCCGCCTTCTGCGCCGCCGCGGTAAAGCTGCCGTTTTCAGCGACCAGGGCGAACAGCGCCATATCCTGCAAATGCTTAAACATCGTGTTCACCCCGCCGCGAACATTATCCCTGCTCGCCCATCATCTCTTTGACCAGCTCGACGCAGCGCAGGAAGCGTCCGTCGTAATCGGCCTCCTCAACGTGGACAAAGTCGATGTTGTTTTCGCGCAACATCTCCACCAGCAGGGTCTGGAACTCTTTGCGATCCACCGAACTGCCGAGGCTACGCAGGCCATCGGCCACCCACGGGGTATTATTTTCCAGCAGGATCACCAGATCAAAACGGTACTCGTCAATCAGCGCCTGCACAAACGGATGCTCTCGCCCTTCGTACTTTTTGCAGAACGCCTGGGTCGTGACGAAATCGGTGTCGATAAACGCCACTTTGTTTGCGTATTTGACCGCAAAATCAATGTATTGCGCATGTCCTAGCGCAATCTTGTCGTAGTCGGAATACTGAAGCGCCATTTCGTCGCCGCCAAGATGGGAAAAGACGTAGTCACGCCCGTATTCCCACGCGCTGGTGGTGTTGAAGATATTCGCCAGCTTGTTGACCAGCGTCGATTTGCCGCTCGACTCGCCGCCCAGTACCGCCACGGTGCGGACGAAAAACGGCTTTACTTCCGTTGGGATGTATTCCCAGTAGCGGAACGGGTTTTCACGGATTTGCGCGCCGCTAATGCTCATAAAAGTGCGTTTCGGATCGATAAGCACCGTTTCAATGCCCAAATGTTCCAGATACTGCGGCGCGTCGGCTTCCTCAGAGGTATAGATCCAGTTGGGCTGAATGCCCTTATCAGCCATAAATGTTTTGATGCCGCGACTCCACACATCCCAGCCGTGGGGATACGGCTCCATGCCCTCTTCGTTGAACGCATGAATACGAATGTTCTTCTGGTATTTAAAGGTCTGGAGTAGCCAGCGCAGCCGATCCGGCACCGTTGGCTGCTGGGACATGGCGCTGTCTTCAAACAGTTCGCGGTCGCGGGTATCGTCGTAACCCATGATGATATGCAGCTCGTCCACCTGGCTACAGGCACGCTGAATCAGATAAATGTGCCCGGTATGCAGCGGGTAGAACTTGCCAAACACCACGCCGATGTTTTTCTGCTGGCGCGGAAATTCCAGACCGAGAAAGCGGTGCAGCGCCTCCAGCTTCTGCGCGCTGGGGCTTTTGATTTTTGCGTTAAGAAGCTGGCTGAGATACCCCTTGGTCATGCCGCTGGCATCCGCCACTTGTTGCAGGGTACAGCCCTTCTGCTTGATGGCGGTTTTGAGATAGTCGAACGATGACACAAGAGCCTCCTGCTGGAAAAACGACGGGTCTTAATTATAAATCGTCAAACACGCTTAGCGCGTCAGAAAGTTTTTTAACGCCGAACACCTGCATCCCTTCCGGCGGTTTTTTCGGCACATTCGCCGCAGGCACAATCGCCCGACGGAAGCCGTGCTTTGCGGCCTCGGAAATACGTTCCTGTCCGCTCGGGACCGGGCGGATCTCGCCCGCCAGCCCCACTTCGCCGAAGACCACCAGGTCCTGTGGCAGCGGTCTGTCACGCAGACTGGAGACCATCGCCAGCAGCAGCGCGAGGTCGGCGCTGGTTTCGGTGACCTTCACCCCGCCCACTACGTTAACAAAGACGTCCTGATCCGCCATTTGCAAACCACCGTGGCGATGCAGTACCGCCAGCAAAATCGCCAGCCGGTTTTGTTCCAGACCGACCGCCACGCGGCGAGGGTTCGCCATCATCGAGTGATCCACCAGCGCCTGAATCTCTACCAGCAGCGGGCGCGTGCCTTCCCAGACCACCATCACCGAACTGCCGGAGGTAATTTCGTCGCCGCGGCTTAAAAAGATGGCGGATGGGTTGCTGACTTCCCGGAGCCCCTGTTCAGTCATCGCGAAAACGCCAAGTTCATTGACCGCGCCAAAACGGTTTTTATGGCTGCGCAGGGTACGGAAGCGGGAGTCCGCGTCGCCGTCGAGCAGTACTGAACAGTCGATGCAGTGCTCAAGCACTTTCGGCCCCGCCAGCGAACCGTCTTTGGTGACATGCCCGACCATCACAATCGCCACCCCGCGCGTTTTGGCAAAGCGCGTCAGGTAGGCGGCGGTTTCACGCACCTGCGCCACGCTGCCGGGCGAGGACTGAATATCCGCCATGTGCATCACCTGAATGGAGTCGATCACCATCAGCTTCGGCTGTTCTTCTTCCGCAATCAGGCATATCTGCTCAATGCTGGTTTCCGACAGCATGTTGAGATTGTTGGTCGGCAGGCCGAGACGGTGCGCGCGCATCGCCACTTGCTGTAACGACTCTTCACCCGTGACGTACAGGGTTTTCATCTGCTCGGCGAGTTTACACAGCGTTTGCAGCAGCAGCGTTGATTTCCCCGCGCCGGGATTACCGCCTATGAGGATGGCGCTACCGGGAACGACGCCGCCGCCCAGTACGCGATCGAACTCTTTAAAGCCGGTCGAAAAGCGCGGTAGCGCTTCCAGGCTGATATCGGAAAGTTTTTGAACTTTCGCCACGCCCGCGCTGCCGGCGTAACCGCTGAGCCGCTCGTTACGCGCCACCGTTGGCGATGCGGCGAGACGCACCTCAGTGATGGTGTTCCAGGCGTGGCAGGCGCTGCATTGCCCCTGCCAGCGTGGATAATCCGCCCCGCATTCATTACATACAAAGGCGCGTTTTGGAGCTTTTGCCACGGGTTACCTCGTTATTTCTGATTCATGCTGCCAGAAAGAATGCAAAACACGCCCATCAGATCGGCGTGACGGATGGTGATTTCCGTTTTCTCATTCACTTTCGGCTTGGCGTGGTAGGCTATGCCCAGCCCCGCCGTTTTGATCATCGGCAGATCGTTCGCGCCGTCGCCAATCGCCACCGTTTGCGCCATGGGGATCTCATACTCCTGCGCCAACCGGGTCAGGGTATTGGCCTTATATTGCGCGTCAACGATATCCCCCGTCACGTGTCCGGTGAATTTGCCGTCTACGATCTCCAGTTCGTTCGCCACCACGGCGGTTAAGCGCAGCTTTTCACGCAGATACTCGGCAAAAAACGTGAAGCCGCCGGAGGCGATCGCCACCTTCCAGCCCAGCGTTTCCAGCTTCAGCACCAGTTGCGTCAGACCGGGCATGAGCGGCAGCGTGTCGCGCACCTGATGCAGGATGTTAGCGTCAGCGCCTTTCAGCGTCGCCACGCGGCTGCGCAGGCTGGCGGTAAAGTCCAGTTCGCCGCGCATCGCGCGCTCGGTCACTTCCGCGACCTGCTCGCCGGTACCGGCCAGTTTTGCGATCTCATCAATGCACTCGATCTGGATCGCGGTGGAGTCCATGTCCATCACCAGCAAACCTGGCGTCCGCAGATGCGGTATTTTACCCAGTGGCGCGACGTCCAGTTGCGCATCATGCGCCAGCTTCGTGGCGCGCGGTGTCAGCGACCCCGCCAGGCGGATCACCTGGTAGTCTTCCACGCACCAAGCTGCGACGATCACCATTGCCGCGCCCAGCTTGCTCTGGTACTGGGTTAGTCGTTGTTTATCCAGCCCGCGACCATACAGCAGCCAGCCGCTACGTCCTGCGTGGTAATCCAGTGGCATCACCTCGTCACCACTTAAAGAAAGGGGCAAACCTGGCCATAAAGAGACATCTTCAGGCAAATCGCACCAGGTAATGTTAGGCATTAAAGCTCCTGTAAAATCGTTCGGGCCGGGAAGGTTCCTGGGGAAAATAACGCATGAGGCTACCTTGTATCCATCGCTTCTGGCAACATTAAGCCTCAAATTTTCAGCAGGTGGAATATGGCTCGCGCAAAACTGAAATTTCGGCTTCATCGTGCAGTGATTGTATTGTTCTGTCTCGCACTGCTTGTCGCGCTCATGCAGGGGGCGTCCTGGTTTAGTCAAAACCACCAGAAGCAACGCAATCCGCAGCTTGAAGAACTGGCTCGCACACTGGCGCATCAGGTCACGCTGAACATCGCGCCTTCTATGCGTACCGAAACGCCTGACGAAAAGCGTATCAAAAGCATATTGCAGCAATTGACCCATGAAAGCCGCATCCTTGACGCCGGGGTTTATGATGAACAGGGCGACATGATTGCCCGCGCGGGTGAAAGCGTAAACGTGCGCGACCGCCTGGCGCTGGACGGCAAAAAAGCCGGGGGCTATTTTAACCAGCAAATCGTCGAACCCATTCAGGGAAAAAATGGTCCGCTGGGCTATCTGCGCCTGACGCTGGATACCCACACCCTGGCGACCGAAGCGAAACAGGTGGATAACACCACCAATATTTTACGCCTGATGCTGCTGCTCTCGCTGGCGATTGGCGTGGTGCTGACCCGAACATTGCTGCAGGGTAAACGAACGCGCTGGCAGCAATCCCCTTTCTTGCTCACCGCCAGTAAGTCGGTACCGGAAGAGGAAGAGAGCGAGAAAAAAGAATAAATTCTGTAAAGGAAAACGCTATGTCTACACTTCGCCTGCTTATTTCTGACTCTTATGATCCGTGGTTTAACCTGGCGGTAGAAGAGTGCATTTTCCGCCAGATGCCCGCCACCCAACGCGTGCTTTTCCTGTGGCGCAACGCGGATACGGTGGTGATTGGCCGTGCGCAAAATCCGTGGAAAGAGTGCAACACACGACGGATGGAAGAGGACAACGTGCGCCTGGCGCGTCGCAGTAGCGGCGGCGGCGCGGTGTTCCACGACCTCGGCAATACCTGTTTTACCTTTATGGCGGGCAAGCCGGAATACGATAAAACGATTTCGACTTCAATTGTTCTTAACGCCCTCCATGCGCTCGGCGTGACGGCGGAGGCCTCCGGGCGTAACGATCTGGTGGTCAAAACACCGGACGGCGATCGTAAAGTCTCTGGTTCGGCCTATCGCGAAACCAAAGATCGCGGCTTTCACCACGGCACGCTACTGCTTAACGCCGATCTCAGCCGTCTGGCAAATTACCTGAACCCGGACAAAAAGAAGCTGGCGGCTAAAGGGATTACCTCGGTTCGCTCCCGCGTGGCGAACCTCACCGAACTGCTGCCTGGGATCACGCATGAGCATGTCTGTCATGCAGTCAGCGAAGCCTTCTTCACTTACTATAACGAACGCGTTGACGCGGAAGTGATCTCGCCGGATAAAACCCCGGATCTGCCCAACTTTGCTGAAACCTTTGCCCGCCAGAGCAGTTGGGAGTGGAACTTCGGCCAGGCGCCAGCGTTCTCTCATCTGCTGGATGAGCGCTTTACCTGGGGTGGCGTGGAACTGCATTTTGACGTAGAGAAAGGTCGTATCACCCGCACACAGGTGTTCACGGACAGTCTTAATCCCGCGCCATTAGAGGCGCTGGCAGCACGTTTGCAGGGGTGTTTGTATCGGGCGGATACATTGCAGCAGGAGTGCGATGCGTTGAGGGGTGACTTCCCGGAGCAGGAAAAGGAATTACGGGACGTGTCGGCATGGATAGCGCAGGCAGTGCGTTAAGCGCGTTCTGATGCCTCACCCTGCCCCTCTCCCTTACAGGAGAAGGGCAGGAAAGAGCATTACGCTTTATCGCCCAGCAGAACGGATTCCAGCGCGATTTTGATCATGTCGTTGAAGGTGGTCTGACGCTCAGCGGCGGTGGTCTGCTCGTGAGTACGGATATGGTCAGACACGGTGCAGATGGTCAGCGCTTTCGCGCCAAATTCCGCCGCGACGCCGTAAATGCCCGCCGCTTCCATTTCCACGCCCAGGATGCCGTATTTTTCCATCACGTCGAACATTTCGCCGTCCGGGGAGTAGAACAGATCCGCAGAGAACAGGTTGCCTACGCGCGCGTCAACGCCCAGCGCTTTTGCCGCATCAACCGCGTTACGCACCATATCAAAGTCGGCAATCGCCGCGAAGTCATGATCTTTGAAACGGATACGGTTCACTTTGGAATCGGTGCAAGCCCCCATACCGATGACCACATCACGCAGTTTGACATCGTGACGCACGGCGCCACAGGAACCGACGCGGATGATTTTCTTCACGCCGAAATCGGTGATCAGCTCTTTGGTGTAGATGGAGCAGGACGGGATCCCCATACCGTGGCCCATCACGGAGATTTTGCGGCCCTTATAGGTCCCGGTGAAGCCCAGCATGCCGCGAACGTTGTTCACTTCACGCACGTCCTCGAGGAAAGTTTCTGCAATGTGCTTCGCGCGCAGCGGGTCGCCAGGCATCAATACGACGTCAGCGAAATCACCCATTTCTGCATTAATGTGAGGAGTTGCCATCTTTCAGTTCCTTTTAATTTGATTTTTTGCCCGGTGACGCGGCGCGATCCGGGCCTACGGTGTTGTAGGCCGGGTAAGGCGCAGTCGCCGCCCGGCAATGACCTCAGAACATCGCCTTGCCATATTCCATGTCAGACGTGCCAAAATATTTCGCAATGGTCTGGCCGATATCCGCAAAAGTTTCACGGTGTCCCAGTGAACCGGGTTTCACTTTCGGGCCGTACACCAGCACCGGGATGTGCTCACGGGTGTGGTCAGTACCGGTCCAGGTTGGGTCACAGCCATGATCCGCGGTCAGGATCAGAATGTCATCTTCCCCTACCAGTTCCATCAGCTCCGGCAGGCGGCGGTCAAACAGTTCCAGACCCGCAGCGTAGCCTGCGACGTCGCGACGGTGGCCCCAGGAGGAGTCGAAGTCCACAAAGTTGGTGAAGACAATCGTGTTGTCACCCGCGTCTTTCATCTCTTTGACGGTCGCGTCGAACAGCGCGTCCAGACCGGTCGCTTTCACTTTTTTGGTGATGCCGCAGTTAGCGTAGATATCCGCGATTTTACCCACAGACACTACCTGACCGCCCTTCTCGTCGACCAGCTTTTGCAGCACGGTGGGGGCAGGAGGCTCAACGGCCAGGTCGTGACGGTTGCCGGTACGCTGGAAATTACCCGCTTTGTCGCCGATAAACGGACGCGCGATCACGCGGCCAATGTTGTAGCCGCCTTCGGTCAGCTCTTCACGGGCGATTTCGCACAGCTCGTAGAGTTTATCCAGACCAAACGTCTCTTCGTGGCAGGCGATCTGGAACACGGAGTCAGCAGAGGTGTAGAAAATCGGCTTGCCGGTTTTCATGTGCTCTTCCCCGAGCTGGTCCAGGATCACCGTACCGGAAGAGTGGCAGTTACCGAGGTAGCCCGGCAGATTGGCGCGCTTCACCAGCTTATCAAGCAGTTCCTGCGGGAAGCTGTTCTTGTGATCCGAGAAGTAGCCCCAGTCGAACAGCACCGGTACCCCGGCGATTTCCCAGTGACCAGACGGCGTATCTTTACCGGAGGAAAGTTCGTGCGCCCAGGCGTAAGCGCCAATGACTTCCGCATTCGCGTCCATTCCGGCCGCGATTTTTCCGGTTGAGCCTTCATGGGCTTTCACCAGACCCAGGCGGGTCAGGTTCGGTAAATTCAGCGGGCCTTTGCGACCGTTATCCGCTTCGCCTTTAGCACAGGCTTCTGCGATGTGTCCCAGAGTATCGGCGCCCACATCGCCAAAGCGATCGGCATCTTCCGTTGCACCAATACCAAAGGAGTCCAGCACCATAATAAATGCACGTTTCATAATGTTCTCCATACATCTGCGCTGTAAAAAAGCGATCAGATCAGTATACCGCTATTCGGTAATACGACGATAGACCGTTGGTGTAATTTCAGGCGCGTTGTCGTCAAGGATAATTGCCGCTTTGACCGCTTTCGCCGCATCCTGCCAGCTGGTTTCATCTTTGGCATGAATCACCGCCAGCGGACGTTGGCCATCAACGCTGTCGCCCAGACGGACCATGTCGGTGAAGCCGACGCTGTAATCAATGGTGTCGGATGCCTGACGACGACCGCCGCCCATCGAGACCACCGCCATGCCGAGCGCGCGGGTATCCATCGCGCTGACGAAGCCTTCGCTATCGGCATACACCGCTTTGCTGAGCATCGCGGTTGGCAGGTATTTCGCGTAATTTTCCACGAAGTCGGTCGGGCCTTTCTGCGCCGCCACCATGCGGCCAAAAATTTCCGCCGCTTTGCCGTTGTCCAGCACCGCCTGAAGCTTCGCGCGGGCTTCCGTATCGTCTTTGGCAAGCTTGCCGGAGATCAGCATCTCCACGCACAGCGCCATAGTCACGTCGAACAGGCGCGGGTTGCGATACTCGCCCGTCAGGAACTGCACGGCTTCACGCACTTCGACAGCGTTACCGGCGCTGGAAGCCAGCACCTGGTTCATGTCCGTCAGCAGTGCGGTGGTGCGCACGCCCGCGCCGTTGGAGACGCCAACGATCGCTTCGGCCAGCGCCTCAGAGAGTTCATAGGTTGGCATAAACGCGCCGCTGCCCACCTTCACATCCATCACCAGCGCGTCCAGACCTTCCGCCAGTTTTTTGGCAAGAATCGAGGCGGTGATCAGCGGGATGGAATCTACGGTTGCAGTGATATCGCGGGTCGCGTAGAAACGCTTGTCTGCCGGCGCCAGAGAGCTGGTCTGGCCGATAATCGCCACGCCAACGTCTTTAATAATTTCGCGGAAGCGGTTGTCATCCGGGAAGATATCGAAGCCCGGAATGGCTTCCAGCTTGTCGAGCGTACCGCCGGTATGGCCCAGGCCGCGCCCGGAGATCATCGGAATGTAGCCGCCGCAGGCTGCCACCATAGGACCGAGCATCAGCGACGTCACATCACCCACGCCGCCGGTGGAGTGTTTATCCACAATCGGGCCGTTAAGGTTGAGGCTTTTCCAGTCCAGAACGGTTCCTGAATCTCGCATCGCCATGGTCAGCGACACGCGCTCAGGCATCGACATATCGTGGAAGAAAATGGTCATCGCCAGGGCAGCAATCTGTCCTTCAGAGACGGTGTTGTCACGAATGCCGTTGATAAAGAAGCGGATCTCTTCGTCGCTCAGGGCAAGACCATCACGTTTTTTACGAATAATTTCTTGTGCGAGAAACACGGTAACCTCCTCAAACCAGGCCGGGCTCGCTACGCGTCGCCCGGCAATTCAAATCTTAGTAGCTGCTTGCGCTCTTACCGTCGCCGTGACCCAGCGCTTTCAGCAGGCTGGCCAGCAGGCTCGACGCGCCGAAGCGGTAGTGACGGGAATCCGCCCACTCAGCGCCAAACAGCTCGTCGGCAATCGCCAGAAATTTCTGCGCGTCTTCCGCCGTACGTACGCCGCCCGCAGGTTTAAAGCCCACGGTTTTTTCGACGCCCATATCACGGATCACTTCCATCATGATGCGCGCGCTTTCCGGGGTTGCGTTGACCGGCACTTTACCGGTAGAGGTTTTAATGAAATCAGCCCCGGCTTTGATAGCGATTTCAGACGCTTTACGGATCAGCGCCTCTTCTTTCAGTTCGCCAGTTTCGATGATCACTTTCAGCAGCACGTTTGCCGCCGCGCACGCGTCTTTACAGGCTTTCACCAAATCAAAGCCGACCTGCTCATTACCGGCGATCAGCGCGCGGTACGGGAACACCACGTCAACTTCGTCTGCGCCATACGCGATCGCGGCGCGGGTTTCCGCCACGGCGATCTCAATGTCGTCGTTGCCGTGCGGGAAGTTGGTCACGGTCGCGATGCGGATCTCCGGGGTGCCCTGCTCTTTCAGGGTCTTACGCGCAATGGGAATGAAACGCGGATAGATGCAGATGGCGGCGGTATTGCCGACCGGGGTTTTCGCCTGATGACACAACGCGATCACTTTTTCATTGGTGTCGTCGTCATTCAGGGTTGTCAGATCCATCAGTTTCAGGGCACGCAGGCTGCTTGCTGTTAAATCGCTCATAACATTCTCCAACGGCATCGCCGTATCAATTCTCACCTTGCGGGTTTGTTAGTATTCTAACATCCACCCGCGATTACACTTCGATATACATCACAGTTAATGAAAACTACGTACAAATTTGCATTACTGTAATGAGATCAAATTCAAATAAATGACCTCTTCTGCCGCGATCTTCTTCGCACAGGCGCATCAGGATCAAAAGCCGCGTCAGCGCTTCTTTCTACAATGCCCGCACGCCCTTCGGCATAAAAAGGAATCACGATGACCACGAGCAACGAAACCGCGCTGCAACAGCGCTGCCAGCAAATCGTCACCAGCCCGGTGCTGAGCCCGGAGCAAAAACGGCACTTTCTGGCGCTGGAGGCCGAAAACATTTTGCCTTATCCCGCGCTGCCCGCCGGGGCGCGCCAGGCGCTGGACGACGGGGTCATTTGCGATATGTTTGAAGGCCACGCGCCGTTCAAGCCCCGCTATGTGCTCCCCGATTACGCCCGTTTTCTGCGCAATGGCTCCGCCTGGCTGGAACTGGAAGGCGCGCAGGATCTGGACGATGCGCTGTCGTTACTGACCATCCTTTATCATCATGTGCCGTCGGTAACCTCCATGCCGGTTTACCTCGGTCAGCTTGATGCGCTGTTGCAACCCTATGTTAAAATTCTAACACAAGACGCGATCGATATTCGAATAAAACGTTTCTGGCGCTATCTCGACAGAACCCTGCCAGACGCGTTTATGCATGCCAATATCGGTCCTGCCGATACTCCTATTACCCGGGCGATTTTACGTGCTGACGCAGAACTAAAGCAGGTTGCGCCAAACCTGACCTTTATCTACGATCCGGACGTCACCCCGGACAATCTGCTGTTGGCGGTGGCAGAAAACATTTGTGAATGCAGTAAGCCGCATATTTCCAATGGCCCGGCGAATGATAAAATTTTCACAAAAGGGCAGTACGGCGTGGTGAGCTGTTACAACTCGCTGCCGCTTGGAGGCGGCGGCAGCACGCTGGTGCGTCTTAACCTGAAGGCCGTGGCGGAGCGCAGCAGCTCTGTTGATGACTTCTTCACAAATGCGCTTCCTTACTATTGCCGCCAGCAAATCGCCATCATTGATGCCCGATGTGAATTCCTCTATGAAAAATCACATTTCTTTGAGAATAGCTTCCTCGTGCAGGAAGGACTGATCGATCCACAACGTTTTGTGCCCATGTTCGGTATGTACGGTCTGGCGGAAGCGGTAAACCTGCTGTGCGAAAAAGCGGGCATGCGTGCGCGCTACGGAAAAGCGGAAGCGGCTAACGAACTGGGCTATCGCATCAGCGCTCAACTGGCGGAATTTGTCGAGAATACGCCGGTAAAATATGGCTGGAAGCAGCGCGCAATGCTGCATGCACAGTCAGGGATTAGCTCTGACGTTGGCACCACGCCGGGCGCGCGTCTGCCCTATGGCGACGAGCCGGACCCGATCAGCCATCTGCAAGCCGTCGCGCCGCATCACGTCCATTATCATTCCGGGATCAGCGACATACTAACCCTGGACGAAACCATCAAATGCAATCCACAGGCGCTGGTGCAGTTGTGCCTCGGCGCGTTTAAGGCCGGGATGCGCGAATTTACCGCTAACGTCAGCGGCAACGATCTGGTCCGGGTGACTGGCTACATGGTGCGTCTGTCGGATCTGAAAAAGTATCGCGCTGAAGGTTCCCGTACCAATACCACCTGGCTGGGTGAAGAGGCCGCGCGCAATACGCGTATTCTGGAACGACAACCCCGGGTGATCGGTCATGAACAGCAGATGCGCTTCAGTCAGTAAGCTGATCCCCTTCTCCTGCGTTGACGGACCCGGAAGTCGTCTGGCCCTGTTTTTACAGGGCTGTAATCTGCGCTGTAAAAACTGCCACAATCCATGGACGATGGGACGCTGTAACCACTGCGGCGAGTGCGTGGAGCAGTGTCCACACCAGGCGCTGAGCGTCAGCGACGGAAAAGTCATCTGGCACGCCGAGCATTGCCAGCAGTGCGACACCTGTCTGAAGATGTGTCCGCAACAGGCGACGCCGATGGCGCAGAGCATGAGCGTTGACCAGATGCTGACCCACATCCGCAAGGCCGCGCCGTTTATTGAAGGCGTTACCGTTAGCGGCGGCGAAGCCACGACCCAGCTGCCGTTTATCCTTGAACTGTTCACCGCGATGAAAGGCGATCCGCAACTGGCATCGCTGAGTTGCCTGGTGGACAGCAACGGGCAGCTTAGCGAAACCGGCTGGCTGAAACTGCTGCCCGTGTGTGAAGGCGTGATGCTCGACCTTAAAGCCTGGAGCAGCGAATGCCACAGGCGGCTTACCGGTCGCGATAACGCGCAGATTAAGCATAGTATCGTGTGGCTGGCAGAGCGTGGAAAGCTGGCGGAACTGCGGCTGCTGGTGATTCCGGGACGGGTGGATTATATGCAGCATGTCGATGCGCTCGCCGCGTTCATCCGACAGCTTGGCGATGTGCCGGTGAGGCTAAACGCCTTTCACGCGCACGGGACGCATGGCGAAGCCAGGACATGGGCAAGCGCAACGCCAGAGGACGTAGAGCAACTGGCCGATGCCCTGCGCGAGCGCGGCGTAGAAAAATTGCGCTTTCCTGCGTTATATCTGTGAATATGCCGGGGGCGCATGGAGCATATAGCGTGCGGCATCTGGCTCCAGGATATTCTCAACGTTGTCACATCAGCAACAGGTTGCGTTCACCCTACGGGAAGTGCTTCTCTACCTCTTCAGCACATTTGAACACTGAGCAGCGACAACGATATTACACATCAAACAACGCCGTGGTATTGCGATACAACGCGTCAGCGATCACGTCCGCAGGTTCCGGGCGCAGTTCGCAAAGCGCATCAAACACCTTAGCCGCCTGTTCCGGGCGGTTTGGCTGGCCCTGAAAACCATTAAGCGGCATGTCCGGGGCATCGGTTTCCAGCAGTAGCGCCGTAAGCGGCAGTTGCGCTATCACGTCGCGGGTTTTGCTGGCGCGCGGATAGGTGATCGTGCCGCCGACGCCAATCCGGTAACCCAGTTGCACAAAACGCTCGGCTTGCTGAAAACTGCCGGCAAAGCCATGGACTACGCCGGTGCGCGGCAGGTTCTGACGTTTCAGATGCATCGCCAGCTTGTCATGGGTGCGACGGGAATGGAGGATCACTGGCAGATCGTAGCGTTTTGCCAGCTTTAGCTGCGCCTCCAGGATCTGTTCCTGCCTGTCGAACCGCGGGTCGTCGCGAAACAGATCCAGGCCGATCTCTCCCACCGCCACCACTTTTGCCGGACGATCGTCCAGAACCTGCTGTAAGCGTTCCAGACCGTCATCCGCATGCTGTTCGATCACTATCGGGTGTAGCCCCAGCGCGGCGTATAGCGGTACGAAGCGTTCTGCCAGCGCCAGTACGCGGGCAAAATTGGCCGCCTCTGTCGCTGGCACAATCATCTTCTCAATACCCGCTGCGCAAGCCCGCTGCAGGCTGGCGCGCTCATCGCCGGTAAACGGCGGAAAATCAAAGTGACAATGGGTATCGATAAAACGCAAACTCACGCCAGATCCTCATCAGTAAACAGTGTGTCATTGGCCTGCGGCGCTGCTGACACCGCCGCCACATGGGTATCGTTGGCGACCGGTGCGGGAGGCACCACCACCGGGCCAGGCGTGACAATTTTCGGAAGATGCCGCAGCAAAGGCGGCTCTTCGGCCAGCATTTTACCGACCGTGGCGAGAAAATAACGGCCACATAGCCGCCCGACTTTATAATCTTCGCGCAACGCTGGAATGCGGCTGCCCAACGCCATGCTTTTTAATGGCTTCGGCGGATAAATTTCAAAAAGACGGATCCTGCCCGGCGGCTTTTCAATGAAACGCTGGATGTCGGTGTAACTTGCCTCATGATGCTGCACCAGATTCACCAGCGGCTGCAGGCTGCTCTCGCCCAGCCAGCGCTCCATGCGCTTGAACCATTGCGGCGTGTAATACATTTGCGACGGCACGGTGCGGATCACCACCACCGTTTGCGCCCCTTGTTTCACTGCTTCGCGAACCGGGATCGCATCGCTAATCCCACCGTCCAGGTAGCTGACCCCTTCCAGCGACACCCCGGTGCGATAAAAACCGGGGATTGCGCTCGACGCGCGAATGATATCCAGCCAGTTCTGCTTCGTCGGCGTGAAGTAACCGGGCGTATAGTCGTCGCCACGGCAGGCGCACATATAAAAATGTTTGCCGCTGTCGAACAGCCGGGCGGCGGTATCCATTTGCAGCGGCATCTGGCTGGCGGTCGCCTCCACCAGCCAGTCAAGATCGATAAGATTGCCTCCACGCACAAAGCGCAACGGATCAAAAAATTCTTTGCGCGTGGTGTAACGCATGATGACTTTGCGCCCATAGCCAGGCTGATTACAGAGGTAGGCTGAGAGATTTTGCGCGCCTGCGGAGGTGCCGTAGTAGAGATCGAACGGATTAAACTGCGCGCGCATAAATTCATCCAGCACGCCTGCGGTAAAGATGCCGCGCTGTCCTCCGCCTTCACACACCAGCGCCAGGCGGCCCGGCTTGAACGGTCTTAATGACAACGGCGCAATATTGCCGAGCGTGACGGGTATACGCTGCCCCACCTCTGCCTTCCTGTTATTGTTATGCTTAAGGGAGCCAAAGTAACGCAAATTGACCGCGGCGAAAACAGAAAAAGCCAGTCCACTGGACTGGCTTCGTTGCAAGTTAGCGTTACGCTTTCACGCACTAGGGTCGTTTACGGCCCATAAACAGGCTGACCAGGAACAGGATGATACCGACGACGAAAACAATTTTCGCTGCGCCTGCAGCTGTACCTGCCAGTCCACCAAATCCCAGAGCGGCGGCAATTAACGCGATAACCAGAAATATAATGCCCCAACGAAACATAAGCCTCTCCTTTACCATAGTTAATGTCGACCGCTTGTTATGAGCGCTCAGGCTACTCATTCGCGATATTTTTAGTGTGGTGCACATTACGCCTCCCGACAAATGTCAGGAGGTCGAATACGAAGAATTACTGAGCTTTCAGATCGTTCTTGACGCTTTTCACGCCATCAACGGCTTTTGCGATGCTCTCAGCGCGATCGATTTGCGCCTGCGACTCTACGGTTCCGGACAGCTGGACAACACCATCGGTGGTTTCCACTTTCACTTTTCGGGAAGGAACAATGTCATCCGCCAGCAGTTTGGCTTTGATTTCACTGGTGGTTGCCGTATCACCGGCATAGCCTTTCACTGAACTCTCTTTGCCGTCGCGAACGTGCAGTTTGTCGCTCACCGAGGTCACGCCTTCCACGCCTTTCGCCACTTTCACGGCTTCTTCAGCCTGTGCCTGACTTTCGACGAAGCCGCTCAGGGTCACCACTTTCTGATCGGTTTTGACAGAAATATCGGTGCTCTTAATATTTTCATGATCCACCAGTGCCGCTTTTACTTTTGCGGTAATGGCGCTGTCATCCATGAAATTACCGACTTTATTCATAGAGCTATCGACTTTTTGCCCTGCGCTTTCGGCCCCGGCTTGCGCTTTGTCCATGGTAGCGTTTTCTGCATATGCAGAACCCGTCGCCACAGCAGACGTCAGCATTACGGCCAGCAGAGTTTTAGAAATCTTCAGTCTTGTCATAGTCATCGATCTATTCCTGTATGTTTGCTCGTAATTTGAGCTCCGGCAACACGGGGTTGCATTGCTGAATGGGGTGATAAAACATCACCCAGTCAGAAGTCAATGGCAGCGGTCACATTCACAACGTGTGAAGCAGTGCTGTCGAAGGCCCTTCCGTTTCAGTTATTAATATCGTGGCTACAATCAACATCAGCTTTAAGCACTCCACTTCACGCATTGAACGGTATTTAAAGCCAATATTTATGTCATCACTTTGTTAAATATAGATCACAATTTTGAAATCGCGCGGGGAATTGCGCAAAAAATCGGCAAACATAAGCAAAAGAGAGGGATTTAAGAACATTCCGCAAGGGACTAAAAAGGCAGGGAAAGTGGCAGAGCGCAGCATTGCCGCGCTCTGAGAGGGAGATTAGTGCTCGCGAGTCTTACGGAACTGAACATCAGGATAACGTTCCTGCGTCAGGTTGAGGTTCACCATCGTTGGCGCAATGTAGGTGAGGTTGTCACCGCCATCCAGCGCCAGTTGAACTTCATTTTTACGTTTAAACTCTTCGAACTTCTTCGCGTCAGCGCATTCCACCCAGCGAGCGGTCGCCACGTTGACGGATTCATAAATGGCTTCAACGTTGTATTCGCTCTTCAGACGCGCAACCACCACGTCAAACTGCAGCACACCGACCGCGCCGACGATCAGATCGTTATTGGCGATAGGGCGGAACACTTGCACCGCGCCCTCTTCCGACAGCTGGACCAGCCCTTTCAACAGCTGTTTCTGCTTGAGCGGATCTTTGAGGCGGATGCGGCGGAACAGTTCCGGCGCGAAGTTCGGGATACCGGTGAACTTCATCATCTCACCCTGAGTAAAGGTGTCGCCGATCTGAATGGTGCCGTGGTTATGCAGGCCAAGAATATCCCCCGGATACGCTTCTTCAACGTGTGAACGATCGCCAGCCATGAAGGTCAGCGCATCAGAAATCACCACGTCTTTACCGATGCGCACCTGACGCATTTTCATGCCTTTTTCATATTTTCCGGAAACGACGCGCATAAACGCCACGCGGTCGCGGTGTTTCGGATCCATGTTGGCCTGAATCTTAAAGACAAAGCCAGTGAACTTCTCTTCTTTGGCTTCCACGGTGCGGGTGTCGGTTTGACGCGGCATCGGCGCTGGCGCCCACTCCACCAGACCGTCCAGCATGTGGTCAACGCCAAAGTTGCCCAGCGCGGTACCAAAGAAGACCGGCGTGATTTCCCCGGCGAGGAACAGTTCTTTGTCGAATTCGTTAGACGCGCCCTGCACCAGTTCCAGTTCATCGCGCAGCTGCTGCGCCAGATCGTCCCCCACAGCGGCGTCGAGATCCGGGTTGTTCAGCCCTTTAACAATGCGCACTTCCTGAATGGTATGGCCTTTCCCTGTCTGGTACAGATACGTTTCGTCTTTATAGAGGTGATACACCCCCTTGAACAGCTTGCCGCAACCGATCGGCCAGGTGATCGGCGCACAGCCAATTTTCAGCTCGTTCTCAACTTCGTCCAGCAGTTCCATCGGGTCGCGGATGTCGCGGTCGAGCTTGTTCATAAAGGTCAGGATCGGTGTATCGCGCAGACGGGTGACCTCCATCAGCTTACGCGTGCGATCCTCGACGCCTTTCGCGGCGTCGATAACCATCAGACAGCAGTCCACCGCCGTCAGCGTGCGGTAAGTATCTTCCGAGAAGTCTTCGTGCCCCGGGGTGTCCAGCAGGTTTACCAGGCAGTCGTGATACGGAAACTGCATTACTGAGGTGGTAATAGAGATACCACGCTGCTTTTCCATTTCCATCCAGTCGGATTTCGCGTGCTGGCTGGAACCACGGCCTTTAACGGTACCCGCCGTCTGGATAGCCTGTCCGAACAGCAGCACCTTCTCGGTGATGGTGGTTTTACCGGCGTCCGGGTGAGAAATAATGGCAAAAGTGCGGCGCTTGGCCACCTCCTGCAAATAAGGAGACAACGTCATAATTCATTCTTCTTGGTAAGCGCGGCGTCGCGCCGCGCATGTTGAATACGAAAAATTGCGGCTATTTTACCCATCAACGGGGGGGAGGCAATCAGTGTTTACACAGGAGTTGCTCCAGTTCGGCTAATGACGTCACGGTCCAGGTCGGTTGTATGCCTTCTGGCTGCTCGCGATGATGCGCATTCAACCAGCATGTCGCCAGCCCGGCATTGATACCGCCTAGGATATCAGATGCCGGGGTATCGCCCACCATCAGTACCCGGGAACGGTCCGGATTACCGGCCTGCGCCAGCGCGTAATCGAAAATCTTCGGGTCCGGCTTCGCCACGCCAACTTCTTCTGAGATGACCAGCAAATCAAAATAATCGCGCAGACCGGTCCGCTCTAAACGGATCTGTTGCAGGGCGGTAAAACCGTTGGTGATGATGCCAAGCCGGGCATTGCCGCGCAGGGCATTAAGCAGCGATACAGCGCCTGGCAGCGGCGCGCAGATCTCCGCCATCGCATTCATAAAGGCGTCATTAAGCTGCCCCGGCGCCACGTTGAGCCGTTCCGCCCAGCTTTGAAACCGGGCATGCTGAAGCTGTAATGAGGTGATCGCGCCGTTTTGGTAATCCACCCACAGTGGTTTATTGACGGCCTGATAGTCCTGAAAATCCTCAGCGGTAAAGGTAATGCTATAGTCGAGAAACATCCGCTGTAAGCCGGTAAACGAGTCAAACGTAAACAGCGTTTCGTCGGCATCAAAGAAAATCCAGTCCCACTTCATCATTACACCTTCTCTTACATACTGATTGGCAGTGCCATTATGATGGCGTCCTCGCGACCGTCGGCGGTCGGGTAGTAGTTGCGGCGAATCGTTGCCTCGTTGAAGCCTAAGCTTTCATACAGTGCGATGGCGGCAACGTTGGAGGCGCGAACCTCCAGCCACAGCGTCAGGACGCCGCGTTTTTCCAGCTCATCAATGAGGTGTTCCAGCAGCGCTTTCCCTACGCCCTGACGCTGAAAGTCGGGATCGACCGCGATATTGAACAGCGTCGCTTCATCGACTACCACCTGCGTGATGGCAAATGCGGCCATGCGTCCGTCTATCGTCAACTGATAGTTGAGATAACGTTCCCCCTGATTACTGGTAAATGTCTGTTCACTCCAGGGAAACGCGTGGGCGCGCTTTTCAATCTGAAACGCCGCGGGTAAGTCACGCTGGCTGAGGGAAGAAATCGTGTTCATGTGTGCAGATTTGTCGCCATAACGCGGCGCGCGCGGGCGCGCTGGTCTGTAGTTCATTAAATGAAGGCGTTGAAATCACCGCCCCTTCCAGCGTGACGGGCGCATCGTTGCCGAGACGCCAGCAGTGGCAGCGGCTCCCCTGCGGCAGCATGACCACGCGGTCGGGCGTCAACGGTAATACCTGATCCGGCGTCAGGCGCAGCGCGCGAAGAATATCGCGCATCAGCGGTTCCGTCAGCGCGGGGAGATCGTCGCCAACGATCACCAGGCTGACGTGCCGGGGAAGCGTAATCGCAATCTCGCCCTGTAAAGCGCCAGGGCGACGCAGTGACCACTGGGTGATACCCAACTGTTGCAATTGCCAGTCTCGCCGCGATGTCATGTAAAACGCTCCTGTCTGTCAAGGGCGCAAATATAGCAAATTCATCGAAACTGCGCCAATTACGCTCTATAATCCCCGGCTGATTAACTTAAGGAGCCTTCCATGTCTGCTTTTACCCCGGCAAGTGAAGTCTTGCTGCGCCACAGTGATGATTTCGAACAAAGCCGTATTCTGTTTGCCGGAGATTTGCAGGATGACCTGCCCGCGCGTTTTGCCAGCGCCGCCAGCCGTGTGCATACCCAACAGTTTCACCACTGGCAGGTGCTAAGCGGCCAGATGGGCGACAGCGCCCGTTTTAGCCTGGTAGCCCAGGCAGAAGACGTGGCCGACAGCGATACGCTGATCTACTACTGGCCGAAAAACAAACCGGAAGCCCAGTTCCAGCTGATGAATCTGCTGTCGCTGTTGCCGGTGGGCACCGATATTTT
The DNA here is from genome assembly GCF_030332325.1 of Citrobacter sp. Cs237. Taxonomy (NCBI): domain Bacteria; kingdom Pseudomonadati; phylum Pseudomonadota; class Gammaproteobacteria; order Enterobacterales; family Enterobacteriaceae; genus Citrobacter; species Citrobacter sp. Cs237. The sequence goes on along the minus strand of NZ_JAOWIB010000104.1, from coordinate 60,105 downwards.
TGTCGTTGGCGAAAACCGCAGCGGCGTGCGCAGCGCTGAACAGATGCTGGCGGAATTTGCGCCGCTGAACAAAGTCGACAGCGCCCGTCGCTGCGGTCTGTATCATGGCCGTCTGGAAAAACAGCCGGTCTTTGACGCAGAAAAATACTGGGGCGAATACGCCGTTGACGGCCTGACCATCAAAACCCTGCCGGGGGTGTTTAGCCGCGATGGTCTGGATGTGGGCAGCCAGTTGCTGCTTTCCACCCTGACGCCGCATACCAAGGGTAAAGTGCTGGATGTCGGCTGTGGCGCTGGCGTGCTTTCCGTCGCGCTTGCCAGCCACTCGCCGAAGGTGCGCTTAACCCTGTGCGACGTTAGCGCACCCGCGGTTGAAGCCAGCCGCGCAACGCTTGCCGCCAACGGCATTGAGGGTGAGGTGTTTGCCAGCAACGTCTTTTCTGAAGTGAAGGGTCGGTTTGACATGATCATCTCCAACCCACCGTTCCACGACGGTATGCAGACCAGCCTGGATGCGGCGCAGGCGCTGATTCGCGGCGCAGTGCGCCACCTGAACAGCGGCGGCGAGTTGCGTATCGTCGCTAACGCCTTCCTGCCCTACCCACAGGTGCTGGACGACACCTTTGGCTTCCATGAGGTCATCGCTCAGACCGGTCGCTTTAAGGTCTACCGTACCGTTATGACCCGCCAGGCGAAGAAATAGTCTGGTCATCCCTGGCCGGATTAAGGTGTCTGCGCACCGTCCGGTATGGTTTACAGATGCCGGATAACGCGTTGTTTATCCGGCCTGCGTTCAACGCTACGGTTAGCGCCCATTTTTCCAGCAATTGAACTTGCGTGCGCAATTAACTATTGACGAAAAGCTGAAAACCACTAGAATGCGCCTCCGTGGTAGCGATTCTTTTCAAGAATCGATGGTATGCGAAGGTGGCGGAATTGGTAGACGCGCTAGCTTCAGGTGTTAGTGTCCTTACGGACGTGGGGGTTCAAGTCCCCCCC
>NZ_JAOWIB010000104.1:0-59007 GCF_030332325.1 Citrobacter sp. Cs237 | reverse complement strand
TGGCGGAATTGGTAGACGCGCTAGCTTCAGGTGTTAGTGTCCTTACGGACGTGGGGGTTCAAGTCCCCCCCCTCGCACCAATTATCTTACGGCCTCCCTTCTGCTGTTCCCCGTTGTTTATCCCTGATTCAAATTCATCATTACCAGCATCATTCCACCGATCAACGCAACGCATGATGGCAACAGAACAAAATGCCGCAGGTGTTTGTGATACAGCATCACCGGAGTGAGTAATAGCCCTAATACAATAATGGTCTTCCAGACCTCAAGGGAAAGATCGGCAAACGCCAGTCCGGCAATCACGATCCCCGGCAGTAATACTCCCCAACCACTGCCCAGCGCCCGTTGCAACATGGTTTCACCTCTAACACTGATAATGATAACCAATATCATATGATAAACTTTCTCATTTGTCAGTACGCCGTTGCACACCCTGACATCAGCTTTACTTAAGCATTGATGACATGAATTCTTTAAGGTGATAAATTGCGCAGCGGTAAACATAGAAAGCAAATACCTCTTACTTTGAGCGAGCGACTTCTCGCTTTTTTCACGTGGCCTGAACAGTGTAATTGTTAGATAAATAATGAATTAAGACATGACTGCACAATCCTGGCTTTCCCTGCGCGCTAAAAAATATCAGCTCTCTCTCCGTCTGTTTTTGTTTCTTAACGCCGTTTCCGCTTTGTTTGCTATCGCTTATCCGATCTATCAGATTAAAACCGTCTCAGTGCCGGGTATTGTTATTCTGGCGCTGAGCGCGGCCCTCCTCGCGTGGCACGGTAGACACGCCAATCAAAGGATTAATTTACCGATCGTTTCTTTCGCGTTTGGCGGGCTATGGGCGGCGCATATTACGTTGAAATACACCGAGCTCCCGTCTCCGGACGACACTTTCCTGCTGATGGCGTTACTGACTGTTTTATTCATCGGATCTATTTCATTTGCCAATAATATTGTCGCTTTTACGCTTCACTCGCTGCCCTCCGTACTGGTCTGCCTGTGGTTAAACGGCAATGAACAGGGCCTGCGGATCCTCTATTTCCTGGCGTTGCCCATGGCGGGAGTGGCGATTCAGCATGCAATCCAAAAACGTTACGATGATTTCGCCCAGCAGCTGATGTACAAACTGTTGGCGGAAAAAGAGACGTTGAACGACCTCAGCATGCTCGATCCTTTAACGGGGTTATACAACCGGCGGGGACTTCAACACCGTCTGGAGACCCTTCTTGAGACGGATACCGATGAGCATTACGTGTTGCTGATCGATATCGACCATTTCAAAGCCTACAACGACCATTACGGACACATGATGGGCGATCAGGCGCTGATGCGCGTATCCGCGGCTATTCGCGACGCCGTACGTTCGCGTGATGTGGTTGCTCGCTTTGGCGGCGAGGAATTTATGGTTTTGCTGACGGCAGCCGATCCGCAGCAGGCGCATGCCGCCGCTGAGCGTATTCGTCAAAGCGTGTATGACCTTAAGATCCCACACATGTTTAATGAAAGCGTCGCGACCAACGTCACGATCAGTATTGGTATCGCGCCGCTGACAGGCAGAGAGATCGAAAGCGCCATTAGCAGTGCGGACAAAGCGCTTTATAAAGCCAAGCATCTGGGACGTAACCATATTTTAGCCAGCAGCGATCCCGGTATCGCCTGACGCGGTATGGTGTAATCGTGCGGCGTGAGAAGCAAGCCTGACAAAGCGCTTGCTATCGGTTATGCCTATAGCTAGGATTAGCAATCATTATCATTTAGATTATTATCCAGACTATGGCTTATCGTTCCGCATCCGTCATTGATAACGTCATCTGGCGAACGCCTCTGCAGCCGCAGCGCCCTTCGCTGGCGGAGGCCGTACGCGCAACTATCGCCCAGACACGCGAGCACCTGCTGGATTTCATTCGTCTGGACGAACCTGCTCCCCAGTCTGCTATGACTCTGGCGCAATGGTGTCGACCAAATGAGCTGCAGTCATTGCTGGCGGTCTATTCCGACCATATTTATCGCAACCAGCCCACGCAGCCGCGAGAAAACAAGCCACTGCTATCGCTGTGGGCGCAGTGGTATATCGGTTTGATGGTGCCGCCGTTGATGCTTGCCTTATTAACGCAGGAAACGGCCATCGATGTCTCTCCCGAGCATGTGCACGTGGAGTTTCATGAAACGGGTCGCGCCGCGTGCTTCTGGATTGACGTTCATCCGGATCGTCAGGCGACGGAATGCTCTCCGCAGATGCGCATTGAAATCCTGATCAAACAGGCGCTAACGCCTGTCGTCCAGGCTCTTGAGGCCACGGGCGAAATTAACGGTAAACTCATCTGGAGCAATACCGGTTACCTTATTCACTGGTACCTCAACGAGATGAAACCGCTGCTTGGCGAAGAGTTACTTCACGCGCTTCGCCATGCCTGCTTCTTCGAAAAACAGCTTTCCTGCGGCACTGATAACCCACTCTGGCGGACCGTTGTCCCGCGCGAAGGCGTACTGGTACGCCGCACGTGCTGCCAACGTTACCGCCTGCCCGACGTGCAGCAATGCGGCGACTGCACGCTGAAATAAGCCGGGAGCTTTCGCTCCCGGACCGTTATAACGCAATCTGCTCGCTTTCGGCGTCAGTTCGCTGCGCTTCTTCCGCTTCCTGCGCCAGTAACTGCTTCTCATATACCTTAAAGAAAGGGAAGTAGATAATGGCGGAGACCAGCGCCAACAGCACTACCAGGATCGCCGCGCGATAATCCCAGCCTAATGCCCATGCCGCCCCCACCGGCGCAGGCGCCGTCCACGGCACCACCGAAATCACCCGACCAATCAGATCAAACTGCATGGCTGCCCATGCGATGATGGCGTTGACCATGGGCGCCAGCAGAAAAGGAATGAAGAACACTGGATTCATCACGATGGGCGTACCAAATATCACCGGTTCGTTGATATTGAAGATGCTGGGCACCACGCTTAAGCGACCAATCGAACGCAGATGTACGGAACGGCTGCGAAGGTAACAAATCACCAGCCCCATCGTCGCTCCTGAACCGCCAATGACAATGAAGAAGGTCCAGAACGCCTCCATAAAAATGTGCGGTAACGGCGCGCCCTGCGCCAGCGCCGTCTGGTTCATGCCGAGATTGGTCAGCCAGAACATTTGCAGCATCCCGGAGACGATCGCCGCGCCATGGATGCCCGCAAACCACAGCAGATGCCCAATCAGCACCGCCAATAAAATTGCCGGCAACGAATCGGCTGCCGAAACCAGGGGTTTAAAGATGGCCATGATCGCCTGCGGGATCAACATGTCGAACTGCGCCTGGATCAGCAAGCTGAGTGGATACAACGTCAACACAACGACCAGCACGGGGATCAACAGATCGAAGGAGTTTTTGATCATCGGCGGCACCTGATCCGGTAAGCGAATACCGATGTTATGCGTCTTCAGAAAACGCATCATCTCAACGCAATAAATCGCCACCAGAATCGCCGTAAAAATACCTGTACCGCCAAGACTGTCAACCGGCAACGTCCCCTTCGTTTTTGGCGCGGCGATCAATAAAAAAGCCATAATCGCCAACATTGCGCACATAAAGGGATCAAGCTGATGTGACTTCGCATAGTGTTTTCCGAGGTTGTACGCAATCGCCGCGCAGATGTAGATAGACATGATCCCCATCGTCATATCGAACGGGGTAAGGATTTGTCCTTCAAACTGCTTTGCCAGATCCAACCAGCCTCTGGCAAAACCCCAGGTGGTGTCGGGGGAAAACGGCGGATAGGCGAAAACCAACAGAAACGATCCAACAATCATAAACGGCATCGCAGAAATAAAGCCGTCGCGAATAGCCATGACATGACGTTGTGACGAAATACGCCCCGCGACAGGGCTGACGTAGTTTTCGACGAACCGGAAAATCACATTAAAGACTGCATGGTTGGTAGATTTCATAAGTGGCTCTTTTTATGTGATACAGAGGAAGTGACAACTGCAGTATTAATCGCCCTTTCGCGTACTGCAACCGGTTACGGTAACCGGTTTCCGTGAATGTGAAGAGGATCGAAAAAACGTCTATGTTACTGGTTTGTTACATTAAAATATTTACAGCGGCGCCTGTCTTATGACAAATTACGCCAGCGGTTTTGCACACACTGGAAAACCGTCGAATGGTGTCAGGAGAAAAGAATGAGTTTGCAATCCGTACGGCAGTTTCTGGCCGAACATGCGCCCGATATTGAAATCATTGAATTAGAGCAAAGCACCGCCACGGTTGATCTCGCGGCAAAAGCGCACAATGTGCAACCGGGACAGATCGCAAAAACCCTGTCGCTAAAAGTCAAAGACATGATCGTACTGATCGTCGCGAAAGGCGACGCGCGACTGGACAATAAAAAACTTAAAAGTACCTTTGGCGCGAAGGCCCGAATGCTCAGTTGTGATGAAGTGGTGAACGCGACGGGTCACCCGGTTGGCGGCGTTTGCCCGTTTGGCCTGGAGACGCCGTTACCGGTTTATTGTGATGTGTCGCTAAAGACGTATACCGAAGTGCTTCCCGCCGCTGGCGCAATCCATAGCGCTATCCGCATTTCACCAGAACGGATGGCTGAACTGACCTCAGCGACCTGGGTGGATGTCTGCCAGTGAAGGTCAACCGTGCGCATTCCTCTTAAGAGAAGCGCGATTCCCGCGCCTACAGCAGAATATCCGCCGCGTTCAGCAAACCGGCGTCCGAACTGACGCCCAGTTTCGACATCACATTAAATTTATGCGCCCGAATGGTTTTAATATTTCGCTCAAGCTCAACGGCGATTTCAGGCATAGAGTAACCGTGGGACATAAAACGCAAAATTTCACGCTCAGTAGGGCTGAGCATCCGACTCTGTGTGAGATACCAGAGATTATGATTACTTTCATTAATTCGGCGGGTACCGCTAAGCGCCGTAAATAATGCTTCCTGTAATACCGGCAGCGACGCCTCTTTACTGAGAACGCCGTCCAGCGGCGACGGCGACAGCGCGCCGATTAATCGCGCTTCGACGTTATCATCGGCAATCACCAGACGTCGCATACGGGGAAAATTGGTGGCCAGTTCAGCCAGACACATTAACCCCATCCGGCGATCTTTTCTGATTGAAGAAAGCGAGAAAATAACGGCAGAAAATGTCGTTGTGTTCATCGCCTGTAGAAATTCATCTCGTGTCGAGTAAAGGTGCAGTTTATAGTGATATTCAGTATTTGTTTTAAATAAATCCTGAATACCAATACCGCTCATAACACATTTTTCTATGAGTGCGACATTTCCCGCATAGCTTCGGTTTTCCATTCTGGCGTATCTCCATATACAGAAGGTAAATTCAGCTCTCTCGCTCCTTGAGAACTGTTAATCCAGGCGTACATCTCAGCGTTGCTGTTGATTGATAAACGGCGCATCGCGCTATTTTTCTGGGCGCTGATGGTTTTATTACTTTTCTTTAGCAGCATCGCGATCTGATTGATGCCCCATCCCTTGCCTAACAAGCGCAGCACTTTTCGCTCGGAGAGCGTTAAAATAATAGAACGCGAACCAAATTCCGCGTGCTCGACGTGTTCTGGCGACAGCAACGTTTGGCTCACGCTGTCAGGATGTTTGCTGCCTGCACGCAAGGTGTTGACCAGGTTTTCAATCGGTTCCACATCGGACAGCAGCGTACTGGATGGGCACATTAGCAATTCCACCGCCTGCGGATACCAGGCGCGTGAGACGAGAAAAACCCAATGGATATCGCGATACTGAGAGATCAGGGTGGAGAACTGTTCACAGATAGTGCGCGGATGGCGGCACTCTCCGGTAAGATCGGCGATGACAACGTTAGAACGACGAAGTTGTAATAACGTAAGTTCGTCGACAGCGCGACAGGTGGAGACGTCATATTCCGGGAAATGCCGATGCATCACCCCATTCAGTCCAGCCTGAATGACCGGTACTTTGCTGATAATAATTCCGTTTTTGCAGCATCCTGGCAACATATATCCTCCACATCCCATAGCCGTTATCGCCCTGTTATTTTTGCAATTTGCGCAGAAAAACATTATTCAACGCAATACAAATAAACATAACAATAATCAGTATGAATTGTTAATCCCTGGTTTTCTTTCAGAATTCATATGGGCGATTATACAACTATCCACGTAGTATAATGCAATCCTGCCCCGTCAATATTTAACCATAAATCCAGAATGAGACATTAAAATATTCTTAAATTATAAATTAGCATTACTAATCCTTTTTGAGATAACGGATTTGTTTCATTAATTCACGAAATGCTTTAGGCGACATATTTTCATTTTTTTTAAAGAAACGCGAAAAGTAAGTCACATCGCTAAACCCCAGGTAATCTGAGATCTGGTTGATGGTCATGCTGGTATATTGCAGACTGCGTTTGGCTTCCAGCATGATGCGCTGATGCACGACGATTAATGCACTGCAATTATGAAATTCACGGCATAACTGATTAAGGTAATTCGCGGAGAGTCCCACCCGACGCGCATATTCCCCCAGCGGGAGGTGCTCGCGATAATGACTTTCGATCTGGCGCGCAAAAAGACGCATTGCGCTACGTCTGCGCGCCAGTTTGTCGTCCTGTTGTATTGCCGGTCGATGTTGCCGACGCAGCCAGACCAGTAGCGCGCTCAGCAACGCAAACAGCATCATTTCCCGCGCCTCATGATCCGTCTGGTATTCCTTACGTAACGCCGAAAACAGGCTGTGAATATGGCGACGGGAGTGTCCCACCTGCACGCACTGCGGGGCGCTGAGCAAAGAGAGCGGCTGTGGAAACTGCGCCTCCAGGCGGCTTATCAGCGGCAGGGCAAGCGAGAGCACATAGCCCTGGGTTCCCGGTGAGAAACGAAAGCCATGCACGCACAGCGCAGGCACCACCTGCAGGCAGGGCTCCCGCATGACCGTCGAGAGTCCTTCAACCTCGATCGTCGCCTCCCCCCGGTGCAAATAGAGAAGCTGGACAATCTCGGCGTGCTGGTGCACCCGGATGTGCCATTCATGCAGGCTGCTGCGCTGATGGATCGACTCACAGTGCAGCAATTCCGGCGTCGGCCACCCCTGTTGTTCGCCATACAGTTTGAAAACGGGAACCCCATCAGTGAATGGCATCTTCTCTCCTTCTCGTTAACCCACTTTTTCGTATGGCAGCCCGACGTAGTTTTCCGCAATGGTCGTCAGTCCGGCGACAGACCCAAGATAATATTGCCGATCCGCCTCCTGCATCTTGCGGTCGAAATCGCTCTTGTCCTGAAAATCATGCAGCAGGTGAGTCATAAACCAACTGAATCTTTCCCCTTTCCAGACCCGGTTAAGGGCCAGGCGTGAATAGCTTGCCAGCAGGTCGCCCCGCCCATGCTGGTAATATTGCGTCAGAATACGCCATAAATAGTTCACATCCGAGGCGGCAAGATTCAGGCCCTTCGCCCCGGTGGGCGGAACGATATGCGCCGCGTCGCCAACCAGGAACAGCCGACCATACTGCATTGGTTCCACGACGTAGCTGCGTAGCGGCGCGATACTTTTTTCCAGTGAGTGACCCGTCACTACCTTTTGTGCTAATCCGTCCGGCAGCCGCCGTTTGAGTTCGTCCCAGAAGCGCTCATCGCTCCAGGCCTCAACCTGCTCGCTAAGCGGCACCTGCAAATAGTAACGGCTTCTTGTTAGTGAGCGCTGACTACAGAGCACGAACCCGCGTTCATGATGGGCGTAAATCAGCTCCGGATTCACCGGTGGCGTGTCGGAGAGCAGCCCCAGCCAACCAAAAGGCCAAAGACTTTCATACTCGCGGATCGCCTCGCGCGGAATACTTTGCCGCGAGACGCCGTGAAAGCCATCGCAACCGGCGATGAAGTCACAATCCACACGACACTTCTCCCCCTCCTTTTCAAACGTGACGTACGGGCGATCGCTTTTGGCGTCGTGAATGTCTACCTGCTGCACGCCATAAATCGTGGGCGCTCCACATTCGCCACGTTCCTGCATTAAGTCCCGCGTGACTTCCGTTTGGCCGTAAACCATCACGCTTTTTCCACCGGTTAATTCGCTCAGCGCCACGGGGATACGTTTACCGTCGAAGATAAACTCAACGCCATGATGTACCAGCCCTTCATTGTCCATGCGTCGGGCGGCTCCCGCTTCGCGCAAAAGATCTACGGTCCCGCTTTCCAGAATGCCCGCGCGGATCCGGCCAAGCACATACTCCGGCGTCTGGCGTTCAATGATAAGCGTGCGGATCCCCGCCTTATGCAGCAATTGCCCGAGCAACAGGCCGGAAGGCCCTGCGCCAATAATGGCGACCTGAGTTTTCATCGCGTCCCCCAGCTTATAGTTGATTATTTGTTTAAACAATGTTGATCAAAAGTTTCAAATTGCATTTTTGATAAGCACGCGACGAAAAAGAAGGTCAAAATGCGGACAAAAATTGCACTTTTCACCGATTTGATAAAAGTGTGGCGCAGTTCAAATTCTCATCTGCAGAGAACTGGTTCTTTTTTCAACATAAAGATTGATCTCAGCGGGAGCCAAAAAACGTCCGCTTCATGATACAAAGAAGTCTTTCGTCATCAGTCAGTACGCAACGCGTCTTTTCAGTCAGGGCGAGTCATGCAAGAAGAGCAGTCATTTCAGCGAACGGTTACACGGTTGTGCATTCAGTGCGGGCTTTTTTTACTGCAACACGGTGCGGAAAGCGCGCTGGTTGATGAACTCTCCACCCGCCTCGGTCTGGCACTGGGCATGGACAGCGTGGAAAGCGCTATCTCCTCAAACGCCATCGTCCTGACCACCATCAAAGACGGGCAATGCCTGACCTCAACGCGTAAAAACCAGGACCGCGGGATCAACATGCATGTGGTGACAGAGGTTCAACATATTGTGATCCTCGCTGAACATAAGTTGCTGGATTACAAAGGCGTCGAGAAGCGCTTTAGCCAGCTCAGACCGTTACGTTACCCGCGGTGGCTGGTCTCGTTGATGGTCGGCCTGTCCTGCGCTTGTTTCTGTAAGCTGAACAACGGCGGCTGGGACGGCGCGGCGATCACCTTCATCGCCAGCATGGTCGCGATGTATATCCGACAGCTGCTGGCGCACCGCCATCTGCATCCGCAGATCAACTTTTGTATTACGGCATTTGTCGCCACCACAATTTCCGGTTTATTGCTGCACCTGCCGGCCTTCCGCCTGACGCCCACGGTGGCGATGGCCGCCAGCGTCCTGCTGCTGGTGCCTGGTTTTCCACTGATCAACGCCGTAGCGGATATGTTCAAGGGGCACATCAACACCGGGCTGGCGCGCTGGGCTATCGCCAGCCTGCTGACGCTGGCGACCTGCGTGGGGGTGGTGATGGCATTAACACTGTGGGGGCTTCGCGGATGGGTATAATCGATTTTATTCTCGCGCTGATGCAGGACATGGCGCTTTCCGCCATACCGGCGATGGGTTTCGCGATGGTGTTTAACGTGCCGCACCGCGCGCTGCCCTGGTGTGCGTTGCTTGGCGCACTCGGACACGGCTCGCGCATGGTGATGATGAGCGCGGGTTTCAATATTGAGTGGTCGACTTTTGTCGCCTCACTGCTGATCGGCAGCATCGGCATTCAATGGTCGCGCTGGTATCTGGCGCATCCAAAAGTATTTACCGTTGCAGCGGTGATCCCGATGTTCCCCGGCATTTCCGCCTACACGGCGATGATTTCCGCGGTAAAAATCAGCCACTTTGGTTACAGCGAGGCGCTGATGATCACGTTGCTGACCAATTTCCTCAAGGCGTCGTCGATTGTCGGCGCGCTGTCGATCGGCCTGTCGGTACCCGGCCTGTGGCTTTACCGCAAGCGTCCACGCGTATAATCCTGGCGGCAGGTTCCTCCCTGCCGCTCGCCCGCCCCGGTGTGTTACTATAGAAGCAGAGTCCCTTCTCGGTTGCAGTCCGTATTGAGAAACGTTATGTCATCCAGAATTTTAACCCCGGACGTCATTGGTATTGACGCCCTATTACATGACCACCAGACGGTGCTGGCAAAATCCGAAGGCGGCGCGGTAGCGGTGTTCGCCAATAACGCCCCGGCCTTTTACGCGGTCACTCCGGCGCGTCTGGCGCAACTACTGGCGCTTGAAGATAAACTAGCCCGTCCGGGTTGCGACGTGACGCTGGACGCTCAGCTGTATGAAGAGCCGCAGCCGGTGCCGGTTAGCGTGCCGCTGGGGAAATTTGCGATGTATCCCGACTGGCGCCCGGACGACGACTTTCAGCGTCAGGCCGCGCTTTGGGGCGTGGCGCTACGCGAGCCGGTCACCGCCGAAGAGCTGGCCGCGTTCGTGGCTTACTGGCAGGCGGAAGGCAAAGTCTTTCATCATGTCCAGTGGCAGCAAAAACTGGCGCGCAGCGTACAGATAGGCCGCGCCAGCAACGGCGGGTTACCGAAGCGCGACGTCAACACGGTCAGCGAACCTGACAATCAAATTCCACCGGGTTTTAGAGGGTAACAATGAAAAACGTTGGCGATCTGATGAAACGTCTGCAAAAAATGATGCCAGCACACATCGAACCTGCATTCAAAACGGGTGAAGAGCTGCTGGCATGGCAGAAACAGCAAGGTGAAATCCGCGCAGCGGCGCTGGCCCGCGAAAACCGGGCGATGAAAATGCAGCGTACCTTTAACCGTTCCGGCATTCGTCCATTGCATCAAAACTGCTCCTTCGATAACTATCATGTTGAATGTGAAGGACAGATGAACGCGCTCAGCAAAGCGCGCCAGTACGTTGAAGAATTTGACGGCAACATCGCCAGCTTTATCTTTTCGGGCAAGCCGGGAACCGGAAAGAATCATCTGGCGGCAGCCATTTGCAATGAACTGTTGCTGCGCGGCAAATCGGTGCTGATCATTACCGTCGCGGATATTATGTCCGCGATGAAAGAGACCTTCAGCAACCGGGAAACCAGTGAAGAGCAGTTGCTAAACGATCTCAGTAACGTCGATCTGCTGGTGATCGACGAGATCGGCGTACAGACAGAGTCACGCTACGAAAAAGTGATCATTAATCAGATCGTCGATCGGCGCTCTTCCTCCAAGCGTCCGACCGGCATGCTCACTAACAGCAACATGGAGGAAATGACCAAATTGCTGGGCGAGCGGGTGATGGATCGTATGCGGCTCGGCAACAGCCTGTGGGTGATCTTCAACTGGGACAGCTTTCGCAGCCGGGTCACCGGTAAAGAGTATTAATAGCCTGATGGGCGGGTTCTAAGACCATTCTTACCTTTCACAGCGCTATACTGCGCTAAACGTGCCTGATGGCGCTACGCTTATCCGGTCTGCGATTCATGTCATCAGGCCGGATAATCCGCCATACCGATAACTTCCTTACATGAGTCAGTATGATGAAAACAGCTAAATACCTTCTGGGCTGCGCGGTAACCGCCAGCGTGTTTATCGCCACCAGCACCTTTGCCGCCTCCTGGCAGGAGTCGCTTTCCAGCGCCGCCAATGAACTGAGCAAGCAAAGCGCCTCTTCTTCCCAGAGCGGAACGTCGCTTTCTTCCCTGACCAGCCTGCTTAACGGCGGCAATCAGGCGCTGAGCGCGAACAATATGAACAACGCCGCAGGTATTTTACAGTACTGCGCGAAGCAGAAACTGGCCTCAGTAACCGACGCGGAAAACGTGAAAAATCAGGTACTGGATAAACTCGGGCTGGGTGCGACAGAGCAGAAGCAGGACACTCACTATCTGGACGGCATTCAGGGTCTGCTGAATACCAAAGACGGCCAACAGCTTAACCTCAACACTATCGGCAGCACGCCGCTGGCGGAAAAAGTGAAAACGAAAGCCTGTGACCTGGTGCTAAAGCAGGGAATGAACTTCATTTCCTGACGCCAGAAGCCGCGTTTCAGCTGTCTCCCTGCTGGCGCGGCGTTTGCCGCTTCTTTTTATCCTTTTCCCCCTCTCGTCCCCCGTATAGCGGGAAGTGACAGCGATCAAAAAAGTCTATTTCTAAACCAATTCTGAATAACATCGCATTAATATGTCACTAGAATTGCAGCTAAGTGACAACCCCATTACATTGTACTTCCTGAAAAAAGATTCACTGCCAGCCAACGCCTGGTTAAGCGCCTTTCTGCAAGAAGGCTATTCGTGAGGATCGTCTGTTGTCTGAGTTACTTTCCATCGTTCTGTTTCTCGCTTCCGTATTCATTTATGCGTGGAAAGCGGGTCGCAACACCTGGTGGTTTGCCGCAACATTAACCGTGCTGGGGCTGTTTGTGATTTTAAATATCACGCTCTACGCCAGCGACTATTTTACCGGTGACGGCATTAACGACGCAGTGCTCTACACGTTGACCAACAGTCTGACGGGGGCAGGCGTGGGCAAGTACATCCTGCCAGGCGTCGGCATTGCGCTGGCATTAGTGGCGGTCTTTGGCGCGCTGGGCTGGGTGCTGCGCCGTCGTCGCCACCACCCGCACCATTTTGGCTACAGCCTGCTGGCATTGCTGCTGGCTCTCGGTTCAGTGGATGCCAGCCCGGCCTTTCGCCAGATCACCGAACTGGTAAAATCCCAGACCCGCGATGGCGATCCTGATTTCGCGACATACTATAAAGAGCCTGCGAAGCGTATTCCTGACCCGAAGCTGAATCTGGTTTACATCTATGGTGAAAGTCTCGAACGTACGTATTTCGATAACGACGCTTTTCCGGATCTGACCCCGGAACTGGGGGCGCTGAAAAATGAAGGGCTGGACTTTAGCCACACTCAGCAACTGCCGGGCACCGACTACACCATCGCCGGAATGGTCGCTTCGCAGTGCGGCATTCCGCTGTTCGCCCCGTTTGAAGGTAACGCCTCGGCGTCCGTTTCCAGTTTCTTCCCGCAGAATATTTGTCTGGGGGATATCCTGAAAAACTCCGGCTACCAGAACTATTTTGTCCAGGGCGCCAACCTGCGTTTTGCCGGAAAAGACGTATTTCTGAAATCCCACGGCTTTGACCATCTGTATGGCGCGGAGGAGTTAAAAAACGTGGTGGCAGATCCGGCCTACCGCAACGACTGGGGCTTTTACGACGATACGGTGCTGGACGAAGCGTGGAAGAAGTTTGAAGAACTGTCCCGTTCCGGCCAGCGTTTCTCACTGTTTACCCTAACGGTCGATACCCATCACCCGGATGGCTTTATTTCGCGCACCTGTAATCGTAAGCGCTACGATTTTGACGGTAAGCCGAACCAGTCATTCAGCGCGGTAAGCTGCAGCCAGGAAAACATTGCCGCCTTTATCCAGAAAATCAAAGCGTCACCATGGTTTAAAGACACCGTTATCGTGGTCTCTTCTGACCATCTGGCTATGAACAACACCGCATGGAAATACCTGAACAAGCAGGATCGTAATAATCTGTTCTTTGTGCTGCGTGGCGACAAGCCGCAGCAGGAGACGCTGGCGGTCAAGCGTAACACCATGGATAACGGCGCAACGGTGCTGGATATTCTCGGCGGCGATAACTTTATCGGTCTTGGCCGCAGCAGCTTATCCGGTCGGTCCTTGTCCGAAATCTTCCTTAACAGCAAAGAAAAAATCCTGTCGATGAAGCCGGACGTTATCCGTTTGTGGAACTTCCCGAAAGAGATGAAAACGTTCACCGTCGATCGGGATAAAAACATGATCGCTTTTTCCGGCAGTCATTTCCGTCTGCCGCTGCTGCTGCGGGTCTCCGACAAGCGCGTCGAGCCGCTGCCGGAAAGTGAATACTCCGCACCGCTGCGCTTCCAGCTTGCCGATTTCGCCCCGCGAGATAACTTCGTCTGGGTCGATCGCTGCTACAAGATGGGCCAGCTGTGGGCGCCGGAACTGGCGCTTTCGACTGACTGGTGCGTGTCGCAAGGACAGCTTGGCGGTCAGCAAATCGTACAACATGTCGACAAAGCGCAGTGGAAAGGCAAAACGGCATTCAACGAGACGCTCATCGACATGGAACGTTATAAAGGCAACGTCGACACGCTGAAGATCGTTGATAACGACATCCGCTACAAAGCCGACAGTTTTGTCTTCAACGTGGCTGGCGCGCCGGAAGAAGTGAAGCAGTTCAGCGGGATTTCCCGCCCGGAATCGTGGGGACGCTGGTCGAACGCCCAGCTCGGCGATGAGGTGAAAATCGAATACAAGCAGCCGCTGCCGAAAAAATTTGACCTGGTGATCATCGCGAAGGCATTCGGCGACAACGCCAACCGCCCAATTCCGGTGCGGGTTGGCAAGCAAGAGCAGACGCTGGTGTTAGGTCACGACGTCACCACCACCACGCTTCATTTTGAAAACCCCTCCGAGGCGGATACGCTGGTGATTGTTCCGCCTGAACCGGTTTCCACAAACGAAGGCAATATCCTCGGCCACTCACCGCGTAAGCTCGGTATTGGGATGGTGGAAATCAAAGTGGTTAACGGCCAAAGCTAACATTATCAGGCGGGATAATATTCCGCCTTTAACCCTTAAACACAAAATATAAACCTATAAAAAAATAAAAAACCAGTCATAATAACCTTATAAATAGAAATTATATTTATAAATATCCTGCAGAAAAATAATCCCTTACGCTTTCCCGACATTCATTTTCAGGGCAAGCGAACGCGCCGGTTATCATGCTTACAGGTTATAAATTCGAATCTATCCGCGTTTTACAAAGTGAAAACGTTATCGCCTGGGAGGTGTTGTCCACCGCCCCTGATGAGGTAGACCTGGAGCATTTTTTCAGTCACTTATCGTTGCAGGACAGGTTCAGCCTCTTTTTTGCTCAGCTCACTCACGTCCTGCAAACAACGCAGACGGGTAAATATTATCTCAACGCCAGTGAGGATGTGCTGCTGAGCGAGGGGTTCATTGAACGCCTGGCAGCGGAAGTACGTCAGCCGGAAAAGATTGCCATTGAGCTCACAGACCTTGAGCGTCTCCGCGCGCTCAGCCCTGACGAAAGCCGCAGGCTACGTGAGCGCATCGCCACCCTTCGTCAAATGGGCATTGCCGTCTGGGCCGACGATGTCCATGACGACATTCTCACCTGCCTGCTCGAACAGGCCTACGCCTTTTCCGGTGCGAAAATCGACAAACACGCCTTCTGGGCCGGTCGCGAACAGCAAACTCCGCTGTTGAAGCTGGCTCAGCGTTGCCGACAGATTGCGGAAGAAGTGCTGATAGAAGGCATTGAGACCGTCAACGATTACGAATTAGCCTGCCGCTCTACGGCGCATTACGGCCAGGGTTATCTGTGGAATAAACCAGCACTATGACTCCCTCATTTGCAGAGCGTTATCAGCTCATTGTATACAGCGACAACTACTATCTCTGGTCAGGGTTACGCCACTTAATCCGCGAGATGGGCGAACCACAACTGTCGATTGCCTGGCACAACGATCTCTCCAGTAAGAGTCTGTTCCAGCTACGCGAAACGATGCTTAACGATGCCAGCAGCAGAAGATGGTTGGTCGTCACCCCTGACAACCGTCTGCGCGAAGTGCAGCAAATCCTGCCGCCTGAAAACATCTGCGTAATCCGTGACACTCTGACGCTAAAGCAGTTTGCCAATCATCTCCGTCACCCTGATTTTCGCCGCACGATCCAGAAAGATGCGCCACTGACCCGAACAGAAGTGAGCGTTTGTTTATTGATCATTAAGGGATTTTCCACAGTGAAAATTGCCGAAATGATGAACAAATCGCCGAAAACCATTTACACCCATAGACGCAACGCGATGGTCAAGTTTCATTGCCATACGCTGGCGGAACTGCATCGAAAAATGCATCTGATGGAAAGCCGTTCGCTTTACCTGTCATCGTAAGGACGAAAACATGAAAATTTCTTCCCGCGCGCTCCCGGCGCTTTGTCTCAGTTTATCCGCACTTGTCGCGCCGCTGGCGTGGGCTGACAGCACGGCCAGCGCCACGCTGCACGTCTCGCTGGAGGTGCTGAAGTCCTGCACGCTGCAGGCTAACGATCTGAATTTTTCTCGCCACGGTTCCGACGAAACCAACGAGATTCAGGCCAGTACGCAGCTCAGCGTGCTGTGCACTAACGGTACGCCGTTTTCGCTTTCTGCCGCCAGCGCCGACAGCGAAAACGATGGAACATTCTGGCTGAAAGCAGAAGACAGTAGCCTCGGCGCGAAAAATATCGCCTATAAGCTGTATGCCGACGAAAGTAAGAAAACGCCGGTAAACGCCAGCGGCGGCATCGAAGGCACGGGTAACGGTCAAACGCAGTCAGAAACCCTCTACGGCGTCATTGAGGCTGGCGCGCTGGCCGAGGCCAGGGCCGGTTTATACAGCGATGATGTGACGCTGAATCTGGTGTACTAATATGCGCTGGCTATTTCTGTTGACGCTGTTTTGTCTGGCTATCCTCGGTTTGTTAAGCCGTTACGCCGAGTCCGCCACGTTACAGGTCGCCCCCGTGACGCTGAATCTTAACCCACATCAGCGCGCCGCCGCCCTGTATCTCACCAACACAGGCGATACGCCGATTCACGCGCAGGTGCGAATCTATGACTGGACGCAGGACGACGGTAAAGACGTCCTCACGCTGACCGACGACATCGTCAGCAGCCCGGCGGTGGCCTCACTGGAGCCCGGACAACAGCAACTGGTGCGCATCGTGGTACTAAACCCAGGCTTACACGCGCATGAACAGAGCTTTCGCCTGCAGATCGACGAACTGCCAGGGCTTTCCGCCGCTGGCGCCAGTCATACCGGCGTCCATTTTCTGTTGCGCTATTCGATCCCTCTGTTTATCGCAGCGGAACACAACGCGGCGCTGGATGACATTTCGCAGCTCGCCTGCGCGCAGCAAGAGACGGATATCTGGTGCCAAAACCGCGGAACATCGCATATTCGTCTGAGTAACGTTCAGGCGCTGGCGAACGATGGCCACCCCATAGAAACACTCCCGGGTCTGGCGGGTTATGTACTGGCAGGACAGCGGTTCATGCTTCCGTTTAAACGCGATCACCGTCGCCTGCTATCCGCCCTGCGCGCCTATCTGAATGAAAATACTGAAGCCAGCCTGCTTAAGGTACATCCTGCTGCTGTGGCTACTGCCCATGACACTCCACGCTGAACCCTCTGCGAAAACCACGCTGTACCTGTCCATTACCGTTAACCATTATGTTCACGACGGACTCTGGGCGGTACGCGTTGAGGATAACGCTCTCTGGCTCGCCAGCCGCGACGCGAAATCTCTGGGGATCGCGTTGAACGATGACAGTCGCCCCTGGATCAATCTCGCTTCTCGCAAGGACATTAAGGCGGAGTTTGACCCTCTGCAACAGCATCTGTCGTTAACGCTCAAACCGTCGGCATTAAACCATCGTCAACATCTGGTCAGCCAGCCGCCCCCGTCGGCACAGGTGCTGCCGCAGGCGGAAACCATGGGGACGCTCTCTCTCGACTATTCACTGTACGCCAGCGAAAGCGCAGCGGAACGACAGGCAAGCGTCCAGAGCCGGATGCAAAGCTCCGGATGGCTGCCTGGCCAACTGAGCAGCAGCATGAACAGCCGCATTCAGCAAGGGCAGAATGACGCGCGCACCCGCCATACCCGTCTGATGACCGCCTGGCAATACGATATGCCGCAGTCGTTAACCAGCCTGACGCTCGGTGACGCCATCACCACCGGGGTAAGCTGGAGCCGCCAGGTACGGTTTGCCGGGCTGCATCTGTCGCGCAACTTTCAGCTTGATCCCCGGCTGAATACCGCTCCACGGGCAGAATTCAGCGACAGCGTGGTTTTGCCGTCAACGGTCGATTTGTACATTGACGGCCTGCGACAAAGCCGCCAGCGGGTCGCGCCGGGCAACTACGTTCTGGATACGATGCCGACCTTTTCTGGACGCGGGCAGGCGCAGGTGGTGATCACCGACATCAATGGACAGCGGCGAGAGGTCACTCTTGACGTATACGGTACGCCAGACATGCTGGCGAAAGGGATGAGCAGCCATTCGCTGGATATCGGTTGGCTACGGGAAAATTATGCCGAACACTCAAACGATTACGCCGCATCCCCGCTACTGGATGCGGGATGGCGCTACGGGGTCAGCAACCAACTGACGCTGGGCGTCCATAGCGAGCAGCATCGACAGGCGCACAATATCGGCATCGCCAGCGACTGGCTACCCTCGCCACGCGCCGGGGTGCTCAGCGGTCATCTGGCGACCAGCCAGGGAAAGGTGGGCAACGGCGTGAAATGGGGGCTGGGCTATCAGTGGAACGCGCAGGGCAGCGGTTTTTCGCTGAACACCAGCCGCAGCAGCGACGACTGGTCTGATATTGCCCGGGTCAGCGGAAGTCTACCCGTCAGCCGCAGCGACAGCCTGTGGCTCAGCCAGGCGTTACCGGACTGGGGCACACTCGGTGCGGGCTGGGTGCGGCAGGACAGCGTACGCTACATCAATGCCAGTTGGTCGCGTACCTTTGATAACCGGATTTCTGCCACGCTGGGCTATAGCCATTCACTCAGCAATGGCGATAAAACCGTTCAGCTTCTGCTCTCTTTGCCACTGGGAAGGCGGGACACGGTGTCGTTCCAGACCCGCCAGACCGCAACTCGCTGGGATTATCGCCATCAACCTGATGACCTGCAGGGCGGCTGGTCCTGGCAGCTTGCCCGCAGCGACGGTCAGCTCAGGCAGCAGCATGCGGAACTTGGGCATTTGAGCCGCTATGGCGAATGGCGCGTTGGTCTGGATCGCGACAACCGCGAGAACAGCCGCTACCTCACCGGCGAAGGCTCCCTGATGCTACTGGAAAAACACGCCTATGCGCTGCGCTACAATCAGCAGGGCATGGCGCTGATCACCACTAACGGAATAGGTCATATCCCCATCGCCATCGAAAACCGGCCTGCGGGCGAAACCGATGAAAATGGCTTTCTGCTGTTGACCGATCTGCCTCGCTACCACCAGAGCAAAATTACCCTGGATCCGCTGAGGTTGCCGCCGGACGTGGTGACGCCGGTGACGGATATCCACGCCGCGCCGGGCGTCACCGAAGCGGTGAAGGTCGACTTTCACGTCCACCGTTCGCGGTTAGTCACGGCACAGGTAGTGGATAAACAGCGTCATCCGCTTCCGATGGGCAGCAGGGTCAATACTCCCGACGGCGCCACGATTGTCGGACGCGACGGGTTTATCTGGCTGGAAAATCCGCCCATGCCGGGAAAACTGGAGATACAACAGCCGGCAGGACGCTGCCAGATCCGTCTGCCCGCCTCTGAACCGCAGGCTGGTCCGGTTAATCTGGGAGAGCTGTCGTGTCTGTAAGCCAGCGCCCGCTGTTCGCGCTACTGCTGTTTATTCTGTCGGCTTTTAACGCCAGCGCCAGCAAATGCTGGATAACCCAGGGCGCAGGCGTCACGTTTGGTACACTGGTGACCGGCAGCGCCAGTACGACGCATGCCAGCGTCCATTTCAGTTGCTATGCCGATTTCGGCGAAACGCGCTACTTCAACGTCTGCCTGAGCAGCCTTGAAGCCAGCCCGTTTAAGATGACCTCCAACGGCGATGAGGAAGGCAAGGCGTACACGATGCTGTTTAACCTGTACAGCGCCGTGGACAATACCCGGCCGCTTACCGCGCAAACGGCGGGTCGCGCGCTGCAAACGCCGCTAACGGTGGGCGGCAATCAGGTCGGCAGCGGCAGTTTTCCCTTAAACGCGGAGATCCCCGCCGGGCAGAACAACCTGCCGGTGCGCAGTTATTTTAACTATGCCCTCGGACTGAAATTAACGTGGAATAGCGCCACCCGCCCCGAGGCGCTCACTGCCTGTCAGGACGGCGTATCACAAGGCGAAGCCATCGACAGCGCCTCACACGCCAGTGCAACTCTGTCAGACAGCTGTTTCATCCAGAATGTCTCGCCGCTCAACTTTGGCGTGGTAAACAGCACCGCATTACGCGGCCAGGTGAACTCAACGGCATCGATCCGTGCCCGTTGTCCTGTCGGCACGCGCTATTCCCTGGGGCTTAGCGTCGGAGAACATGCGCGCGGGCAAAACCGCCAGATGTGCAATTCGCAACAGCAATGCCTCACGTATAACCTCTGGCAGGATGCCGCCATGAGCCGCCCCTGGGGAGACCAGATCGGCAACAATACGCTGGAAATGGACCATCATAACGGCAGCATTCAGGATGTGACGGTGTACGGCAGCGTACCGGCGCAAACCTTAACCGGCACAGGTGAGTTCAGCGACGATGTTGTCGTAACGCTCACTTATTAATCTGTTTAATACCGGTCTGGATCAATGTTACCGATAACATTTAGCGTTAAAATTATTCACGCACTAAATAAATACACCGCTACTCTTTCACCCGGACTACCAATAATCCCATGAAATACCTGCTTGCAGACATGCTCGTTTACGACAACGAGGATGGTACGCTTACACTCCAGAATGACGCCGCTGCGGAAAGTCAGTCGTTAACCTGCACCGCGCAGACCATTCTGAATCTGCTGATCGACCACCACGGCATGGTGGTTGAACGCGAGACGTTCCTGCAGGAGGTGTGGGATAACCGCGGCCTGCACGGTTCCAGTAATTCACTAAATCAATACATCAGTATCCTGCGTAAAATGCTGGCGACGCTGGTGCCCGACAGCCTGTTTATCGTCACGGTGCCGAAAGTGGGGTTTATGCTCAGCGCAGATATGCCCGTGATCCCTCTCGACACAGAAACGCGCGAAAGCGCCCCCGCGTCCCCCCGCTCCCCGCGCATAACCGGGTCGTTGATACTCGTGACGCTCATCGTGACGGGGTTATGTCTCGCGGCATTGTTCTGGAATGCGCATCGTCAGCGTGCAGAATTGTTTCTGCTCAGCCACATTGATACCTGTCCGGTTTACAGCTTCACTCCCTTCCCTGACGGCTTTCGCGAACAGGCGGATGCGCTGCTGGCGCAGATACAAAAAGCCGGTGAATTTCGCTGTCTGCCCGACTCGCTCTTTTATGTGCACATTCAGGATCCGCTGCTGTATGGCGATCAAGGACGGCTGGTGCTCTCGCAGTGCTCGCGCTTTCGCGGACACACCAGCAGTTGTCAGACCTTGTATTACTATGAGTGGTAGACCGTGAAACAGAAAAAAAGGATCTTCGCCGTTCTTGCCCTCAGCCTGCTGGTGATTCTGAGCACCTGGCTGTGGATCAAACACAGTGAGCAGTTGGCCATGACCTGTCAGGGAGGCCTGGTCTTTAAGGATCGGCGGGCAGACAACCCGTTTACCTTTGAAGGCGTCGTGGTGATGCATTTCACGCCCGACGGCACCGGTTATTTCAGTCTGAACGGCGATATCATGAATAAGCAGAATCACTGGACAGTGTCGCGCCAGCAGAATTTCAGTTGGAAGCACATCCATGACGCTTTTTACCAGTTGCAGATCAATCAGGTTGAACGGTTCGGTCATGATGACGTGCCCGCGGGGGTGTTCGAAAAATACGCCCTTGGGATAACGCAGGACCAGAAGCGCCTCTTAAACATTCAACGAACGCCTGATGAGGCGGTTGTCATCAGCAACTATTACTCGCCGCTGCTGGTTTGTGCGGGATAAAAAGACAGCGCCCCACACTGCTCCGGGCGCTGTATGGCAACAGCTAAAACGTTATCACGCCCTTGATCAGTTCCCGGTTATTGATCACTTCACGTTCGAAGATCCCGGCAAGCTGGCTGAACGGATAGCGATGCGTCAGCATCATCTCAGCGGTCAGCTTGCCTTCCGCCATCAGGCGCCCCACTTTGGCAAAATCTTCCGGAGTGGCATTACGGCTGCCCATCAGGGTGGTCTCTTTCTTGTGAAATTCCGGATCGGAAAACTGAAGATCGCCTTTGAACAAACCGACAAACACAATCGTGCCGCCGTGACGAATCAGGTTAACGGCGTTATTCATCGCGTGCGCGCTGCCAGTGGCATCCAGTACCCTCTGTGCCAGCGCGCCGTCAAATTGCGCACGCAGCTGCGCGTCAAAGTCTGTGGCCGACGGATCCACCACCGGCAGCCCAAGGCGGGTGGCGACATGTTCGCGCCGGGCTGGGCTGGTATCCGCCACCACGACCTGCGCGCCATCCGCTTTGGCGATCGCCGCTGCGCCCAACCCGATCGGACCCGCCCCCACAACCAGCACCTGCTCGCCCGGCGCAATTGCCGCCCGTCGAACCGCATGCGCGCTGATGGCATAAGGCTCAATCAATGCCGCCGCTTCCGGCTCAATATCTTCCGCCAGCAGTAAATTCGTTTCCGGGACGCTGAGATACTCGCCAAAGCCGCCGTCCTGGTGAACGCCGATAACCGAAATATGTTCACAGCAGTTTGTGCGACCGCTCAGGCAAGCGGGACACTGTTGGCAGGCGACGTAAGGGATCACCGCCACCTGTTGACCGACCTTAAGATGAGTCACCTTTTCGCCGAGCGCGACAATATCCCCACATATTTCATGGCCTAATACACGTGGATAGTTAAAAAAAGGCTGGTTCCCGCCCCAGGCATGAATATCGGTACCGCAAATACCGACAGTTTTTATTTTAATTAACGCCTCATACCGCGCCGGAATCGGAATTTCTGTTTTTTTCACTATTAATTTTTTGGGTTCCTGACAAATCAACATCGTCATTGTGGACATAATCATGCACTCCGGTTTTTTCGTTGCTTCAGATATTGATGAAAAGCGAAATAACGGCGTAACCGGAAAGCTAATTTGTGAAACTCTACGCATTAAAATGTTTTAAATCGGGTTTTAATGCGCAAAAAGGAGGAAATAATGAGCCGTTCACAAAATTTACGCCACAATGTGATTAATCAGGTAATCGACGATATGGCGCGCGGCCATATTCCCTCTCCGCTGCCGTCGCAAAGCGCGCTGGCGGAAATGTACAACATCAGCCGGACGACCGTGCGCCATATCCTTCATCACCTGTGCGCATGCGGCGTACTGACGCCGGTGGCGGGTGATTACGTCATCGCCCGCCGTCCGGACGCCGACGACGGTTTTGCCTGCACAACGGCGTCGATGGCGGAGCAAAACCGGATATTTGAGCAGGCGTTTTTCACCATGATCAACCAGCGTCAACTGCGCGCGGGCGAAACCTTCTCTGAACTTCAACTGGCGCGCGCGGCGGGCGTAAGCCCAGTCGTGGTGCGGGAATACCTTTTAAAATTCGGGCGTTATAACCTCATTCAAAGTGAAAAACGCGGCTACTGGAGTATGAAGCAATTTGACCAGTCGTGGGCTGAACAGCTTTTTGAGCTACGGGAGATGCTGGAGACGCACGCATTGCAGCATTTTCTCAATCTACCCGATGACGACCCGCGCTGGTTACAGGCCCGAACCTTGCTTGAGCGCCACCGGACGCTGCGCGACAGCATCGGCAGCAGCTTTCGCATGTTTTCCCAGTTGGACCGGGATTTTCACGCGTTGCTCCTTTCCGCTGCAGATAATATATTTTTTAATCAATCACTTGAAATTATCTCCGTGATCTTTCATTTCCACTATCAGTGGGACGAGCGTGACCTGAAGCAGCGCAATATCATCGCCGTCGACGAACACATGACCATCCTCAGCGCATTAATCTGCCGAAGCGATCTCGATGCCACGCTGGCACTGCGTAACCATCTGAATACCGCGAAACAATCGATGATTCGCTCAATCAATCAGCGTGTCCAGGAGACGTATTAAAGACAGATTAAAAACAGGATTCCGGAACCCACCGCACGCTTTTATCAAAATAAAAACGCGGAAGAAATATCCCTTACCTATGCTCACGAACTGTCGACGTTATTAAAAAAGCATTGTGAGCGGCGGGGATAAAATATTCCTTTGCCGATCGTTTACATGAACGCTGCGCGACACGATGTCCCGCAGAAAATAATAAACACAAGTAATGGGAGTCCGGCGTGGAAAAAGACAATATTACCCTCGACCCGCGTTCTTCATTTGACAAACCGGCCACTGCCGATATTACCGTCCCGCCTGAAGGCATGGTACAACGCAGCAGTCGAATAAAACGTATTCAGACCACTGCAATGATTTTATTATTTTTCGCGGCGGTGATTAATTATCTTGACCGTAGTTCGCTGTCGGTGGCGAACCTGACGATCCGGGAAGAGTTAGGGCTAAGCGCCACCGAGATCGGCGCGCTGCTGTCGGTCTTTTCTCTGGCCTACGGCATCGCCCAACTTCCCTGCGGCCCGCTGCTGGACCGCAAAGGGCCACGCATTATGCTCGGCCTCGGCATGTTCTTCTGGTCGCTGTTTCAGGCGCTTTCCGGGATGGTGCACAGCTTTACGCAGTTTGTGCTGGTGCGCATCGGCATGGGGATTGGCGAAGCGCCGATGAACCCGTGCGGCGTGAAGGTCATCAACGACTGGTTTAACATCAAAGAGCGTGGTCGCCCAATGGGCTTTTTTAACGCGGCATCCACTATTGGCGTAGCCATCAGTCCCCCGATTCTGGCGGCAATGATGCTGGTCATGGGCTGGCGCGGCATGTTTATTACCATCGGCGTGCTGGGCATCTTTCTCGCCATCGGCTGGTATATGCTGTATCGCAACCGCGAGCAGGTGGAACTGACCGCTGTCGAACAGGCTTATCTGAACGCCGGGAGCGTCAACGCCCGTCGCGACCCGTTGAGTTTTGCCGAATGGCGCAGCCTGTTCCGCAACCGCACCATGTGGGGCATGATGCTCGGCTTTAGCGGCATTAATTATACCGCGTGGCTGTATCTGGCCTGGCTGCCTGGGTATCTGCAAACGGCCTACAGCCTGGATTTAAAGAGTACCGGGCTGATGGCGGCGATCCCTTTCCTGTTCGGCGCGGCGGGGATGCTGGTCAACGGCTACGTCACCGACGGGCTGGTAAAACGCGGAATGCAGCCAATTAAAAGCCGTAAAATCTGCATTATCGCCGGGATGCTGTGCTCTGCAGCCTTCACCTTTGTGGTGCCAAACGCCACCACCTCCATGAGCGCGGTTCTGCTGATTGGCATGGCGCTGTTTTGTATCCATTTCGCCGGAACTTCCTGTTGGGGTCTTATCCACGTGGCTGTCGCTTCACGGATGACCGCGTCGGTGGGCAGTATCCAGAACTTCGCCAGCTTTATCTGCGCCTCGTTCGCGCCGATTATTACCGGTTTTATCGTTGATACCACCCACTCATTCCGCCTGGCGTTGATTATTTGCGGCTGCGTCACCGCAGCAGGCGCGTTGGCTTACATCTTCCTGGTTCGCCAGCCAATTAGCGATCCCCGTAAGGTGTGAAAGGCAATATACTGAGCGGATGAAAATACACTGCCGCCCCACCACACTTGCTGATACCGCTGACCTGCCCGCCATTGAGCGCTCGGCAGGACGGCGCTTTTTAGCCGTTCCTGCGCTTGCCTGGATCGCTGACGACACCATTACGACCGTGGAGCAGCATCGGGAATATGTCTTAGCCGGAATGAGCTGGCTGGCAGAGACCGACGGGCATGCCGTTGGCTTCCTGCTCGCAGAAGCACAGGAGTCTTCGCTGTATATCGCAGAGTTTTCGCTGCATCTCGACTGGCAGGGGAAAGGAATTGGTCGTCAGTTGCTCAACGTTGTCAGACAATGGGCTGATGAACAGGGCTATACCGCGATGACGTTGACCACGTTTCGTGACGTGGCGTGGAACGCGCCGCTGTATGCCCGGCTGGGCTTTGAGATGCTCGACGAGGACTCGCTGCCAGCCGCATTGCGTCAGAAGCGAGAAGCAGAAACGGCGCGGGGTATCGCCCGTGGATCCCGCTGCGCCATGCGCCTGCGTCTGAGGTAAACCCCCGAGGGCGGCTACGCTTTTCCAGGCCGACGCTTACCCGGTAGGCCGGTTAAGCGCAGCGCCAACCGGCGGCGTTCCTTCGCCACCGGCTTTACCGCTTAAAACGTTTCCCAGTTCTCGCCGGTATCCGCCACAACGGCCTTGCGCGGCTGAACGGGCGCCGACACCGGTTTCACGCTGGCGGTTTCGCGCGCGCGCTGCTGCTCCTGTTGGATGCGGAACACGGCGACAGCCTGAGTCAGGCGGCTGGCCTGCTCTTCCAGCGCTGCAGCCGCCGCTGCGGACTCTTCCACCAGCGAGGCGTTCTGCTGCGTGACGCGATCCATCTCCGCCACGGCCAGGCCGACCTGATCAATCCCACGGCTTTGTTCGTCAGACGCGGAGGCGATTTCGCCCATAATGTCGGTTACGCGCGTGACCGCGTTCACGATCTCATCCATCGTTTCCCCCGCGCTTTCCACCAGCGTAGAGCCAACGTCAACACGGCTCACCGAGTCTTCGATCAGGCTCTTGATCTCACGCGCCGCCTGGGCGCTACGTTGCGCCAGATTACGCACTTCACCGGCGACCACAGCGAATCCGCGGCCCTGCTCGCCTGCACGCGCCGCTTCAACCGCCGCGTTAAGCGCCAGGATGTTGGTCTGGAAGGCAATACCATCGATCACGCTAATAATGTCGGCGATTTTTTGCGAACTGGAAGCGATATCGCGCATGGTCTGCACCACGTTGTCCACCACTTTACCGCCTTTTTGCGCCGTCTCGGAGGCGCTAAGCGCCAGATGGCTGGCCTGACGGGCGTTTTCGGCGTTCTGCTTCACGGTAGCGGTCAGTTCTTCCATGCTCGCCGCGGTCTCTTCCAGAGACGCCGCCTGTTGTTCGGTACGGGAGGAGAGATCGTTGTTGCCCATGGCGATTTCACTGGCGCCGCTGTAAATCGCGTTCGCGCCGTTACGCACATCACCCACGGTACGCACCAGCTCGCCCTGCATATGGCGCAGGCTCTCCGCCAGTTGGCCCATTTCGTTAGAGCCTTCCACATCAATACGCTTCACCAGATCGCCGCTGGCGATATGGCGAATACTTTCAATCAGCCGGTTCATCGGCGCAATCAGCGACAGCTTAATGCCAAACCAGACGGCAAAAATCACTACCAGCACCGCGAGCAGCACGCAGCCAAGCACCCACATCGCCTGATTGTAAGAGTTGTTGTTGTCCTTGACCGCCTGGTCATAAAGTCGGTCGTTCTGCTCAAGATAGCTCACATACTGCTTCTCAAAAGCGTCCTGATATCCCTGGGTTGGCTGATCGAAAAACGCGTTGATATTACCCGCGCCGAGCAGTTGTATAAGTTCAGCCAGCGCGTTGTGGTAAATGTCGTAATTGCGTTTGATCTCAGCCGAAGCCGCTTCGCTTTGGCGCGGGTCACGCGGCAACGCTTCGTAATCGGCCCAGTTTTTTTCCGCCTGTTTCAGCGACGCCGTGGCTATCTGCATCAGATCCGCCACGGTCGCGCCGCTACCGATGTTGTTCTGATCCATCATGTAACGGATACCTGCGCGGTTCAGGGTATTGCGGGTCTGCAACAGCGCCACCCAGCTACCGTTTAGCGTGGACTGTTGCTGGCGAATGGTTTGTAAAACGGTGAAATTCTCTTTGTCATTCTTCAATGCGTTAAAGAACAGACCGCCTGAGGTGAGTTGTAAAAGGCCAAACAGCGCCAGGACCAGCAATAAGCTGGTCACAATCTTGATACGTTTTAACATGTTTTCTCTTTCCGCTAGACAGATACTCTGGTTTTCGGCCTGGAATGAGAAAACTTTATGGAACCGCGGGCGGTATCACAGGAAATTTGCTTAATTAACTGGCAATAACGGTGATAACCCTCTCTGCAAACGGGCAGCGGGCGGCTGCCCGCGTACGTTACAGCAATGCTGAAATCTCCTCATACAGCGAGCGTGGGATCGTCACGCCTGCATCCTGGCATGTTTGCCGCGAGATGAAACGACGCTCGCCCGGCAGCCGCGCCCCCTGCGCCTGCATTGAGGCAAACAGCGTTTCAGCACGATCCAGATGTACATGGGCTTCCGCGCCCAGAAACCGTTCAGGATCAAGCGCCAGGATCAGCTCGCCGCCGTACGGCAAACCGCCTGCGCCATCGTCCCAGGCCAGCGACTCTGCGCTGGTCATATCGCCAATCAGCGGCCCGGCCAGCAGCTCCACCATCGCGGCGAAGGCGGAGCCTTTATGCCCGCCAAACGTCAGCATCGCGCCATCCAGCACCGCCTGCGGATCGGTAGACGGTTGCCCTTCACTGTCGATTCCCCAGCCTTCGGGTATGGGCTTTCCGGCTCGCAGATGAAGCTGAATTTCACCACGCGCCGCCGCGCTGGTCGCCATATCGAAAATATACGGCGGCTTGTCTTTTCGCGGCCAGCCAAAGGCGATGGGGTTCGTACCAAACAACGGACGCGTACCGCCAGCCGGCGCGACCCAGGCATGGCTTGGCGTACAGGCGTAGCCGACCAGCCCGGCGTCGGTGAGCGGTTCGATATCGGCGAACAGCGCTGAGAAATGCACACAGCGATTAATGGCCAGCGCCGCAATGCCGCAGGTTTTGGCTTTGCAAATCAGCAGCGGCAGCGCCTGTTCATAGGCCACCAGCGAAAACGCGCCGCCCGCGTCGGCTTTGACAATCGCGGGGGCCTGATCGGTAATGACCGGACGCGCATCCGCAGAGACTTTTCCCTTACGCAGGGTGTCGACAATCCCCAGCAGCCGCCACAGGCCATGTGACGCGCATCCGTCGCGTTCACCCGCCGTGACGTTACGCGCGATAGCATCTGCATGTTCAGCGCTAAAGCCGTTTTTACATAACACTTCGCGTGACAGCGCATAGGCCTCAGAGAGTGCGAGGGTGACGTTTTCCATGTTCTTCTCCTTATAAGAGTGTCGGCAATAAGCGTAGACCCTTATTGCCCGAGGCCACAGTATTTTTCATTGTGATCTCAGTCACATAAAATCAATCCCTTAACGGTCGTCTTTACCGCTTACTGACACTTCTGACCGCTTAACTCAACATTTGACCGCTTACCCATTTACCTTACTTTACGCGCGCGTACCTCTGGCAAGATCGCTCCACCTTAGTCGTCATTTTTTTCTCCTCAAACGCAACGCAAACCCAACGGCTTCGGCCAATTATTCATCTTAGAAAACCAGGTTTTACTATGGATACTAAAAAGATATTCAAGCACATACCCTGGGTGATCCTCGGGATCATCGGGGCCTTCTGCCTCTCGGTAGTGGCCTTACGTCGGGGTGAACACGTCAGCGCCCTGTGGATCGTGGTCGCTTCCGTGTCGGTATATCTGGTGGCTTACCGCTACTACAGCCTGTACATCGCCCAAAAGGTGATGAAGCTTGACCCTACACGTTCAACGCCTGCGGTCATCAATAACGATGGCCTGAACTATGTTCCGACCAACCGCTACGTGCTGTTTGGTCACCACTTTGCCGCTATCGCTGGCGCGGGTCCACTGGTTGGGCCGGTTCTGGCGGCGCAGATGGGCTACCTGCCGGGTACGCTGTGGCTGCTGGCGGGCGTGGTGCTGGCCGGGGCGGTGCAGGACTTCATGGTACTGTTTATTTCTTCACGCCGTAACGGCGCGTCGCTTGGCGAGATGATCAAAGAAGAGATGGGCACCGTGCCGGGGACCATCGCCCTCTTTGGTTGCTTCTTAATCATGATCATCATCCTCGCCGTCCTGGCGCTGATCGTGGTCAAAGCGCTGGCGGAAAGCCCGTGGGGTGTCTTCACCGTCTGCTCAACGGTGCCGATCGCGCTGTTTATGGGCATTTACATGCGCTTTATTCGCCCCGGTCGCGTGGGTGAAGTCTCCGTGATTGGTATCGTTCTGCTGGTCGCCTCGATCTATTTCGGCGGCGTGATCGCGCACGACCCGTACTGGGGCCCGGCGCTGACCTTTAAAGACACCACCATTACCTTTGCGCTGATCGGCTACGCGTTTGTTTCCGCACTGCTGCCGGTCTGGCTGATCCTCGCGCCGCGCGACTATCTGGCGACCTTCCTGAAAATCGGCGTTATCGTCGGTCTGGCGCTGGGTATCGTTATCCTGAACCCGGAACTGAAAATGCCTGCGATGACTCAGTACATCGACGGCACCGGCCCGCTGTGGAAAGGCGCGCTGTTCCCGTTCCTGTTCATTACCATTGCCTGCGGCGCGGTTTCTGGCTTCCACGCGCTGATCTCGTCCGGTACCACACCGAAACTGCTGGCCTGTGAAACCGACGCGCGTTTCATTGGTTATGGCGCAATGCTGATGGAATCCTTCGTAGCGATCATGGCGCTGGTTGCGGCATCCATCATCGAACCGGGTCTCTATTTTGCGATGAACACCCCGCCTGCGGGCCTGGGCATCACCATGCCGAACCTGCATGAAATGGGTGGCGAAAACGCGCCGCTGATTATGGCGCAACTGAAAGACGTCACCGCACACGCGGCGGCCACCGTCAGCTCCTGGGGCTTCGTGATTTCGCCAGAGCAGATCCTGCAAACTGCGAAAGACATCGGTGAACCGTCCGTGCTGAACCGTGCTGGCGGCGCACCGACGCTGGCGGTAGGTATCGCGCATGTCTTCCACAAGGTGCTGCCTATGGCGGATATGGGCTTCTGGTACCACTTCGGTATTCTGTTTGAAGCGCTGTTCATCCTGACCGCGCTGGATGCCGGTACCCGTTCTGGCCGCTTCATGCTGCAGGATCTGCTGGGTAACTTCGTGCCGTTCCTGAAGAAAACTGACTCTCTGGTCGCCGGCATTATCGGCACCGCGGGCTGCGTGGGTCTGTGGGGCTACCTGCTGTACCAGGGTGTGGTCGATCCGCTGGGCGGCGTGAAGAGCCTGTGGCCGCTGTTCGGTATCTCTAACCAGATGCTGGCTGCCGTGGCGCTGGTTCTCGGCACCGTGGTGCTGATCAAAATGCAACGCACCAAATACATCTGGGTCACCGTGATCCCTGCGGTCTGGCTGCTGATCTGCACCACCTGGGCGCTGGGTCTGAAACTGTTCAGTGACAACCCGCAGATGGAAGGCTTCTTCTACATGGCTAACCAGTACAAAGAGAAGATTGCCAACGGTGGCGAGCTGACCGCTCAGCAGATCGCCAACATGAACCACATTGTTGTGAACAACTACACCAACGCAGGCCTGAGTATTCTGTTCCTGGTGGTGGTGTACAGCATTATTTTCTACGGTTTTAAAACCTGGCTGAAAGTGCGTAACGTGGACAAACGTACCGATAAAGAAACCCCGTACGTTCCGGTTCCGGAAGGCGGCGTGAAGACATCTTCACATCATTAAAAACCGAGACCGGGTGGCGCTGCGCTTACCCGGTCTACGTATGATGAGCGCCGCAGTAAAGTAGGCCGGATAAGGCGTTAGCCGCTATCCGGCTTAATTCATTACAGGTATAAGACAATGTTTGGTAACTTAGGGCAGGCAAAAAAGTACCTCGGCCAGGCGGCGAAGATGTTGATTGGCATTCCAGACTACGACAATTACGTCGAGCATATGCAGACCAATCATCCCGATCAGCCGTACATGAGCTACGAAGAGTTCTTCCGCGAGCGCCAGCAAGCACGCTACGGCGGCGACGGTAAAGGCGGCATGCGCTGCTGTTAGAAGGAGAAGTGAATGACCCCGATTGCAGTCACCCTACTCACCGGATTTCTTGGCGCGGGTAAAACCACCCTGCTGCGCCATATCCTCAACGAACAGCACGGCTATAAAATCGCTGTTATCGAAAACGAGTTCGGCGAAGTCTCCGTTGATGACCAACTCATTGGCGATCGCGCCACGCAGATAAAAACCCTGACTAACGGCTGTATTTGCTGCACCCGCTCCAACGAGCTGGAGGATGCGCTGTTGGACCTGCTTGATAATCTTGATAAAGGCAACATCAGCTTTGACCGGTTGGTGATTGAGTGCACCGGCATGGCCGACCCCGGTCCGATCATTCAGACCTTTTTCTCCCATGAGGTCATTTGCCAGCGTTATCTGCTGGACGGCGTTATTGCGCTGGTCGATGCGGTTCACGCCGACGAGCAGATGAATCAGTTCACCATCGCCCAGTCCCAGGTCGGTTACGCCGACCGTATCCTGCTGACCAAAACCGACGTGGCGGGCGGGAGTGAAAAACTGCGCGAGCGGCTGGCGCGCATCAACGCCCGCGCCCCGGTATATACCGTGACGCACGGCGATATTGACCTCTCTCTCCTGTTCGATACTAACGGCTTTATGCTGGAAGAGAACGTGGTCAGCGCGACACCACGCTTCCATTTTATTGCCGATAAGCAGAATGATATTTCTTCCATTGTGGTGGAACTGGATTATCCGGTAGATATTGGCGACGTTTCGCGCGTGATGGAAAACCTGCTGCTGGAATCCGCCGACAAACTGCTGCGCTACAAAGGGATGTTATGGATTAAAGGCGAACCCAACCGCCTGCTGTTCCAGGGCGTACAGCGTCTGTACAGCGCCGACTGGGATCGCCCGTGGGGCGACGAAACACCCCACAGCCAGCTTGTGTTTATTGGTATTCAATTGCCGGAAGACGAAATCAGAGCCGCATTTGCGGGGCTGGAGAAGTAATATCTCCCTGCCCGATGGTGACGCCTGTCGGGTCCGGCCCCACGGGCCGGAGAAAGCGTTTACGCTATCATCCGGCGCCTTCCCATGTAAGCCCGAATCACTCCACCACAAACCGCGTTGCCGCAAAGCAGTTCAGTACCCGGTGTACCAAAAACACCATCGTCAACGTTACCATCAGCGCCACGGTGACCGAGGTGATGCGGTACAGATCGCTGAACACCAGGTCGCTGTCCGGGTGCAGGTTCTGACCGAACATAATGCCGATGGTAGTGATACTGGCGAAGCCCACTCCCGCGCCGACCTTTTCCATCACATGCAGGCGAGCGCTGAAGGCCAGGCCGAGCCCAATTAACGGCATCATGAGCAGCATGTGGTTGCTGAAGTCATAAATAATCAGCTGCACCACCAGAATGTACAGGCAGGCCAACACGACGCCCACCACGCGCCAGATAGAACTGATCACCGCGCCACGATAGTGCATGGGAAAGAGAATCAAAATGCCCGCCATCAGCGCCGACAGGGAGTCACTGAGATCGCAAATCTGGAAAACTACAAAGATCATCGTCGCCACACTGCCGGAAAGCAGCGACTCATGACGAACCCGGGCAGCGTCTTTGTCAATACGCGGCGGCGGCTGTCGCGGTTCCACATCGGGAATCAGATAGTGCAGCAGCGCGCTCAGCGCCACGGCCATCACGCAGGCTTCCATATTTGAAAACATCAGCGTATGCCAGTTTGTGGTGGGATAGCTCATAAAGTTAAGCATTGTACTCTGGCAAACCACCCCCATTGAGCCGAGCAGAAACAGTGGCCCCTTGCTCATAAAGCGAAAGCGCATCACGTACAGAGCCAATACCACCAGCGTCATAATAAGCGGCCATTGCGAAAGATAACCGACAATCAGTACCATTTCGACGCAGTTCACCGCTGCGCTGAACACAAACTGCGTCGCCACGTGACGGTTAAACACCGGCACCAGCGACATCAGCATCAGCGGATAGACCACAAAAAACACGCCGTACTGAACGTTGTAAAATGTGGAAACACTGAGGGCAACCGTTCCGGCGACGGCGATGCGTACGGTCTGGCGAAAATCGTTGGCCGTGTAAACAATCCTCCCGTGCGGCGTAAACACCTGTGCCAGCGTATTTATCGAGGCCAGAGAGCTAATAAACATAGTGCAGCCAGCTTACGAGGTGGATCTGCGCCCCGGCGAAGGTGCGGGCAAACGGCCCTTCACTGTTATACAGTTGCACTGTGGCGCGCGCCCCGGTCGGTAACGGTTTTTCCAGCGGCTTGTCCAGCGCCACATGGATGCGCATCCGCTGGGCATCACGTACCCAGCGTGTGGACTGCTCCGGCTGCGACAGTTGGCCATTCACATCCTCCTGCCCCGCCAGGATCCCGGCATCGCTGCTGGTGACGTGAGCGGGAAACACGTTGCCCGGCAGTGCGTCAAAGACCACGGCGGCATCGGTGCTGGTCTGAGTATGGCGCAGGCTCTTCTCGCGAAAGTCGGCCACGATATCGGTCTGGTTGCTGACCAGCGCCAGCAGCGGCGTGGCGGCAGTAGCATACAGGCCGGGGTTTAGCTGCAGATTACTCACCGTGCCGTCGGTCTCGGCTCTGACCTTCGTCCAGGCCAGGTTCAGCTTCGCCTCGTCAAGCGCGTTACGGTATTTTTGAAGCGTGACGTTACGACTGTCGTCGCGTTCGCCACGCTGGATCAGCAGGTTCTGAATATTGGCTGTCAATGCCGATACCGACTGTTCGCTGGTTTGCCAGGCGGTGCGGACTTTGTCGAGATCCGCCTGAGAGACGTTCTGCATCGCGCTCAGCTTCTGGTAGCGATTAAGCGTAAGTCTGTCGTTGTGGGCGGTGTATTGCGCGGTGCGCAGGCTGGCGCGCGCAGCGGCGATCTGCGCATCCAGTTGCTGATTGCTCAGTTTCGCCTGTTCCAGAGCGATCTGCGCAGCCTCAACTTTATTAATAAACGGTGTCGGGTCGAGCTCATACAGCAGATCGCCTTTTTTCACCTGGCTGTTGTTGTGTACGTAAACGTGGGAGACGTAACCGGATACCCGGGAAGAAACCGGCGTGACCACGCGCATTACGGTGGCGTCCGGCGTCAGTGGGATCCAGATATCGGCAACAATAAACCAGGCGAATATCACCAGGAAAGCGGCAATACTCACCCTTACCCAACGGGCAAATTTTTGTTCTGGCGTCATCATTTTTAGCGTTGATTATCTTCTTCGCGGATTGTCCGCAGATTGCAGGCGATTTGATTAAGTGTGGCGCTGAAAAGGGCAAGTTCCGCTTCCGGGATGGTGCAGGTCACGCGCTGCTGATACGTCTCGATCACCCTGTTGAGTTCACGCAGAACCGCGCGACCGTTGTCCGTCAGGGTGAGCAGGCGAATACGCTTGTCCCAGGGCGATATGGAACGTATCAGATAACCCCGTTTTTCCAGCTGCGCGAGCGTGCGCATGAGCGGCGGCAGTTCAATACCCTGCATTTCAGCCAACTCGCTTACCGAGACGTTATCGCCCAGTTGATGCAATTGCATCAATACCGTCCAGCTTGACTGCGTCAGGCCGGTGTCGGTGATGGCGGTATCAATAATGGCGCGCCACTGACGCACCACCATCGCCATGCGCATGCCCATCGGACGGCGGGCAAACAGTTCGTCTTCGGTCATAGCACTTCCCCTCTTAGCTGAGGGGAAAATAATACTTATCAGGATAAGTATCAAGAAACAGGCCGGGTATTCGCATGAATTGATAAATATCATGAATGTATTTAGAACGACGCTGTGCGCGTCGCCCTTATTGATTTTACGGGCTTTTAGAGCTCATCCCGCCGTAAGCCAATATCTTTGAGCCGTTCATCATTCATCTGTTGCAAAATGCGTCGCGAGTAAACCCGTAAGCGCCACGCTTTATACGCCCGCCAGATCAGCATAAATCCCGCAAATGGCCGTTTTGCCCTGTTCTCGTAAAATTCCATTCTCCACCTCCGCATTAACCTGAGGCTTTATTCTGGCGGGGTGCGATTATTCAATACAGATTCAAAAAACACTTTTCTTTAACATACAGATTGACTAAAAATACGTCTGAACTGCAAAAAATGCACCTGTCTGTACTGGTTTTGAAATCTGTATGGCATTTATAAGGGATACAGCATGACGCGTTATCAACATCTGGCCAATCTGCTGGCTGAACGTATTGAGCAAGGTTTATATCGTCATGGAGAAAAATTGCCGTCAGTGCGCAGCCTGAGCCAGCAACATGGCGTGAGTATCAGTACTGTGCAACAGGCGTATCAGCGCCTGGAATCGCAGCAGCTCATTACGCCACAGCCGCGGTCGGGCTATTTTGTCGCGCCGCGCAAAGCGCAGCCGCCGGTCCCTCCGATGTCACGACCGGTACAGCGTCCGGTGGAGATCACCCAGTGGGATCAGGTGCAGGATATGCTGGAAGGGCATCACGACGCGTCCATCATTCCCTTTAGTAGCGGCATCCCGGACATCAGCCAGCCAAGCCTGAAGCCGCTCTGGCGCGAGTTAAGCCGCGTTGCGCAGCACAATCTGAGCGCGGTGCTGGGCTATGATGAGCTATCCGGCTGTCGCGAACTGCGTCAGCAAATCGCGCGGCTGATGCTCGACGGCGGTTCCGTGGTCACCGCCGAAGATATTGTCATAACCAGCGGCAGCCAGAGCAGCATGTCGCTGGCGCTGCTGGCGGTGTGTCAGCCGGGGGATATTGTCGCCGTGGAATCGCCCGCATACTACGGCACCATGCAGCTTCTGCGCGGTTTAGGCATCAAAGTAATTGAAATTCCTACCGATCCGGATACGGGGATCAGTATCGAAGCGCTGGAACTGGCGCTGGAACAATGGCCGGTCAAAGGGGTCATACTGGTGCCAAACTGCAATAATCCGCTTGGGTTTATCATGCCGGATGCGCGTAAGAAAGCGGTACTGGCGCTCGCCCAGCGTCACGATATCGTTATTTTCGAAGACGATGTTTACGGCGAACTGGCCTCGGAGTACCCTCGCCCGAAAACCATTCACGCCTGGGATATCGACGGACGGGTGATTCTGTGCAGCTCGTTTACCAAATCGGTCGCGCCGGGCCTGCGCGTCGGTTGGGTGGCGCCTGGCCGTTACCATGACAAGCTGCTGCATATGAAGTACGCCGTTATCGGCTCCAACGTCCCGGTCACCCAACTGGCGGCGGCCGCGTTTGTCCGGGAGGGTCACTATCACCGTCACCTCCGGCGAATGCGCCAGATTTACCAACGCAACATGGAAATCTACACCTGCTGGGCACGGGAATATTTTCCCGGCGGCATCTGCATCACGCGGCCAAAAGGCGGTTTTTTACTGTGGGTTGAATTACCAGAACAGGTCGATATGGTCTGCGTGGCGAAACAACTCTGTCGACTGAGAATCCAGGTTGCGCCCGGCTCCCTGTTTTCGGCATCAGGTAAATACCGCAACTGCGTGCGCATCAATTGCGCGCTACCACCGGACGAGAAACACCGGGAAGTGATGCAAAAGCTTGGCGAGGCGATTAAGGTGGCGATGGACTAGCTTCTGCCACCCGCTACGCGTTGCCAGTCGGGCGCCCCTCAATGCGCCACGTTTTGTATCTCTTCCGCAGAGAGCCCGGTCAGACGCTGCACCGTTGGAGGTTCAATCCCCTCCGCGAGCATCATTGCGGCAATACGCCGGGCTGCTGCGCGCTGGCCTTCGGCCAGCCCTTCCTGTTTGCCTTCCTGTTTACCCTGCTCCATGCCCTGGCGGATCCCTTTTCTGAGAATCGCATTACGAAATCTTTCTGCAACCGTCATTAATCGCTCCTTGTGTTGAGGCACCCGCTGCGCCATCTCTTCCAGAAAGACGCTGAACCGTGGCGTATAACCGTGCTGTCTTTGTAAATAATTAAACAGCGCTTTCAACTGTCTGTCATTAGCGCAACCGGTAACGAGTAGCGATGCCAGTTGTTCTACCAGCCCCAACAGATCGCGTCTGCGAATATGCTTTTGGACCAACTCCAGTACCGCCATCCGCCGATGCTGCATAATTTCATCGTCCGGGATCACCGTGATATCCACCAGAGGGAACGCGGCGCTATACAGTTCACGCGCCAGCGCAGGATCGGCAAAGTCATCCAGCCAGTTCAGGGAGAAGGGATAAGGGCTTTCCGCGCCGTGATAAAACAGCATCGGCACCACCAGCGGCAGCCGCTTATGCCCGGCGTCTAAATGCTGTTGCATCGCCGCGATGGCGTAGCGCATCAGCCTGAATGCCATATGTGCATCAGGCGTGCTTTGATGCTCGATAACCACATAGATATACCCCTCGCCCTCATCGGTTTGTACCGACCACAGCACATCTGAATAATACGCCCGCAGATTGTCTTCAATAAAACTGGTCGGCTCCAGCTTCAGCGTCTGCAAATCGCACAGCGATCGCAGCGAAGCCGGAAGGTGAATATCCAGAAAATCACGGGCGGTATCCGGATGGCGCAGAAAGGTCTTAAACACGGCGTCATGCGGGGTGGATGTATTTGATTTGCTCATGGCGGTCCATCACCTAAAAAATTTACCGCCACGTTACCGTGCCGCCTCCCCCGTTTCATGCGCCACTTTTCTTCTCTGCGAAACGCCTCCAGAGAAAAAGTCCCCCCAGATGTAACAGCAACATGTTCGCGGAATGCGCTACGCAAAAACCACACAACGTCGGCGATTACGACGTTTCCGCCGTCCGGCCTGTGGTATAACTCATCATTATCAACAGGAGAGGCTGACCGTGAACCGCACCCGAAATATTTCACAATCATTCTGGCGTGACGAACAACTGCCGTGGCTGGAATTACGCAGTACCAGACGCAGCCATCAGGCCTACAAGCGCCATTACCACCCGCAACTGTCGGTTGGCGCGATCCTGGAAGGAGAAACCCGTTGCGTCAGTCACGGTGTAGAGTACCGCCTGCAGGCAGGCGATCTGATTGTGATCCCGCCGGATGCGCCACACAGCTGCAACCCGGTAGACGGACAGTGTCGCAGCTATCATATGCTCTATCTGGACGCAGACTGGTGCCGTGCGCAATTCGTTGGCGTGACCGCCAGCGCGCGCCTTGTCGCCCCCGCGCCGGTCATTCGCAGCCCGTCGCTGTTTGCCGATTACCTTACGCTGGTTACGTTCATGGCGCGCCGACAGACGGCAGCGGTAGCGAGCGCCGCCCAGCGTCTGCTGCGCCAGCTCCCCTTGCACATTGGCACGACAGATACTCCACGCGCCAGCAGTCGCTATTTACTGACACGCCTGCAAAGCGATTTGCTTTCTCCACCGTCGCTGGATGAGTTAGCCCATGAGTGCCAGATGCGTAAAGAGACGCTGATCCGCACCTTTAAACAGGATATCGGCCTGACGCCGGGCAGTTACCTGAACATCGCGCGCATCGGTTACGCCCGTGCGCGTTTACGCGCCGGGGAGACGATTGCCGACGTCAGTTACCAGAGCGGATTCGCCGATCAGAGTCATTTTCATCGCACCTTTGTCAGCTATACCGCCGCCACGCCGCGACAGTATGCGTCGGGGCGATCAATATCAGACAATAATTAGCGCCGGACAAAAGGTAGGGTGATCTCAGGTTTACTGTCTGAGGTCACTATGGAACGCTTCTCTGTTCTCTTTCCGTCGGCATTCCCCGCGCTGGCGTTGGCACATTTTGTGGCGCTGCTGAGTCCGGGTCCCGACTTCTTTTTACTGGTCGGCTATGCGGTCCGCTACCCATTGCGGGGTAGCGCCGGGCTGTGTGTCGGGATTGCCGCAGGCAATGGCCTGTACATCCTGCTGGCGATTGTCGGCTGGGGGATCCTGCGCCAGCTGCCGCTCCTGTTTACCGTCATTGAGCTGCTCGGCGCAGTGTATCTTCTGTGGATTGGCACCCTGCTGCTGCGAAGCCGTCCGCAGACGTTGTCCGGTTCCGGCGCTGAAAACGCTTACCCGGGTTTTCACCAACAGCTGCTGCTGGGGCTGGGCTCCTCTTTGCTCAACCCAAAGAACGCGCTGTTTTACCTGGCGCTAATGACAGCGTTGCTTGGCCCCGGGGTGACGCTGGTGCAGCAAACGGTAAGCGGCATCTGGATGACCAGCGTGGTGCTGGCATGGGATATACTGATCGTCACGGTTATCGCTCTGCCAGCCGTCCAGCAGCGCTTCACCCACGGGTTACTGTGGATTGAGCGGGCCGCTGGCGCCATCTTGTGCGTTTTTGGCGTGGGGATTGTCGGACGGTTTATCTGGCCGCTGATTGTCGCTACGCCGAATTAACCCGCAAAACTCTTTTGATTACCGTCAAATTTTAATTACACTTAATGTGTATATTTTCCACTCAACTTACTTTTCCCGAGGTGTGATGTGCTGAATGTCATCTGTAATCGACACACTTTCTGACGTGAGTCAGTGGTGTTTTCCTGTCTGTGTTTATGCGCGGACAGCGCTTTTGATTACATGAAATTCAGTCCATCCGCAGTCTGTTTGCGCCCGTTCTCTGCCTGACGTCCCTGTGACGGTATTGAATTTCGTTGTTCCCGCTATGGGTTGTTCCACATGGAGTGCGTTTACGATGTCACGGATTTCTCACTTTTTCTCACGACACGCCACGTCGCTGTTTTTTCCGATGGCGCTGATCGTGTATGACTTTGCCGCTTATCTGTCGACGGATTTGATTCAGCCTGGCATCATCAACGTCGTGCGCGATTTTAACGCCGACGTCAGCCTTGCGCCCGCGGCGGTCAGCCTTTATCTGACCGGCGGCATGGTGTTGCAATGGTTGCTGGGGCCGCTTTCGGATCGCATTGGCCGCAGGCCGGTGTTGATTACCGGCGCGCTGATCTTCGCCCTCGCCTGTACCGCCACGCTGTTCACCACCACCATGACGCAGTTTCTGATCGCGCGCGTGGTACAGGGCACCAGCATTTGCTTTATCGCGACGGTCGGCTACGTCACGGTTCAGGAAGCCTTCGGCCAGACGAAAGGCATTAAATTGATGGCGATTATCACCTCTATCGTTCTTGTGGCGCCTATTATCGGCCCGCTTTCCGGCGCGGCGCTGATGCACTTTGTCCACTGGAAAGCGCTGTTTGGTATTATCGGCGTGATGGGCTTTCTTGCATTTATTGGCCTGTTGCTGACCATGCCGGAAACGGTCAAGCGCGGCGCGGTGCCATTCAGCGCGGTCAGCGTGCTGCGCGACTTCCGCGATGTGTTCCGCAATCGTGTGTTCCTCGCGGGCGCCGCGACGCTGTCGCTCAGCTATATCCCGATGATGAGCTGGGTCGCCGTTTCGCCGGTGATCCTGATCGACGCTGGCGGCATGACCACCTCGCAGTTTGCCTGGGCGCAGGTGCCGGTGTTCGGCGCAGTGATCGTCGCCAACGCCATCGTCGCACGTTTTGTTAACGATCCCACCGATCCCCGCTTTATCTGGCGCGCGGTGCCTATCCAGCTTAGCGGACTCGCGGTGTTGATTGCCGGAAACCTGCTCTGGCCGCACGTCTGGCTGTGGTCGGTGATCGGCACCAGCCTGTACGCGTTTGGTATTGGAATGATCTTCCCGACGCTGTTCCGCTTTACGTTGTTTACCAACAATCTGCCCAAGGGCACGGTCTCGGCGTCGCTGAATATGGTGATTCTGCTGGTGATGGCCGTCTCCGTCGAGGTTGGCCGCTGGTTGTGGTTTAACGGCGGACGAATCCCGTTTCACCTGCTGGCGGTAGCGGCAGGCGTGGTGGTCGTATTCACGCTACGAGGTTTACTCCATCGCGTGCGCCAGCATGGCGAAACCGAGCTGGCGCTCGAGAAATAAAGCAAGCCGGATGGCGGTGCAGACCCCTTAACCAACCGACAGGGTTCGCAGGTGGGTTAAACGTCAGCGCCATCCGGCAAGGGAATCACTTTACGCGATGCGCGCAAATCCGGCGTCGAGATCGGCAATCAAATCGCCCACGTCTTCCAGCCCGATATGCACCCGCACCAGCGTTCCGCTGAAGTCCACGTCCCCTGCCGGACGGATGCTGTTTAGCTCCTCCGGCTGATTCGCCAGAATCAGCGATTCAAAGCCGCCCCAGGAGTAGGCCATATGGAACAACGAAAAGTTATCAAGGAACGCGGCCAGTTGCGTGTCCGACAGGCGTTTTTTTAGCACAAAGGAGAACAGGCCGGAGCTGCCGCTAAAGTCACGCGCAAAGTACTCGTGCCCCGGGCATTCCGCCAACGCCGGATGGTTCACGCGCGCCACTTCCGGTCGCGCCGACAGCCAGCGGGCAATCTCAATACTGCTCTCCTGATGCTGCTTCAGGCGGACCGACAGCGTACGCAGGCCGCGGCTGCCGTTATAAGCGGTATCTGCATCCAGCGTCTGCCCCATCAGATATGAATTCTCACGCAGGCGCTCCCAGCAGCGGGCGTTGGACACCGCCGTACCCAGCATACCGTCTGAATGACCGATGGTGTACTTGGTTCCTGCCTGAATCGAAATGTCCACACCATAGTCCAGCGCCTTAAACAACACGCCAGCCGCCCAGGTGTTGTCGATCATAATGACGATCTCCGGGTTCACCGCGCGGATCGCTTTTACCATCCCCGGAACATCCTGCACTTCCATGGTGATCGAACTGGGTGATTCAAGAAACACCACTTTGGTTTCCGGTCGGATCAGTTCGGCAATTCCCGCGCCGATCATAGGATCGTAATAGGTGGTTTCGACATTGAATTTACTGAGGATCTTATTGCAGAAATCCTGGGTCGGCTCATACGCCGCGCCGGTCATCAACAGATGATCGCCCCCCTGTACAAAGGCGAGGATCGCATTGGTCACCGCCGCCGCGCCGCACGGATAGAGCGCGCAGCCGACGCCGCCCTCCAGTTCGCTCATCGCCTTCTGAAAGGCGAAGTGAGTATACGTGCCGCGACGTCCGTAAAACAGTTCGCCGTTGGCGCGATTGGCAGTGGCGAATTTTTTGTCTTTGACGGTATCAAACACCAG
Source organism: Citrobacter sp. Cs237 (assembly GCF_030332325.1). Taxonomy (NCBI): domain Bacteria; kingdom Pseudomonadati; phylum Pseudomonadota; class Gammaproteobacteria; order Enterobacterales; family Enterobacteriaceae; genus Citrobacter; species Citrobacter sp. Cs237. Next base: position 16,447 of record NZ_JAOWIB010000104.1, on the reverse strand, counting down.
CGAGGAGGCCCGCTGGATCACCGGGTTCACCGCTCCCTGGGTATAGCGCTTATCGCGTCCGGCGATGATTAACTGCGTTTCAAGCTTCATTGAATCTTTCATATTTTTTATCCTTCATCCGTACGCAAACTTATACCGTCGCCGTGTCAGGGTTAGTCCCGACACTGGCCTGTTTCTTTCCCGCGAAGCGCTCAACAATCTGCGTCGCGTTTAAATCGTGAATGACGTTAATCAGCGTTGCCGGAGCATCGGTAATGGTACCAAGCACCACCAGCATCGGAATTGCCTCCATCGGCAGTCCCAGCGTGGTGACGATAAAGATCTCGCCGAGAAACGCCCCACCCGGCACGCCGCCAACGATAATCGCCGACAGCACGGCAATCAGCATGGTCAAAAAGAAGGTCTCGGTGGTAAATTCCATCCCCAGTACTGAATAGATAAAGACAATCTTCAGCGCCGCAATCATCGCCACGCCGCCCTTGTTCAGGTTGACCAACAGCGGCACGGAGACATCAACAATTTCCGGATTAATGCCCATCGCCTTGCCCGCGCGCAGGGTCACCGGTAACGTGCCCAGCGAGGAACAGGTGCCCAGCGCGGTCACGGAAGGCTCAATGGCGTGGCGCCAGAAGGCTTTTACCGCCGGAACGCCCCCGCCGATGTACGAATAGAGTATTGAGCCAAAGACGTAATACACCAGGGTGGCGACCATAAACAGGCCAATTGCCCGGGCGAAGGTCAGCAGCAAGTCGGCGTCCTGGCTGGCCATCGTCGCCGCGAAGTAGCAGCCAAGCCCGACCGGCGCGACCTTCATAATGATCGACACGATCTTCATGATCACCGTGTTGGCGTCTTCCAGCAGCGACGCGATGCGCTTACCGGCCTGCTCCGACTGACCGATAGCGATCCCGGCAACGATCGCCATGACGATCAACGCCAGAATATTCGACTTGGAAAACAGGCCGATAAAATCATTGGTGGTGATCATACTGACAAAATCCATCTTGCCGCTGCCCGCCTGCACGGACTGGGACAGATCGATAGTGACGCCCTGCGCCGGGTTGTACCACAGCGCCAGAGCGACGATCCCTGCCGCGGGTATAAACGCCATCGCAATAGAGACGATAAAAATAACCGCCATAATGCGCCCCAGACGCTTCAGGTCGGTCATGCTGGCAATAGAAGACATCACGCTAATGCCAACCAGCGGAACAATAATCATAAACAGCAGGTTCAGGAAAATCTGACCTATTGGCTGAAGTTGACTGGCAACCGCGGGGGCATAAATACCGAATACGCCGCCGGCCACCAGTGCGATTAATAAGATAATTGACGATTTATAGGGTTCGAGTCGTGACCACATACGAGGCACCTTTCATTAAAATAGAATATAAAATGAGAGTAAATTCACAATTTGATGGGGTTCCGATTTTTCCTCCTTATTATTTTGTGACCTGACTCACTTAAGTTGTTATTTTTTCATTTTGTCAGCACGTTGTTTCCTGTGATTCAATAGTTGCATGTTTCAGAAAGGAATGTAACGGCATATTCGTACCGTTTTTGCAAATCACTTGTGAATAAAAGGAAACAATGAGCGCGCCCATTTCACTCAAGCATTTAGAGTTTTTTGTCCGGATTGTCGACTGTGGCGGCTTATCTGAAGCGGCGGCGCAGCTTAACGTTTCGCCGTCGGCGGTAAGTAAAAGTCTGGCGGCAATGGAAGATACATTAGGAACGACCTTAATTAAGCGCACCACCCGCAGTATTACCCTGACCGACGCAGGACACTATTTATTTAATCGCGCAAATAAATTACTGAAAGAATTTGATGAAACGTTGAATACCACCTCTGGCTATTATCACAATCCTCAGGGGGAATTACGCATTACCTGCTCTATTGCCTTTGGTTATTCCCGGCTGGTCAATCTGGTGGATAAATACCGCACCCAGTTTCCCGACGTGAATCTGTATATCGATCTCAACGATAATTTCATCAACCTGAACGATACTGACTTTGATATTGCGCTGCGCATCTCCACCGCACCGCCGCAAAACTATGCGATGCGCAAGCTGGTGCCGATCCGCTGGGCCTGGTGCGCCTCACCGGGCTATCTCGCCAAAAAAGGGATGCCGCTGCGGCGCGCCGATCTGGTGGATCATGACTGTCTGGTTTACCCCGGCCTGACGCCAACCGTAAAGGTCGCCGACGAGCAGGATCGGCTGCATCAGCTCAAACTGCATATGCCGATTCAGGCCAACAGCAGTCTGGTGCTGCTGAAATCGGTGCTGGAAGATCAGGGCGTGGCGTATCTGCCCACCTACCTGATTGGCGATCATATCCAGAAAGAAGAGATCACCCCGCTGATGCTCGACGGTACGATCGCCTGCGAAACGCACACCCTGTACGCGCTTTATTTCCCCAGCAAATACAGTAACCCAAAGGTACGATCGTTTATCGATTTTCTGGTGGCGGAACTCGGCGCTCTTCCGGCCTGGGACAACTGGATCCCGGGCTGAGTACGCGTTGCACAATCCCACTGTCTGCCTCTATCCTTAAGCGTATGAATAAAATCGCTGAACTTAAACGCGCCAAACTGCTGGCGCTCTCGTTGCTGCTGATCGCCGCCAGCACTTTTGTGGTCACGCTTTTTCTGCCTCCCGGTTTCTGGGTTAGCGGAATCAAGGCCATTGCCGAAGCGGCGATGGTCGGCGCGCTGGCGGACTGGTTCGCGGTCGTGGCGCTGTTTCGCCGCGTGCCGCTGCCGTTTATCTCGCGCCATACGGCAATCATCCCACGCAATAAAGATCGCATTGGCGAGAATCTCGGCCAGTTCGTCCAGGAAAAATTCCTCGATACTCAGTCGCTGGTGGCGTTGATCCGCCGCCACGAACCGGCGCTGTTAATCGGCAAGTGGTTTAGCCAGCCGGACAATGCCCAGCGGGTCGGCCTGCATTTATTGCAGATCATGAGCGGTTTTCTGGAACTGACCGACGACGCCCGCATTCAGCGCCTGCTGAAACGCGCGGTACATAAAGCCATCGACAAGGTGGATCTCTCCGGTACCAGCGCCCTGATGCTGGAAAGCATGACCAAAAACGATCGTCACCAGGTGCTGCTCGACACGCTGATCGCCCAGCTTATCGCCCTGCTGCAACGCGACAGCTCACGCCGGTTTATCGCCCAGCAGATCGTGCGCTGGCTGGAAACCGAGCATCCGCTGAAAGCGAAAATTCTGCCGACCGAATGGCTCGGCGAGCACAGCGCCGAACTGGTTTCTGACGCGGTGAATTCGCTACTGGATGATATCAGCCAGGATCGCGCTCACCAGATCCGCCATGCTTTCGATCGCGCCACATTCAAACTTATCGATAAGCTGAAAAACGATCCGGAAATGGCGGATCGCGCCGAAAGCATTAAAGAGTACCTGAAGGAAGATGAAGCCTTTAACCGCTATCTGGGCGAGCTGTGGGCGGATCTGCGCCAGTGGCTGAAGAACGATATCAACGCCGACGATTCGCGCGTCAAACAGCGGATCGCCAACGCTGGCCAGTGGTTTGGCGAAACGCTGATTGCCGACGATGCGCTGCGCGCGTCGCTTAATGGCCATCTGGAACAGGCTGCGCATCGGGTTGCCCCAGAGTTCGCCAGCTTTCTGACCCGCCACATCAGCGACACGGTAAAAAGCTGGGACCCGCGCGATATGTCGCGGCAGATTGAACTGAATATCGGCAAAGATTTGCAGTTTATCCGCGTCAACGGCACCCTGGTCGGTGGTACCATTGGGCTGGTGCTTTATCTGTTATCCCACGCCCCGGCCCTGATGGGCTTTTAAGGAAATACTATGGCTGATCTCACTCTTTCCGCAGCGGAGCGCGAGCGCTTGCGCGACGAGCTGGAGCGCTACTGCCGCGATCAGTTCGATCTCCACCTGGAGCAGTTCGACGCTGAGTTTTTTATCGATTTTATTATCGATAAATTGGGCCCCGCCTTCTACAACGCCGGCATTGAAGAGGCGATCCGCACTCACCTTGCGTGGAATGAACGGATTCAGGAGGAGATGGATCTGAAAAAGATCCTCTAGCGATGCCGTCTCAAAGCGATCCGTTTGACGGTTAAGAAGTCGTTAAGATCTCTGTCTAATACTGGACGTCTGTTCGTCGTTCAGGGAAAGATCGCTTATGAAAAGGATTGTCTGGCTGTTAAAACGCCCCGTGGCCGGGTTTGTCGTGTTTACAGGGGTTATCGCCGCAATGGGCTACACGCTCCTTACCGGGGCGATGGCCGATGCCGAACGTCCGGACTCTTCTCTACAGCACTATCGCGCCACGATTGATGGCAAAGAAATTGCTGGCATTAGCAACAACATCTCTTCGCTCACCTGGTCGGAAAAAAGCGACACCCTGTTCAGCACCCTGAACAGACCCGCCACCCTTGTTGAGCTGACCAAAGATGGTGACTTATTGCGCACCATCCCGCTCGATTTTGTGCAAGATATGGAAACGATCGAATACGTCGGCGACGACACCTTCGTGGTGAGCGATGAGAAAAACTACACCATTTACGTGATCACCGTAAATGAGCGCTCAGAGGTGAAAATCGTCAAAAAAGTGCAGTTCGCTGTGCATGACACGCCGACCAACCGCGGTTTTGAAGGACTGGCCTGGTCACAAAACGATCGTACCTTCTGGTTCTTTAAGGAGCGTAAACCGATTGAGATTTACACGGTTCGGGGATTACTGCGTAACGATGAGCTCTCGATTAGCCGGGATCTCGCGCTGCAGCGCAATCTGGCGGTAAAAGACATTTCCGGCGCAGAGTTTAATTCACAAAATAATACCTTGTTGATCCTTTCTCATGAGTCACGAACGCTAAAAGAGGTGACGCGGGACGGCGACGTGATTGGCTCCCTGTCGTTGACTGGAGGCCACCACGGGCTGGCAAAGACTCTCCAGCAGGCGGAAGGGATTGCGATGGACAACCAGGGCACGATCTTTATCGTCAGCGAACCGAATCTGTTTTACCGCTTTACGCCAGTGCCTGCACACTAAATTCACATTATGCCTTACCCGGTTGTTAAAAATTTGTTACTCTCACTCTTACCACGCGAATCATCACACAGGGTACGGCATGAGCCAACAACCGCATCATCTCGCTGACCGTTTTTCTTTTAGCACCGCTCTGTTTGGCATGATGGTTTTAGCGCTCGGCATGGGCATAGGCCGCTTTTTGTATACGCCTATGCTGCCAGTACTGCTGGCTGAAGGACGCTTTAGTTTTAGCGAACTGTCGTGGATCGCCAGCGTCAACTATGCGGGCTATCTGGTGGGAAGCCTGCTGTTCTCTTTTGGTCTGTTCCATCTGCCGGGACGGTTACGCCCGCTGCTGTTCACCTCTGCCGTCGCCACCGGCATATTGATTCTGGCGATGGCGGCGCTGACACATCCGGTCGGCGTGATGCTGGCGCGTTTTCTCGCCGGGGTCGCCAGCGCCGGAATGCTGATTTTTGGCTCGACGCTGATCCTGCAACATACCCGTCATCCGTTCGTTGTGGCCTCGCTGTTTTCCGGGGTCGGCGTGGGCATCGCGCTGGGCAATGAGTATGTTATCGCCGGGCTTCAACTGGCGCTCACCTCGCAGACCCTGTGGACAGGGGCCGCCGCCTTCTCCGGCCTGCTGGTGGTTTTGCTCGCGCTGCTGCTGCCTTCCCGCGCTCATGCGATACCGCCCGCGCCACTGGCTAAGGCAAAGCATCAGCCAATGCGCTGGTGGTTACTGGCGATACTCTATGGCCTTGCCGGGTTCGGCTACATTATTGTTGCCACCTATCTGCCGTTGATGGCTAAAGACGCGGGGTCGCCGCTTTTAACGGTACACCTGTGGACGCTGGTGGGCCTTTCGATTGTGCCGGGCTGCTTCGGCTGGCTATGGGCCGCAAAACGCTGGGGCGTTCTGCAATGCCTGACGGCAAACCTGGTGATTCAGGGTGCCTGCGTGCTCCTCACCCTCGCCAGCGGCTCGCCGACGCTGCTGGTGCTCAGCAGTATTGGTTTTGGCGCGACCTTTATGGGCACCACTTCGCTGGTGATGACCCTCGCCCGTCAGCTGAGCGTGCCCGGGAATCTCAATCTGTTGGGCTTTGTCACGCTGACTTACGGTATTGGGCAGATCCTCGGCCCGCTATTAACCACCTTTTTCGCCAGCGGAACAGAGGCCATTACCCGCGCAACGCTCTGCGGCGCGCTGGCGCTAATGATTGCCGCATTAATCAGTGTCGCCCAGCTTTATCAACAAAAGCGCTTATTACGCTGCCGCGCAAAATAATCACCGGAGTCATAAAAAGCGGGCCTGGATTATTTTCGAAACGCGATGAAGCCATTCCAGAAGTTCCGAAAGAATAAATCCGTAATTATTTTATGGGTGGTGATAATCGGCGAAGGAAATATGATGACGGTACATCCCCACATCATTATCGTTATCATCACGACGGCCAGGGTCAGGCCCCTTGTAAAAGCGCTAATACAGTCCACGGAACGGCAGAGCGGCAAAGGCAACGTCTGAAAACCTGCGCTTAATTTTCCGCGCCGTGCTTAAGATCGTCTTCGTGGACGGTGCGGTGAAGCATTAACGCTTCGGCAATAATATCCTGCTTACTTTTCCGCGTTTCCAGCGCCAGCGCACGGACATAGTCCCAAAGGGTTGACTCTACGCGGGCGCTCAACAGAACCATATTTTTAGAACGCGTGCCTCTGGCTTTGCGTTGATCGGGATAATCGCGAGAAGGCATTGTCATCTCCTGAAAGCGGGTGGTCTTAACAGGAGAGGAATATGCAGTTAGCGGAAAAACAAGTCAACGCACAAAAATTCATCAGTCACGTAATTTAATTGTTAATAAATCGCCTCAAAATGGAACGCTATTTCAAATGAAAGGGAAGACTGGCAACCTTTATTTCGTCACGATTCCTTTACACCCTGACCTTTATTCCACGTCGGCCTGGTGTAAATTGACATGGATAAAATGTGGATCGATAGTGGAAAATTCCTGTTCGCCAATAAGTTACTCCTCAAATAAATGTTTACATTGCGCGGAATAACCGGAGTTTTTAGAGGGACTTAAACGATGCTTACGCCATCATTTTTGTAGTGAGCCTCACAATATTCTGCCCCCGGACGTCTTACCACTGCTGCTTGTCGCACTGGAAAGGTAAACAAGACGTAAACGGCAACATTTTTTAAGGACGCAAATTAAGTGCCTTCAGTTTGATTTAAGTCAATTTTCAAGAGACACATTTGCCAATTTTTGGTAAGAATCTGATGAAGCGCACAAATAACCGCCCTCGTTGTACAGGAATTTTTACGCGTTTGCCTGTACATCTCTCTGCGGAGTGGCATTGACATAAAAAAACTGCTGGTCCGCCCTGAAATTCCCCGGCGGACCGTTGTCCACTGCGGGCTGTCGTTATCGCTCCCGCATGGCTTCTTTCGCCTTGTTCAGCGGTTTCAGCAGATACTCCAGCACCGTTTTATTGCCGGTTTTGATATCCACAGTGGCAATCATGCCGGGAAACACCGGAAAGGCTTTTTTCTGTTTATTAATTAACTGATTGCTGTTGGTGCGAATGTAAACCCGGTAATAGTAGAGATCGCGTTTGACTTCATCCTGAATCGTATCCGGCGAAATGAGCGTCACCACGCCGTTGATGCCGCCATAAATGGAGTAATCGTAAGCGGTAATCTTTACCATCGCTTCCTGCCCCGGATGGATAAACGCAACATCGCGCGGCAGGATTTTCGTTTCAATCAGGATCTGATCGTCTAACGGCACCAGGCTCATCAGCTTGCCGCCTGGGGCGATCACACCGCCCACGGTCGTGACGTCAATATCTTTCACAATGCCGCGTACGGGGGCGGTAAAGGTCAGGCGGGTCAGCGAATCTTCCCGCCCGCGCATCACTGACCGCTCGGTCTCGATTTCAGCGTTGGCCTTCGCCAGCTCTTCACGGGCGCGCACGTAATACTGGGTTTGCAGCTCGGCGATCTTATTTTCCATCTCATTCTTTTGCCGGCGCAGGCGCAGCACTTCCACCTGGCTGGCTGCGCCCTGTTTGATCAGCGGTTGGGTGAGCGCCAGCTCGCCGTCAATCAGCGCGATGCCCTGCTTCAGCCCCTGGATCCCTTTTTCCAGGCTTTCACGTCGGGACAGAAACAACGCGCGCTCCTGGTTTATCAGCGCCGTCTCGTTGTTCAGCTCCGGCGGGAATACCGGCTCGGTGCCGTTCACTTCCGCCGTTAAACGCGCCGAGGTCGCCAGCGCCGCATGCAGTTTCGATTCGCTCTCCTGCACGCCGGACTCGGTTTTCGTCCGGTCGAGCTGCGCCAGGACTTGCCCTTTTTCCACAATGTCGCCTTCACGCACGTGCAGTTTGTAGATAATGCCGCCTTCCAGCGACTGGATCTCCTGCTCGTGGGACGATGGCACCACTTTGCCGCTGCCGGTGGTTACTTCATCCAGATGAAAGTAGCTCGCCCAGGCGACAAACGCCGCCAGCAGGGCAAACAGGAACCAGACGATCAGGGAAGAGCGCGGCAGTTTTGGCTCGCTTAGGCGACTGTTAAAACGGTTTACATCGCGCATTTTACGCTCTCCCTGAGTTGTTCGACGGCATCCGGGTAACATTGCCTGTCGTCGGCGGCGTCATACCGTGTTTATGCAAAATGGCGTCACGCGGGCCGTCCATGACAATACGTCCGTTATCGAGCACGATAATGCGATCCACCAGTTCAAGGATCGGCAAACGGTGCGTCGCCACCACCATCGTTCGCGTATTGCCCAGCCAGTTCTTCAGGTGCTGAATAAACTGGCTCTCGCCAATTTCATCCAGCCAGGCAGTGGGCTCATCCAGCAGTAAAATATTCGGCGACGTCAGCAGCGCGCGCGCCAACAGCAACGCCTGACGTTGTCCGCCCGACAGTCCGGCGCCGCCTTCGCTGATCACATAGTTCAGCCCGGTTTTCTGCTTGCGCACAAATTCGAGCGCGCCGCTGATCGCCAGCGCCTGCTGGATATCGTCATCGGTCGCCGTGGGGTTACCGAGCGTAATATTGTCGTGGATGGAGCCAAAGAACAGGCGCGCCTGCTGGCTCAGCAACTGCATATCGCGGCGCAGATCCGCCGGGTCAAGGTGATTGAGCGCGATATTGTCGAGCAGCACCGACCCCTGCTGCGGTTCCTGCATACCCGCCAGCACCTGCAGCAGCGTACTTTTGCCCGAGCCGTTGCGACCGAGCAGCGCCACGCGCTCCCCGGCGTTGATATTCAGCGAAGGCACCGTCAGCACGTTAACTTTCTCTTCTTCGTCGTAGTAAAACGCGACGTTTTCCAGTTGATAATGCCCGCGCAGGTGCGCTTTATGTACTTTCTTGCCCTGCTGCGGCTCATCAACCGGACGCTGCATCAGCTCATCCAGCCCCTGTAACGCCACCTTCGCCGACTGCCAGCGCGACAACACACCGGAGATTTGCGACAGTGGCGCGATAGTGCGCGAGGCCAGAATCGAGGTCCCGACCAGCGCGCCCGTGGTCATATCACCAGCAATGACCAGATAACAGCCAATCAGCAACACCACCGCATAGACAATGGACTGCACTTCCTGGGTCCAGGTCAGCAACAGACTGGTCAGCCAGCGCTGGCGCATGCCGACATCAGCGGCGACAAAGTTGGTGTTGTTCCACTGGTTCTGAAAACGCTGTTCGGCGCGCATCAGTTTGATATCTTCAATGCCCTGTACCGCTTCCACCAGCGTGGCGTTACGGATAGCCGACTCGCGCATCCCCTCGCTGGACAGCCGCCCCAGCGGACGCTGCACCAGCAGGCCGGGGATCAGCAGCAGCGGAACCGCCATCAGCACCACCAGCACCAGCGGACCGCCAATCATCCATAAAATGAAGACAAACAGCAGGAAGAAGGGTAGATCGGAGAGCGCGGCGATGGTGGTTGAGGTGATCAGCTCACGCACCGACTCCAGTTCGCGGATCTGGGCAATAAACGATCCGGTGGATTTGGATCGCGCGCCGTTCTTAATCCGCATCGCATGAGCAAAAATGCGTTCTGAAATACGCAAGTCGGCCCGCTTGCCCACCACGTCAGAAATATAGACGCGCAGCATACGCATAATAAATTCAAACAGGATCGCCAGCATTACCCCGCCAAACAGCACCCACAGGGTAGTTTCAGACTGCGAGGGCACTACGCGGTCGTAAACCTGCATCGAAAAAATCATGCCAGAGAGCGCCAGCACGTTCGCCACCAGCGCAACCACCATAATGTCGATATAGCGAGGCCAGTCTTTTAACGCCAACTGCCAGAACCAGTTTTTCTTATACGGCTTAATGTAATCATCAACGCGCGCGTCAGGCGTGGATTCCAGCGGACGTAAAATAAATAACGCTTTCAGTCGCGCGCTTAATTCATCGCGCGGTAATACAGTTTCCAGCCCTTCATCGCCGCTGAACTGCAGGCTGATATTCCCGTCGTTGTCCATGCGGGTAATGACGGCGATTTGCCCTTCGCTAAATTCCGCAATCAGCGGCAGACGCCACGGATCGAGATGCGAGACTTTCGCTGCGACCCTGCGCAAACCCAGTCCCAGTTGGCGCGCCATATCTTTTAACACCAGCTCGCGCGGGGAGTCAGTTTCATAGTTTATCGACACCCGAACATGCTCCTGCGAGTAGTCGAGACGATAATGTTGCGCCACGCCGATCATAGCCTGTAACCAGGGTTCATATTGCGACTGCGTGTTCATAGCATTCTGTTCCTGTTCTGCGACATTGCGCCGTAACGGAATTGCGTGAGGAATAACGGATTGTGTGCTCATACTCGTTTCTGCCGCAGCGCGATAAACCTGTTATCCACTCTGCGCTGTTCATTTTTTAGTCTAGTGCGTACTTACCGCGAAGTGTGCCGGGGGAAGCGATTCCCCCGGACGTCGGTTATTACATAATCACCAACTGATGGTTTGCCAGCAGGGTGGCGAGGTCGGTTTGTACGCCGTTCAGGGTGACCACGGTGGTGGAGGCGGAGACCCCGCCCGCACCGTCAAGATCCACATGAATTTCGGTGTTGCTGCCGTTCTGCACCACGCGGACGTAGTCTTCGATATTCCCCGCCTGGGCATCCAGCGTCGCGACGCTGTTGACGTAGGTGGCTGACCCGCTGCCGGTGTAGCCGCTGCCGGATAACAGTTCGCGCAGGTCGATACGATCGGTATCCGCCGTCCCTTCCCAGGTGCCGACGGTAAAGCCGTTGACCACGTCGCTGCCGTTGCCGCCAGCGGCGTCTGAGGCGTTGATCAGCTTGTACAACAGGGTATCGTGTCCGCCGTTGCCAATATTGAAAGTATCGTTACCGCCGCGCCCGTTGAAGACGTTTTCGCCGGTGCTGCCGGTAAAGACATCGTCACCGTTGCCTCCGGCAATCCCTTCAATGTTGACGAACTGTGCCTGACCAAAACCGGTGTTCTGCATCGCGCCGTTGCTGAGATCGATGTTCAGCGCAGCGCTGCCCGCCAGCGTGTAATCCACCATATCCATCCCACCCTGTGCGGTCCAGACGTCCACATCCGACACGACGCGACTACCGCCGCCGCCGTTATAGATATGGGTGCCCGCGGTAGCGTTCAGCGTATCGTTGTAGCCGGTACCCACAATTCCCACGGTATTGCTGCCGTCGGTCGCCGCCAGTGCGCTATTCGTCGCTGACGCGCCGTCTTCCGCTGTCAGGACGTACGCATGGTTCTTCTCCACCGCCGTCAGGCCGCCCCAGGAAGCGTTGACGTTTTCAACCGTGTTCACTACGCCGGAAGCGTCAAACGTCGCCGACGACACGCCGCCGTAATCCTGACCGTTCGCCAGCAGCACCGCGCTGTACGACTTACTGGCGTCCAGACCGTAGAAGTAGACCAGACCAGACGAGTCGTTCATGTTCACACCGCCCTGCGGGTTAATCACCTGCGAGCTGACCACCTTGCCGGTGCTCTCATCCACCAACAGCACGGTATTGCCATAGAAGGCGTTAATCCCGTTGGCATCGACAATACGCAAAATCATGCTCGTGCCGTTGCTGATGGTGCTGGTGTTCTCGATGTATTCCGTTTTACCGCCCGCGGCGCGGAATACCACCAGATCCTTGTCGCCGTCATAATCCAGGTCCAGCGTCAACGCGCCAGTGGTGATGTTGGTGCTGCCCTGGTTCGCGCCGGTTAGCAAAGTCTGAGAAGACCAGTCAACCTGGTTGCTGCCGTTCACGCCGTTGTTGGTCCACAGCAGCCCCACGTTGCTGGTATTGGTGGCGATGGTCGATCCCGCCGCTCCGGCGATTTCGATCAGATCCATCCGGCCATCGCCGTTCCAGTCCACCGCCAGCGAGGACATACTGTTCACGCTGTCGCCCAGCGTCTGCACGTTTGACCCTACGCCCGCGCCGTTGGCCGCCGCGGTGAGTTTGCCGGTGCCGTCGTTATAGAAGATGGCGCTGGTGGCGCCGCCTTTGGCGGTCAACCCGGCAACAAACAGATCCATATAGCCATCGCCATTCAGATCGGACCAGGTTAGCGTGGTGTAATGGTTATCGGATGCGTTATCCCCGTTGAACACATCCGTGATCAGTTGGGTATTGGTCAGCGTCATATTGCCGTTAGCATCCACGCCGTTGGTTACGATCGCCAGACGGGAGTTGGAGCTACTGGTGCCTCCGGCCGAAGTCGTACTGGTGCCTGAGGTTGCGTGATAGGTAATGTCCACGTAACCGTCGTTGTTCAGGTCAACGCCCGATACTTCACGGTCCGGCGTCGGGTTACCGCCATTGGTCGAAGCCACGCCGTCCTGCGAGTTGTTGGTATAGACATAAGCGCCGGTCTTATCAAACCCCATCACGGTGCCGTCGGTGTTGAGTACAAACCCGGAGTCATAGCCGCCCCGTCCTTCAGAGTCGTTCGGCGTTTCATCGCCGTAGACCATATCCACATAGCCGTCGCCGTTGATATCGATCCCCATTGCGCCGCCGTACCAGCCGTAGACGTTGCCGTTCGGATCGTTAGTCTGGCCCGACACGCCATAAGCGCCCACCTGGAAGGCGGTATAGCTGCCGTCGGCGTTGTATTTGAACGACTGCTGTCCGTTGGCATAGCTGGTGTCCGCGCCGAGAATATCCATCAGGCCATCGCGGTCGAAATCGATAAACGACGACTGCTGCTGACGATCTGGTCCGCTGATCGCCACCGAGTCAAACGAGCCCAGGGTAGTCGAATCTGTCGCGTTCTGGGTAAAGACCGTCGAGTTACTGAGGATACGCCACGTCCCATCTTCGCCCAGGGTTAGCGCGGTACCGGTATCTTCCGAAGAGGCCGCGGATGACGTAAAGGTGATGGACGGCGTTGGCGAAACCGTCAGTTCACCGGTGGTGTCGTCATGGGTAATCTCCGTGCCATCGGCTTTAAACAGCGCGGCCTTCACGTCGTAAGTGCCCAGCGCCAGCACGTCGCTGTCCGGGAGCTGCACGTACCAGGTGCTGTTTTTCGGGTCAATGACCACCGCGCCGTTGCGTGAGCTGTACACGACGTTATTGATCGTCACCTCCACGTATTCGCCCGGCAGGATTTCAAAGTCCACGCGCCCTGTAATAATCGGCGTGGTATCCAGCGTATTCTGGGTATCGGCATACATTTTGAGGTCGACAGTGAAATCAAATACCGGCGACTGCGCGCCTTCGTTGCCAGCGGCATCGACGACAACCGCATAGAACTCCCCTTTTTCGCCGTCAACCAACGGTTCGTTCAACTGGAACGTCCAGTCGGTGCCGTTGACGTCCGCTTCGCCGACCAGTGTGCCGTCGGCGCGGTAAATACGCACCATTTCCCCGGTCAGCAGACCCGTCGTCAGCGTGCCGTTCAGCACCGGCATACGATCGTCGGTTGTGGTGCCTGCCGCGAACTCGCCGCGTGAAGAGGCAACGTCGTCGGTATAACTGTGGATATTCGCCGCGTTGGTGGATGCGGTCAGATCGACGGTGACAACCTGGTTCGTTGTCGCGCCCACGTTGCCCGCCACATCGACAACGCGGACCTGGTAAGTCTGATCGCCTTCCGGCAGCGTGCGCGAATCGACATAATGCCAACTGTTGCCGTTCGTCACGACATCATGCCAGGTCAGGCCGTTATCGACGCTAATCTGTACGCGATCGCCTGCGGCAAGCGGCGCGCCAAGGGAGCCGCTGAGGGTCAGCGAGGTATCGTTGGTCAGGAAGTCGCTGCTGCTGTAACCGGTATCCGTAGAGATACTGTCGACGCTGACCGTGATCGCGCTGTCCGGCGGGGTCAGATCGACGGACACCTGCTGGTGCGCGGTCGCGCCAATGTTTCCGGCGGTGTCGATCACGCGGACCCAGTAATCATGAACGCCTTCGCCCAGCGTACGCCCATCGGCAAACGACCAGCTATTGCCAATCACTGTAACGTTCTGCCAGGTGGCGCCGCCATCGAGGCTGATCTGGACGATCTCGCCCGGCGCCAGCGTCGCGCCCAGCGATCCCTGCAGACTGAGCGAGGTGTCTTTCGTAATAAAGTCACTACTGCTCAGACCACTGTCGTCCGTAATGCTGTCAAAAACGATGGTTTTCGTCGCGTCCGGTACCAGAGTATCCACGGTCACCGTCTGGCTGGTGGTCGCGCTGACGTTACCCGCCTGGTCGATCACGCGCAGCTGATAAATATAATCGCCGTCGGCGAGCGTGCGCCCATCGGCAAACGACCAACTCAGTCCGCTGACGCTGACGTCAGTCCAGGTGTTGCCGCCATCAAGGCTGATCTGCACATGTTCACCGCTGGCGATCGCCGCGTTCAGCGAGCCTTGCAGGGAAATCTGGTTGTCATGCGTAATGTAATCGCTTGTCGACAGCCCAGTATCCTGGGTGATCGCATCAACGGAGATCAGCGTTACGGCTGGCGGCGTGGTGTCTACCCGCACCGACTGACTGTCGACCGATCCGACGTTACCCGCCGCATCAATCACTCGCACAATGTACAGATAACCGCCGTCCGCCAGGCTACGACCGTCGGCGTAAGACCACTGTGTGCCGTTCACCAACAGATCGATCCAGGTTGTCCCGCCATCAAGACTGATCTGCGCGGTTTCGCCATTGGCGAGCGATGCGCTGAGCGAGCCGTCCAGTACCACCAGATTGCTGTTAGTAATGAAGTCGCTGCCGCTCAGGCCGCTGTCGCCCTGCACGGCATCAATGTTGATGATCTGGACTGGCGCGGTCAGATCGACGTTCATTACCCGATCGGCGCTGGCGCTGTTGCCAATGGTATTGCTGACCTGCGCATTCACCGTATACGCCGTGCCGTCCGCCAGCGCGGCGACGTCGACGCTGCTCACTACGCAGCTCCACTGTCCGTTGCTGTCGACCACCGCGGTATAGCGATTGCCGTTAAGCGTGATGGTCACCGTCTGACCGGCAGGCGCGTCCGTCGTACCGCTGAGAGTCAACGGAGCACCTTGCTCTGCGGCATTGATCACATCATCGGTGCTGATGGCATCAATGGCGATAGTCGGCACATCACCGTTCAGGATAACGTTGTGCGTGACGTTACCTGCATTACCCGCCGCGTCGTTAACGGTGACGGAGATGACATAGTTACCGTCCGCCAGGCCGGTAAAATCGCCCGCCGGGACGAATAGCGACCAGTTGCCGCTGGTATCTACCGTCGTCTGATACGTGTGCCCGTTAAAGGTCAGGGTTACCGTCTGTCCCGGTTCGGCAGTTGTGGTGCCGCTGAGGGTCTGTCCGGCTCGTTGCTCGCCACTGTTGATGATGTTGTCGCCCGCCACCGTATTGACGGTAATAACCGGCGCGCTGGCATCCACCGTCAGATTATGGGCAGCCTGGCTTTCATTTCCCGCCTTGTCGCTGACAACAGCGGAAACCGTCAGCGGACCGTTGCTTAACCCGGCCAGATCGGTGGCAGGCACGGTGACGCTCCAGGTGCCGTTCGCCTGCACCTGCGCGGTGTAATTAGCGCCATTCAGCGTTACCGTTACGGTCTGCCCCGCTTCTGCGCTGGTGTTGCCCTGCACGGTCAGCGGCTGCTGCTGTTCCGCCGCGTTCAGTACGTCATCCGCGGAGATCGTGTTGATGGAGATAACCGGCGCATCGGTGTCGATGCTGTAGTCGCGGGTGGCCGATGCGCTGTTACCTGCCACATTGCTGACGCTGGCCTCCACGCGGGCGCTGCCGTCAGTCAGGGTGGATAAATCCGCATCCGGGACGACCAGCGTCCATGCTCCGTTACTGTCAACGCTGGCGGTATATGTTTTGCCGCCAAAGGTGACGGTGACGTTCTGGCCGGCTTCCACGTTTGTGGTGGTGCCGGAAAGCGTCAGGTCCGCGCC